>JAGQPY010000248.1 GCA_020426485.1 Planctomycetaceae bacterium
GCTCACGTTGTTCGCTTTGACTGTCGGGAATAGTTGATCGGCAACGGCTGGGCTCAATGCTGTGAAGTATTTGGGGGTGGGAAAATCAACTGTTTAACCCGATGCCCTCAGGCGAAGCCTGTCGGGAACACGATAAGCCTCGCCTGCGGCATCGGGAATGGGCAGCCTGGCAAGTGGCACGGACATTTCTGTCCGTGCCTTGCGAAATGCAGCGGCCTCTCGTCTTCCACTTCCACAGTCCCTGTGGACGTGGTGGCGAGGTCCCTATCGTTCGTCTCAGCGATGTCGCGTGCCGGAATTTGTTGAGGTGAACCGGAGGACATAGGATGAAGTGTTGACCTGGCGAGTTTCGTGTTCCGGGGTGTACATGTTGGGTGCTGTTCTGAAAGTGGGTGTGACGTGCTGCAAGTTCCGATGGTTCATCGCAGTCTGCTTTTGAGTATTGCTCTGCTGTTCTGTGTGCCGACGGTCGCGATGGCTCAACAGATGGGCGTCTGGAACATCGACGATCTGCGGCAGACACCGCAGATGAAGTGGCTGGATCAGTCCGGGAAAGTTCAGTCGCTGTTGTATTCCGGCGAACCGTACAATGGTCATTCGACGGAAGTGTTTGCGTTTTATGCTTCTCCTGCGACGCTCAGCGATCGCGACCCTTCTGCCGGGTCGGATGAAAAGTTTCCGGCCGTGGTTCTGATCCACGGAGGCGGCGGAACGGCATTTGCCGAATGGGCCTGGCTGTGGGCTCAGCGAGGCTACGCGGCGATCGCCATGGACCTTTCCGGACATCGTCCCCCAGCGCCGGTGTACGATCCGACCACGGGTGCACCGGTGTTAAATCAGGCGGCGAAGCGTGAAGGCCGAATTCGCCTGGACCCGGGCGGGCCGGATCAGGGGCACGATGAAAAGTTCCGTTCGATTTCCGGGGACCGTTCTTCACAGTGGCCGTACCATGCGGTGGCCAATGTGGTGAAGGCTCATTCGCTGATTCGTTCGTTCTCGGACGTGGATGCAGATCGTACAGCGGTGACGGGCATCAGTTGGGGCGGGTACACAACGTGCCTTGTGGCGTCGGTGGATGATCGCTTCAAGGCAGCCGTTCCGGTGTACGGCTGCGGTTTCCTGTTCGAAGGCGAATCCGTCCAGAAGCCGGCCATTGATCAACTGGGCGAATACCGAGCGGAGTGGATTGCGACGTACGATCCGTCGTCACACCTGTCGCGCTGTCGAGTTCCCATTTTGTTTGTGAATGGGACGAATGATGTTCACTATCCTCTGGACAGCTACCAGAAATCGTTCAATCTGGTCACCGGTGCTCGCCAAATGCGAATTGAAGTCAACATGCGCCACGGACATCCGCCCGGCTGGGCTCCAAAGGAAATCGGCCTGTTCATTGATTCGTACTGCCGACGGGAAACATCGTCCACCGATGAGGCTGACGGTTCAATCGGTCAGCCACTGCCCGTTCCCGATGCGCCGCGACAGGACGGCGACCACATTGTGGTGAACGTTCAGACCGCCGTGCCCCTCAAATCGGCAGCGCTGCATTACACGACGGATTCCGGCCGGCGTTCTGATCGGAAATGGACCACAGTGCCCGCGGAGATTTCGCAGTCGGTTGTTCGAGCAATGATGCCGCCCGACAACGCCAACACATGGTTTGTGTCGGTCACTGATCAGCGAGATGCCATGGTGACAACATCGGTTCAGTTTGCGGAACCGGATCTGAACAATTGAACGAACGGAAAACGGCTGCTCATGATTACTTCGGAACATCGCGATCAGTACCAGCGAGATGGCTATTTCATTGTTGAAAACGCCGTTTCACCGGAACACCTGCAGATTTTGAGGGATTCCTGTGATCGGCTGATTGATCTGATGCATCAGGAAATGGATCGCCTGAAGACCGACCACATTCACATCAGTCACCGCGGCAGGCGCTACCACATCGCCAAGCAGTTTGAAAAAGCACCCGGACTGTCCGACTACGTCTTCAGCCCGTTGATGGCTGATGTCTGTCGAGCCACCATCGGCGAAGACGCTTTTCTGTTTTACGATCAGTACGTGGCCAAGGCAGCGGAACAGGGAATCAGTTTTTCGTGGCATCAGGATTCCGGCTATCTGGATTTTCCTCACCGACCCTACGTGACCGTGTGGGCCGCCGTCGACGACATGACCATCGAAAACGGAACAGCTCGCGTACTGCCGTTTTCGAAGTGCGGCATTCGGACTCGCGTTGACCACATTCGTGACCCGATCACCGGCGACAAAACCGGCTACTTCGGCGACGAACCCGGCATCCCGGCCGTTGTTCCCGCCGGCAGTCTGGTGGTCTTCAGCTCGATCACGTTTCACTGCAGCGGAGCAAACACCACCAATCGCATGCGACGAGCCTACGTAACTCAGTATTCGGCCGAACCCATTCTTCGCCCCGACGACGGAATTCCCATGCACCTGGCCATTCCGTTTCTGAAGAACGGACACATCGTCAATCGCCCGTAAAATCGGTTCGTCACGAATTCAGATGCGAAAAGCCAGCCGATGGAAATCCAGGCGACCGAACCTGAAGGCTTGCCGGAGATCGGCCGGAGACCATCGAAAAACTCACCGCCGGGACAGAACGGCACGAACGTTCCTTCAGCAGTTGTCCCGTGCTGAGTGTCGACGCTGATTCGCCGGAAGGCTTGGCCGGGAGGACGACCGTAGCGGAGTGGATGGCTCGGTCGCGAGACCGGCCACAACGGAGTGGAGTGGATGGCTCGGTCGCGAGACCGGCCACAACGGAGTGGAGCGGATGTCTCGGTCGCGAGACCGGCCACAACGGAGCGGAGCGGATGGCTCGGTCGCGAGACCGGCCACAACGGAGGTCGTGAGACCGGCCGCATCGGAAAATCCTCAGCGTTGGGGAGTTTCGGAAGGTAGTTCGGCGGGTGGGATGGGGAGGTTGGCGGACTGCATGACTTCTTCGACCGCGGTGATTGTTTTGGGTGACGGACGGAAGTTGCCGGGGCGGTAGCCGCGAGCGATCAGGAGGGGCGTCCAGTTGAACTTGTTCTTTCGGTTCCACAGATCCGCATCGGCTCCCTGTTCCGCCAGAAAGCGAATCAGCTGAGGACGTTCCTGATAGGCGGCACCATGAATGGCCGTTTCGCCCGTTTGAGTGACGTCGTTGATGTCGGCTCCCCGTTCCAGCAGTCGACGAACGGCCTCGATCGCTTCGGCTTCGGTTCCGGGAAGTTCGTCGCCGCTGCCGAGTGCTCCCACGCCGGCGGCCGCCAGCAGCGCGGTGCAGTCGATGGCGTTGGGGATGGTCCAGTCGGCACCGGAATCCAGCAGCAGTTGCATCAGTGGCAGATCCGAATTTCGAGCGGCCAGCAGAAACGTGGTGGCTCCGGCTTTGACAAACTGAGCATCTCCACCGTTGTAACGCCCACCGCCGTTCAGGCTTTCCTGATCATATCGAGCGTTGATGTCAGCGCCGGACTTCAGCAACAGCCGAACGAAGTCCAAACTGCTGATCTTTCCGGAACCAATCGGCGCGGGATCGGTGTCGCCCAGCAGAGGGCGGCGAACCCATGTGATGGCATGCAGAGCCGTGTATCCGGCTGGTGCGGCATTAGGATCGGCCCCGGCCTGCAGCAGAGCTTCCGCGGTTTCGAAGTGACCATTTTCCACAGCCAGAAGCAGAGCCGTGGTGTGTTCTCGCCGACCGCGACTTCTGGGTTTCAGCACTTCGTTGACGTCGGCACCTCGTTCCAGCAGCAGCTTCACAACATCGGTGCGGCCTTCGCGGACGGCGAAGAACAGCGGCGTAAATCCCGAAGGAAGCGGCGTCAGAAAATCGGCATCGGCTTTAATCAAAGCTTCCACGACTTTGGTGTGTCCTTCCGCCGCTGCCCACATGACGGCCGTCTGATCGTTGTCGTCTCGTGCGTTGACGGCGGCTCCGGCTTTGAGCAAAGCCTTTACGGGGCCGATGCGGCCCGTGCGAGCAGCCGTCATCAATGCGGTTTCGCCGCCACGCAGCACCGGTTGGGGATCGGCTCCCGCATCCAGCAACTGCTGAACGATGGGGCGACTCCCGTTGCGACAGGCCAGCGTCAGTGGAGAGACTCCATATCGATTGGTGACGTTGACGTTGGCTTTGTGTTCGATCAACCACTTCACAAGGAGCGGTTTGTCGAGGTACGCAGCCCAGTGCAGAGCCGTCATGCCGTCCGCCTGAGCCGCATTGACGTTGGCTCCCATCTGCAAAAGCAGTTTGACTCCGGATGTATCTTTCTGCTGCACGGCATCTGCCAGCGGTGCGACGGAATCAGTCGCCCGAGCGACACCGAGTGAACTCTGCCAGATCACCGGCAGAGCACAGATGAGAATAACGCCCAATCTTCGTTCGGACGTTGGCTCGCATCGCTGACTGATCGATGTTTGTTGCTGTTGGTTCATGATGACAGATTCCAAAGCAGCGGACGGCCCCCTCCCGAACATCGCTTCGCTCGTTCGACCTCCCCCGAAGAATTCGGGAGAGGGACATGTTCGGTGAAGAATGTTCGTTTTCAGACGTTCAACGGTTCAAACAGGTCGTCGACTTTGCCGTTGCTGTCGGCGAATGAATCCAGCTTAACGCCGACCTTGTCCAGCAGAGTCAGATGCAGGTTGGCCAGCGGCGTTGGTTCCTTGTAGCGGAGATGACGGCCGCCACGCATGTTTCCGGCGGCTCCACCGGCCACCAGAATCGGCAGGTTGATGTGGTCGTGAACGTTGGGATTGCCCATGCCGCTTCCATAAAGATACAGCACGTGATCCAGCAGAGTCCCATTGCCTTCGGGCGTGTCCTGCAGCGATTCCAGAAAGCCCGCGAACAGTGACACATGGAACTGGTTGATCTTTGCCACCTTCGCAATTTTTTCCGGATCATTGCCGTGATGAGTCAGCGGATGATGACCTTCGGAAATACCGATTTCCGGATAGGATCGGTTGCTGGTTTCTCGCGCGAGCTGGAACGTGATGACTCGCGTGATGTCGCCCTGCAGAGCCAGTCGCTGCAGATCAAACATCAGTCGAGCGTGATCGCCATAAGCGGCGGGAACGCCCTGAGGTCGGTCGAGATCAGGCAGAGGATTCTCCTGTGCTTTTCGTTCGGCCAGTTGAATGCGGCGTTCGACTTCACGGACTGCGTCCAGGTACTCTCGCACGCGATTGCGATCACTCGCGCCCAGCGTTCGTTCCAGTCGACCGAATTCTTCCGAGATCGAATCCAGCAGACTGGCTCGCTGACGAATGGCCTGCTGTCGTTCCGCCGCACTGCCTCCCGCACCGAACAGCGTTTCGAACACCAGCCGCGGATGAGCTTCGGCGGGCAGGGGCGTTGTGGGGGACGACCAGGACAGGTTGTTCTGGTACACACAGGCATAACCGTTGTCGCACTGACCAACCATCGACACCAGATCCATGGCCAGCTCCAGCGACGGCAGCTGCGTTTCCTGACCGATCTGCTGAGCGGCCAGCTGATCGGCCGTCGTGCCCAGCCGATAGTCTGTGCTTTCCGTGCGCTTGGCGGTCGTGGCACTCAGGAAGGCCGCGTTGGAGGTGGCGTGCGTTCCGGGATACGCGTTTCTGAGTTCCAGATTGGTGATGGCAGAAACCTGATGGCGAACTTTGGCCAGCGGGCTGAGCGTCGGAGTGAGTTCCTCCAGTGTGTCGCCGGTGGGTGTCCAGCGACTGTGATCGCAACCCATCGGCATGTACACAAAGCCCAAGCGTCTGAGCTTCGCGGGACTGGCCGGAGTGTCTGCCAGGGCCGTCATCGACGGGATCATCGCATCCAGCAGCGGCAAAGCCACGGACGCTCCAACACCACGCAGAAATGTGCGACGCGGAATCGACTTCTTCATCACGATCATTGCGTTGTCCTCATTCGAAAGGGCGCACTGTTAACAATGCCGATAATCACGGACGAAAACCGGTAATCATCTGCTTTCGCATCTCGCACAATCCGGCGGATCGCGGGAGCGTCGCTTGGTTCGATGCCTCGCCCCAAAGCGTACGTCAGCAGTTTTTCGACCAGAGTCTGCACGAAGACGTCCGGTCGATGGAGCATTCCCTGTTCGAGTTCGGCCACACCGACGCAATCGGTACCATCGGGAAGACCACCGGAGGCGTCCACAGGAAGTCCGGATTCCAGTTCACGCCATCGACCAACGGCGTCAAAGTTTTCCAGAGCCAGCCCGACGGGATCGATCAGGTTGTGGCAACCGGCGCATGCCGCGTGGGCTCGGTGAGCGGCCAGACGCTGGCGAACCGGCAGATCCGCAGCAACGGTGTTGTCTTCCAGAGGCGGCACGTTTTCGGGCGGAGGAGGCGGCGGTGACCCCAACAGGTTTTCCAGAATCCACTTTCCTCGCAGCACGGGCGACGTCCGCGTGGCATACGACGTGGCCATCAGAATGCTGCCGTTTCGCAGCAACCCACCACGTCGATCCTCCGGCCGCAGGTCGACTCGACGAAATCGACTTCCGTAAATGTGAGGAATATCATAGTGCTTTGCGAGGCGTTCGTTCAGAAACGTGTAATCGGCATGCAGCAGGTCCAGCACACTGCGATCTTCACGCAGGATGCTTTCGAAGAAGAGTTCGGTTTCCTGCCGAAAAGCCTGTCGCAGATTGTCGTCGAAGTCGGGAAAGGTTCGCAGATCCGGAGTCATCGAATCCAGATTTCGAAGATACAGCCACTGACTGGCAAAGTTGGTGACCAACGACTGCGAACGTTCATCACGCAGCATTCTGTAAACCTGAAGTGGCGGGTCGTCCGTCGTGCTCAGGTCGATCGATTCCGCAAGGTCAAGCAGTTCGTCGTCCGGCAGACTGCTCCACAAAAAGAACGACAACCGTGATGCCAGCTCAAATGAACTGGTTCTGTAGGCCGTCTGTGGAGGCAGTCCCGGCGGATCACGTTCGACTCGAAACAGAAAGTGAGGATTGACCAGAATGGCTCGCAAAGCCGCCTGAATGCCCTGTTCGAAACTGCCGCCGTCAGAACGTTCGGTGGAATAGAATTCCCAGGGCTGCTGGAGATCGTCATCGGTGATGCTCCGCCGGTAAGCTCGCCGCAGCAATCGGCGGATGATTTCACGAGCACGGTCGGCTTCCTGTTGGTTACCTTCTGCGGCGACTGACGTGGACGCACTGCCAAAGATGCGTTCGCGGCTGAGTGTCCGGCCGGAACTATGAATTTCGTGCGGGCCGGTGATGGACACTTCGTAAATCGCGGGCGACAGGCGTGGATGCCGGTAAAAATTGAAATGAGCATCATAGGGTTGTCGTTTGGATTCCAGCAGAGACGCCGTCTGCTGCACAAACGTCGCGCCGACATCGTGAGGTCCCGCAGAGACCGTCAGTCGCACGTTCAGATCGGCATCGATGTTGGCGTGTTCGACATTGGATCGAGGCGGCTTCAGAGTGAACCGGCCGATTCGTTCGCGATCCAGCAGGACTTCGAGTTCATGAGCGGTCTTCAGGCCTTCCACGTGCTCATTGCGGTCTCGCATCAGCCGCACCTGAATTTCGTACACACCGTTCAGCGGAAAGTTGTATTCGAACAGCACACCGCCGCGCGTACCCACGGGCAATCCGACGACATGATCTTCCTGAGTCAAGTCGGCACGCAGACGAACTGTGTGCCCCGCTGGTGAACGAACGGGAGCGCCCACCGCCAGCTGACTCAACTGCTGCGCGGCGGCGATGTAACGATTCAGCAGTGTCGGCGATAGATTGCTGACGGTGATATTGTCGAACCCATGACTGGCTTCGTCCGGAGGCAACAGTCGTTCAACATCAATCGACAGTCCCAGCAGATCTCGAATGGCGTTGCTGTATTCCGTGCGAGTCAAACGACGGAACGCATCTGTGCGACCGGGACGGATGTTCGATTCGGCAGCGGTGTCCAGTTGCCGCTGAAGATCGTCAATCACGACCGCGAATTCTTCTTCCGAAGGCCGCGTCGTTCCCGGCGGCGGCATGACTCGCTGAGTCAGCTTGCGAAGGATCTTCTCCCAGTCGTCCGTCGCTGCCGCGATGTCCGCCACGTTCATGTGTTCCAGTGACAGTCCACCTTCCTTGACGGAATCATCGTGGCAGTGCAGACAATGAGTGTGAATCAAATCGCGAACCGCACGTGCTCCCGTGACGTCTTCAGCTCGGGAATGAAA
>JAGQPY010000249.1 GCA_020426485.1 Planctomycetaceae bacterium
GTGGGTGCAGCTGTCGCCGCATGTGCGAGCAGACCTGGTGGACTCGGACGGCAACATTCTGGCCAGAAACTTCTGGTTCCTGAATCTCAGTCGCTTCGGAGCCGGCACGTACTTCCTGAAGATCACGTCCTTCGCTGCGGATGCTCAGCCGGCCTTCAGCATCAAAATGCGAGCCCCGCTGGTTGGATCGTCATGGCAGCCGTCTGACCGCGACCAGATTTACGCCGGAGAAGGCGATGACTGGATCACCGGCGGAGCCTTCAAAGACATCATCTTCGGCAACGGAGCCGACCATGCCTTCGACACCGTGGTGGGAGAACCCATCGAACTGCGAGACGTGGATGTCCGCATCCTTCCGGCTCGCACCATCACCGTCCACGATCAGGTGTATACCGCTCCGGAAGAAGTCATCGTGCTGGACACTCTGATCCTGCCCGCCGCCAGCGAAGTCAGCACCATTCCGGTGACCAGTTCAAATCCGGTGCGCCAGATCAGTGACCTGACGGAAACAGAAATCGCGACTCTGGGCAGCAGTCAGGGCGGCGGAACTCTGTCGTTTCCCGTCACGCTGCACGCCGCCGGGCATGCGGTTCCGTCGGGCAGTGTTCGGCAGTCGGTGATTGAAAACGCTCAGACGAATGCCCGCACCATCACCGGCCGAGTCTACCACGACGTCAATCATGACGGCATGATGTCCGACGGTGAAGCGGCATTGAACGGGCTGCAGGTCATTCTTCGCGCGGCCGATGGAACGTACCTCGCGACGGCATGGACGGCGGACGTTGATTTGAATGGTGACGGCGTGATTGATCCGGCCACCGAACGCGGCTGGTATGCGTTTGTCGGACTGCAGCCTGGTGATTATCAGATCGAAAAGACCATCGAAGACCAGTTTGTTCCGGACGGCGCCATCGGAACCAGCCTGAAACGCCGGCTTACAATCGACGGCATTCATCAGCAGGTTGCCGACTTCGGCATGCGAAAACTTGAACCGGGCCGCGTGACCGGAACGCTCTTCGACGACGCGAATAACAACTTTGTTCGTGACGCATCCGAAAGCATTCTCAGCGGCTGGACGGTGACTCTGTTCGATGCCGACGGCCACCCGATTGCCACCTCTGTCACCGATGAAAACGGACGCTACGTCTTTGAAAACGTGTTGCCGGGGAATTATCTGGTCAGTCGCGAACAAAGAGACAACTGGGGCCCCAGCGCGGGACCGCTGGATCTGGCTCGCGAACTGATCGTTCGAAAACTGGGTTTGTTCTTTGATCGAGTCGACTTTGTCGGCTGGGACGGTCAGTCGCCGCTGATTGTCCCATCCAGAAACGGTCTGTGGTACGCCTACATGCCGAACGCCACATTGCTGCAGGGCACAACTCCGGCCAATGCGGTCACCGGCACTCTTGTCCGCAATTTTGCCAATGCTCTGGATCAGACGCTGACACTTCCACAGAATCTGGCCCGCCTGCAGCAGATCATTGCGGCGTCGTCCCGCAACATCACCGTCATGGAAAACGCCACGCAGGACATTACGCTTTGGTCTCGTCATCTGATTCCCGGAACGGTCACCGGTCATGTCAGCAACGACCTGAACGGCAACGGGCAGCTGGATTCCGGAGAAGCTTCCGGAGCACCTGCGACGGTACAGCTGTTAAATTCCGGCGGCGACGTTGTGGCCACCACAACGACGGACGCGAACGGAAACTACCGTTTCGAAAACCTCAGCGTGGACTTCTATTTTGTCCGCTTTGTGGCCGATGCCGGCTGGCGACAGACTCAGCCGATCGTCGACCCTGTTGCGGTGCGTGCATGGGAACTGGATCAGCGGCTGGATCTGTTCCACACCGGACAGTTCTTCCTGAACTGGGGTGGACACAACGAAAAATGGGTCAAGAACGACACAGACTGGTTCTACATTCTGCCCGATGGCAGCGTCTATCGGTGGAACGGCAGTTCACGGGAAGACCTGTCCGGTCATTACGAAGCCACGCTGTCTCCAATGTACTACCAAAACCCGGAACTGCTGTTTGCGGCGACTCCCCCCGGAACGGTCCCCGTCTTTGCTGCAGAAAACACCGTGATTTCCGTCCGCGATGCCCTGATGACTCAGGTGCCCGCCACGTCAATCATCGGTTCTGTATTCCTGGACACCAATCGAGACGGGCAGCGATCGGAAACAGAAAAGGCTCTGCGGGACGGTGAAATCAGTCTGCTGGATATTGACGGCAACGTGATTCAAACCACGGCCGCACAGACCATCGATCTGAATAACGATGGCAACATCGATCCGGCCACGGAACAGGGGGTGTACCGATTTGAGAACGTGGAAGCGGGCAACTACTTTGTTCGAGTCAACACGACCAGTGATGGCGTGCAGACAACACCGGTCCTCGAATCCCTGGATCAGATCGCCCGATCTCTGGATGCTCAGTATCAGTTCGCTGCTCCCGGAACCGACACTCCCAACAGCCTCGGTCTTGGTGAAAAATGGCTGACAGGCAAGGGAGGCTGGTTCAGCAGCAGCTGGTACTACATTGTTCCCAATGGCGATGTCTATCATCTGAACCTGTTCTGGTTCGGATTCGGTCCGCGTGGTACGAAGATCGGCACTCTGTCCCGAGACTTCTATGATCATCCGGAACTGCTGTATCAGACCGGGCCGACAAACGCGTTTGCCGTCAGAATCGATGAAGCGTCGTCGGCAGTCAGTGGTCCGAACTTTGGACTGGCACTGAAAGATAACGGAGACATCGACAGGCTGATGAGCCTGTGGAACACCGTCGATTGACGGACTTCCGCTGAGAAACGACCGCACGCGGACTTCCACACAACTGTTCAAATGCAAAGATCCCCGGATGTCGTTCACATCCGGGGATCTTCTGTTTTTCTGCGACTGCCAGGTCGCAGGATCAACGATGGCGGTCGATAGACACCGTCGCGATTCCATTAACCTGAATTTCCGAGCCCGATCAGTTGGTGGCCGCGCCGCGAGACTCGTTCTTCTGTTCGATCAGCAGCGATTCCACGATGGCTGCCATGTAGTCGTACTCATGGAAGCCAACAGACTTCAGTCGCACCTTGCCGCGGTGATCGATGAACAGAGTGGTCGGGAAGCCCTGAAAATTCGGCACCTGAGCCATGACGGTGTCGGGAATCAGAGCACACGGGTAATTCATGCTGGCATTTTTCATGAACTCCTGAACCGTTTTAGTGTTGGCTTCATCGCTGGGACCGCGTTCCTGATTCAGGCCGATCATCTGGAAGCCATACTGGCCGTACTTGTCCTGCAGCTTCACAAAGGTCGGAATCTCCTGTCGGCAGGGAGGACACCAGGTTCCCCAGATGTCAACGATGCACACGCGACCTTTCAGTTCCGACAGCTTGACCGGCTGACCATTGACGTCTGTCAGATCAAAATCAAAGGGGAACGATTCACCGGCCGCCAGCTCTTCTTTAGCATGACGGATCATTTCTTCCTTACGAAGCTTCTCCAACTCCGCGAAATGAGCTTCCCAGGTCGACATCTGGCTTTCGAACTCCGGGAGTGCTCGAACGGCCGCCAGATCTTCGTCACCCTTCAGCTGCTGAGCATTATTGAAGCCGTTCTCGACGGCCCGGTTGAGCATTCCCAGAGCTTCGCTGGCCTTGCCCTGCTTGCTCAGCGAGCAGGCGTAGTTGTAGTAAACAACCGTCGGCAGATCGGCAGCTTCCAGAGTCACTCCGGCGTCCTGTGCCTTGACCAGAGTCGCGCCTGCACGAATGAAGGCTTCGGCGGCCAGATCGCTCTTGCCTCGCTGAGCCTGCATCATGCCAAGGTTTTCCAGAGTTCCCACGTAGTTCGCCACCGCGTCGGAATCACTGGGCGATTTTTCGTAAGCCGTTTTGATCTCTGCGAACTCACCAGGCAGGTCTTCGAATTCTTCGACAAGTCCAACCAGAATCGGATCAACGCTGGTGGTTGCACTGGCAGGTGTTGCGGCGGTGGCCGGAGTTGTGGCTGATTCTGTCGGGGCTGCCGATGGTGCCGGCGAAGAGCCGCCGGACGATGCGTCTGTGACGGGTGGTGCCGCTGGCTCACCACATCCGACCATCAGGCCGCCGGTCAGAAGCAGTGACAGAGTTTGCCGTGAGAATTTCATCACTGTGAATCCTTGCGTAAGTTTTCTTCAGTCAGGTCTCGGGCGGCGGATTCTGAGGCTCAGAATGACTCAGACTGCACTTCGTGACACCGTGAATCGTTGTCAGGAAGACACATTACCTGTCCGCGCGACGGACACTTGCAGGTTGAACATCGGCGGTCGTCACAGGCAGAATTGACCGCGCCACTGCGAAATTCTATACGACTCGCACATTCTGCCAATACGACTTCGCTATTCTCTCTATTTCGTGGCTGCCTCCCGATTTGCGCGGACTGAGATCTCAAAGCGGTGAAGAACCCGGAATTCCTGCAGATTTAACTTCCTGTTGTCAATATCTGCAGTTTCTGCCAGACTTCGCCCCCGACCGCCATGGCCTCAAACGGTTCTTTCCGGCGCTGAGCGAGGACGGTGCAGCCGGAGATCGTCGACGCGGATCGTACGGTTTGATGAAGCCGCGGTGTGATAAAGCTGCAGTTTGATGAAGTTGCGGTTTGATGAAGTTGCGGTTTGATGAAGTTGCGGTGGTGAGTGAACAGTCCGCGCAGGACCGCGTGGGTTTCAGCCTCAAAGGCAGGGAGTGCCGACGAGATGTACAAGTTACTGTTGTGTGTGCGTTACCTGCGAACGCGATACATCGCTCTGGCCAGCATTGTCAGTGTGATGCTGGGCGTTGCGACCATGATCGTTGTGAACAGCGTCATGGCGGGTTTCACCAGTGAAATGCGAGACCGCATCAAAGGTGTGCTGTCCGACATTGTGGTTGAATCTCGCAGTATGGATGGCATCGTCGATTCCGAAAAACAGATGGAAATCGTTCGACAGGCCGCCGGGCAATACATTGCCGCGATGACTCCCACGGTCGAAGTCCCGGCCATGGTCACTTACCAGGACCCGGTGACTCGCGAAACATTCACGCAGCCCATTCAACTGATCGGTATTGATCCCGAAGGCAAAGCGGAAGTCGGTCCGCTCAAGTCGTACCTCGACAGCTACAACCCCGTCATTGAAAACGGCCACGAAGTCCGCGCGCCGCTGCGGTCCATGGAAACCGCCCTGGGATGGGAACTGACGGAGCCCGCTCGTCTGCGCCGAGAGATGACAAAAAAGGATCAACTGCATTATCTGCAACAGCAACTCAGCGCTCCCGCGATGGGACATTCGACGCCGCCGGCTCCGGAATTTGAAAGCCCTGCTGCGGTGCCAACCGATGGCAATGCGACGGTGCCGGACTTTGATTCTCCGTTTCAGGGCAACGAACCGGTGGCTCAGATTGATCCAACCGCACCACATTCAGCACGCGTGTTCGTGGGAGAACAGATCACCAGTTTTCAGGTCAAGAATCCTGAAACCGGTGAAGTTCGTCGCGTCAATCTGGTCAACCCAGGTGACGACATCATCATCACAACCATTCAGTCCAGCACTCCGCCGGAACCGATCAGCTTTTCGGCGACCGTCACGGACATGTTTCGCAGCGGGATGAGCGAGTATGACAGCCAGATTGTGCTGATGAATCTGGAAGAGCTTCAGAAGAATCGCGGCATGGTGGTTCAGGGGGTCGATGCCATCACGGCCATTCAGATTCGGCTGCACGACTACAAATACGCCGAAAAAGTCGTCAATCTGCTGAAGTCCGCATTTCCACCGGGAGCCGTCACGGTCCGCACGTGGGAAGCCAAACAGGGTTTGCTGCTGTCCGCCGTGGAAGTGGAAACCGCGATTCTGAACGTGCTGCTGTTTATGATCATCACTGTAGCGGGCTTTGGAATTCTGGCCATCTTCTTCATGATCGTGGTCGAAAAGACTCGTGACATCGGCATTCTGAAGTCTCTGGGAGCCAGCAGTCGGGGAGTCATGACCATCTTCCTGTCTTACGGCCTTGGTCTGGGCGTGGTTGGCAGTGCCGCCGGTGTCGTCATCGGTCTGCTGTTTGTGAGATACATCAATCAGATCGAAGACGCTCTCAGCTGGCTGACCGGTCGTAAGGTGTTCGACGAGAACATCTACTACTTTTTCGAGATCCCTACGCGAGTCAACCCGGCGATGATTGTCTGGGTGGCTCTGGGAGCCATCGGAATTGCCGTACTGGCCAGTGTTCTTCCGGCTCGTCGAGCTTCAAGACTGCACCCCGTCCGAGCGCTTCGTTTTGAGTGATCTGAATTTGATCCTCGCAGGTTGCGTCAAATTTTTTGCGTGCTTTCTGTCTCCATTGAGACTTGTTTTTGATTGAATCAGCTTTTCGAGTGATCAGCGGACGGGGGTCTGACTGGTTACTCCGTTTGAATGCGAAGTTTCCGCATTCGGAGAGTCCTCATGGCATTCAGGTCTGATTCTTCCACTGTCGAAACGGTTTCCATGTCATCACCGCTGATTTCTGCACTGGCGATTGAAAAGTCTTACACAAAAGGCGATCACAAAGTTCCTGTCCTGCGTGGAGCCGGCCTGACGGCTCATCGCGGCGAATTCATTTCCGTCGTCGGCCAGAGCGGTTCCGGAAAGAGCACTCTGCTGCATGTGATGGGTCTGCTGGATTCACCCGATATCGGCGAAGTCCTGCTGGACGGTCGCCGCATCGATAATCTGAACGAGGCGGCTCGCGATCAGCTGCGAAACCACGTCTTCGGATTCATCTTTCAGTTCTATCACCTGCTTCCGGAAATGACTCTGCTGGAAAACGTGATGACGCCCCTGATGATCCGACATTCGCTCCTGAGTTACTGGAAGAACCGTCGCGAAATTCGAGACAAAGCGATGAACATTCTGCAGCAGGTCGGGCTGGAACACCGCATCAAACACCGTCCGTCGGAACTGTCCGGCGGCGAAATGCAGCGCGGCGCGATTGCTCGAGCGCTGATTGGCGAACCCGAAATTCTGTTGGCCGACGAACCCACCGGAAATCTGGATTCCTCCACCGGCCGTGAAATCATGGATACTCTGACAAAGCTGAACCAGGAATCACAACTGACCATTGTCATGGTCACCCACGACGAAGCCGTCGCCCGACAGGCTCATCGAATCGTCCGACTGGCCGAAGGTCAAATCGCCACACTCAATCGCGAAGAAGCTGCCTGACAAGGGCTTCGCCCTTGAACCGAGGGCGTGGATTGCGACTTGACGTGGATGGGCTTCACCGCCGACGCGCTTCCGTTGGGCACTTTGACCAACGGGAATTGACGAGGGGCTGGCGGCAGGTCCGGCTGTGCCGGACGATAACCTGCGGAATTCGGCTGTGCCGGACAAAACTACAGGTTGGAATAATATCTCCACAACAAAAGGGGAACGATTTGATGCGATACCTACTCATTGCCGCGTTGTTTGTGACCGCTGGAGCCGTGACGTCTCTACGTGCAGACCCTGTCTCCAAAAACGATTCACTTCAACTGCTGCTGGAACGCATCGACCAACTTGAAGCTCGCGTGAAAGCACTGGAGTCGCGTCCTTTGCCTTCGACCTGCGTCTTGCCCGCTCCGCAACTCACCCCTTCCACCACACCCACTCCGCGCGGTGAGGCTGTGCCGTTCAATGGATCGCATTACTACATCTTGCCAGTGTCGAGTCAGCGTCAGCTCGATCCCTGACACAGAGACTTGTTTCGCTGAGCCGCAGGTCCGGCAGTGCCGGACAAGTCTTCACAGCGTCTGAAGTGCCCGGTCTCAAATACACAAAAAGCCCACTGTCTGAAAACAGCGGGCTTTTTAAAGTTGAAACTCTGACGGTCGAATCGAATTCGATCAGATGTGCTTGTACACGCTTTCGAAATCGATGTCGTACTTCTTCATCTTCTTGTACAACGTCGTGCGGTTGATGCCCAGGGCTTTGGCCGTGTTCTGACGGTTCCAGCCGTTCGATTCCAGAGCCTGAATGATCAGTTGACGTTCCGGAGTCGACAGGGCTTTCTTCAGAGACGCTCCGGAAAGATGAGCGTCCACCGACGATTGACGTTCACTGGCATTGAACAGTTTTTCGGGCAGATCTGCTGCCGTGATGCGATCGCCGCGGCACAACACCACGGCACGTTCAATCACGTTCA
>JAGQPY010000024.1 GCA_020426485.1 Planctomycetaceae bacterium
AACGCTAAAGGATTACACAGGACAACGACATCCAAAGGTGCGAGTCGCTGCGGTCAGGGCACTGGGCCAGACCACCGACGTTCGAGGCCTTCTGGTGTTGTTTCGTTTGCTGCGTGATCCGTCGCCGGACGTCGTCAGTGCGGCCGTCAGTTCGCTGGTGCAGACCAGGACGGCCGAAGCTGTGGCGCCGCTGGTTTGCCTGACCGCGTTGAATCCGGCGACCACGTTGGCTCTGCAGGCGGCTCTGACAGAACTTGATTCGACCGAAGTCGGCTCCTTCGCCCAAAAGCTGCAGGAGTTGTTACGGCATCCGTTCCCTCCGGTAGCAGCAGTTGCGGTGAGATTGCTGACGAAGATCACCGGGGATGCTCAACTAAAGACACTGGTGCGTCTGCTGGGAAAACACCCCAGTGGCGAAGTGCGAGCGGCCGCCGTCGAGTGTTTGGGAGAATTGAAACGTAAACAGTCGGTAACGCATTTGAACGCAGCTCTGCGGGATTCAGATTTCAGGGTGCGAGCGGCGGCGGCTGTGGCTATGGAATCGCTGCACAGCCCGAAGAGTGTTCAGTTGCTGGTCGCGGCTCTGCGAGATGCAGACACCACCGTCCGACGGAATGCGGCAAGGACACTGACGACCATCGATGACGAACGGATCGCGAAGGCCGCGTCCGAGGCGATTGAAGATCAGACGGATTCTCAAACCATTGAGTATCTACTGGAAATCATTGGGCAAGGTGGTACAGAGGCCGCTCTGAAGACGCTGCAGCGATACCTGAATGGTGAGGATATTGGGTTTCGGCATCGTGCCATCAATACATTGAAGAAGCTGAAGAATCCGAAATCCGTCGATCTGTTGATCCCATTCCTGGCTGATCCGAATGCCACCACGCGTGAGCTTGCTGTGAAAGCTGTCGGCGCGCTGGGAAGTCGTTCTCCTCTTCCAAAGCTGCGAGAGCTGTTGAAGACGGATAAAGAAGTCAAGGTTCGTGCCGCAACGGCAAGAGCTTTGGGAGAACTGAAAGACTCCAAGTCTCTGCTGGCACTGGAAGAAGCTCTGCACGATGACCGAATGGTTGCCTGCCAGGCCGTCATTGCACTTGGAGAAACCGGACAGAAAGCGGCGATCCCGGCATTGCTGGGGCAACTCAGAAATCCAGCGGCAGACATTCGCATGCACGCCTGCGGGGCGTTGGCTCAGATTGGCGGTTTGGAAAGAACTCAGCCGCTGGAAGCGTTGTTGAACGACCACGATCCTGCTGTTCGCCGAAGTGCGGAGACAGCTTTGACAAAACTGGGCGTCAACTACCGAAAAGTTCGACTGGGGATCCACGTCAGGAAAGCCCTGGTGAATCTGATGCCGGGATCGGTTTCCGGAGCCATTCCGATGGGAACCGTCAGCGTAGCCGCCGTTGCTCTGCTGGTTCTTGTTTCCGCCGGTTGGGGTCTGTGGTCAGGGCTGAGTCTGGCCAGCGGTCCGGAACTGCGAGTTTCGAACATCAATGCCATGGCCATCAGTCATGACGGAAGGCAGGTTGCAATTTCCAGACGGTATCAGGTTTATGACCTCTGGGATACGACGACAGGTCAGTTGCGGACAAGAGGCGCCACATCTTTTGACGCACTCTCCATGGTTTTCCTTTCGGACAGCAGCACCGTACTGGTTTCCGGCGGAAAGTCTTATCGCTGGAGGATCGAAGGTGACGATCCGGAGATCGGCCCTGAAGCGTTTTCCGAGGTGCAGTCAAAGATCTCGTCGGGTCCTTCCTGCGTCACTGCCGACGGGCGATTCCTGGCGACGGCAACGATCAAAGGGCAGGTGACAGTGACGGATCTTTCCACGGGTGAGGTATTCGGAAAGCAGGTTTCGTTTCGCGACTTCCGGCGCGACTGCTCGATTGCGATCACTCCGGATGGCGCTTTGATCGTAGCCGCAGGAACCAATGGCGCTATCCAGATTGGTTCCACAGAAGAGGGATCCGTCGTTGCGAACGTGAATGTTGCCAGAGTTCTGCCTCCGGAGCACAAATTCTCAACGACCGCTGTTGCCGTTGACTCGTCGGGGAAATTTCTGGCACTGGGAAGCCTGGAAGGTGAAGTAATCATTCTCGATTTGGAAGAAGGCCTTTCCGTCGTTGGGACTCCTGCGCAGGATGCCTCTCGCATTGTTGCACTGCGGTTTCCATCGGAGGGAACAAGGCTCCGAATTGTGACAGTCGCCAAAGGTTTGTTGATTTCTGAAGAGGACTTTTCCGTTGCGAAGTCACTGTCTTCAAGGCCTCTCGATGTTCCCCAATCCGTCTGCTTCTCCGCCGACGGTAACCTGGCTGCCATCAGTTTTTCCGACAGTAGCGCTTTTTCGGTCATCGACTTCGAGCGGGACAAGGTGCTGGTTGAAGATGCCGGTGGCTGAGGACGCTTTCGAGCTTTTCGGCAGCTACTTCTCGTGTCCTTGAAGACCCTTTGCCTCACCATGTGCCCGCGTCGAACCATTTTCGACAAAAAGCTCGGTTAGTCCAGCACAGCATGACGCGAATACTTCTTTGAAGAATGCTCGCGGGCGCGTTGTGCCTGCACAATCAAAGCGTTGCTTTCACCACAGCTTCGTTCGCAGCACCTTGACGACAATGCTTTTGTTGTCGAAGTCCAGGAAGGTGGGAACGCTGGGCGTGGAATTTGTCTGGGGGTGCAGTTCTTCGATCGTGCGTTTCATCAATGACGCGATGTGGGCGACGGGGTACAGCAGAGCGATTTCCCCAAAGGGAACGGCCGTCAACGGAATGCTGCTTCCGTACAGTTCGGTGGGCGGAAGCTTGTCCGTTTGTTTGCCGTAGTGTTGAGCGACAATGTCTTCAATGAAATCATTGAAGTCGTTGATTCTGTTCCGCGGTGCTTCACCGTGATTCAGCTCCACCAGCCGGGCGTTCAGCAGAACGCAGGTGTCCTGCAGGTCATCGTTCAGAACACTGCTGAAATACCCCGCGCAGCCATAGCCGGCGGTCAGCAGGCAGACCACAGGGATGTAGTCGGAGTTTCCATTGTTTGCACCAATCAGTTTGCGAAAATCGGCCGCGTTCATTTCGAATGGTTCCTTTGAGGTGTGAGCATGCCCGGAAGCCCGTGTTGGAATCGTCGATCCACAACAGAGTTCTGTTCAGGTCACAGCGTAGAAACCATTTCCTGGCGTTCCGTGAAGCCTGTGTTCGGCAACGGCGAAAAGACTGTGAAGAGTCGTCGATTTGCCGCACGCAGCAGCGCGGGCGGGCTTGGCCATTCGCAAGAACGTGAGCGGCTGCAAATTCGATCGATTCGAACCGGTGGCGCTTCGTTGACCACCGGCGACCTTTTGAAACCGCTTCGCGGCGAATCGCAACGGACTCTGTGAAAGCCCAAACAGAAGTCAAACTTCCTTCCACACAGACTCGCACTCCTGATTTCGCGCCGACCTCGGAATTCATGGATTCCTGGCGGAAAATTCAAGTACGCCTGCCATCGTTTGGGTCTGAAAAGGGGTCTGACCACTTTTTCAGATGGCCTCCAGGCTTGGAGGCGGCCAGATTGCCTTCGATCATTCCCCGCGAAATGTGCTCACCATATGCCAGGTAACTCACCGAATCGTGATCTGACATCGCGCGTGCACGAGGGGCACCTGTTGAATTTTGTCAGGAAGGTGAATTCGGCGGACGACCTCACCGCTTTGGTGCAGGTGCGGAAAAAAATTGGGCTGGCGGTGGAGCTGGGAATGCTGAATGCAGACGATCAGGAACTGCTGGAGGAATACATTCAGCAACGCTACCGTGACGTTTCAGCGTAAAACGGGCCGTGTGTCCAGACGTTCCGGACTGCCCTGAGCCACCTCCGAAGCTTTCGGCGACAGATTCTTTTCCATGACAGCCAGATGTTTCAGGACATCGAAGGCATCGGCATCAGGATCATCGGAACGATCAATGGTCCGCAGTTCCTCAGCGACACTGGCACCACCGCCGGTGCGTATGCGAAGTTCAATGGTTTCCAGAAGAGCGGTGACGTCTTTCCGTACTGATTGAATCACGACCAGTCGTGTCAGCACGCCCGCCGTCCCGGCCGCACACAGCATCGCGCAGATGACGAATGTGGGCGCGCACCACCGGCGCAGCCATTTGATGTTCTTTGATTCTCCCACAGTCCAGCCCCACAGCATCCAGCAGGTGAACAGCAGAAAAAAGACGGCAAGTAAGATCTTCATGATTTGATGTCAGGACGACAGTGTTGTCATCGAGAATGGTGCGGCAGGTTCACTTCACGTCGAGTCGTTTGAATAACGCCCCGGCAAAGTGCCACGAAAGGCTATCTGAAAAACGGGTCGTGGACTCATCGACTGAACGGACTGTAGAAGGACGCCAGGTGATGGTCACCAGTTTTGCCTGAAGCTCCGCAGACAGGAATGTCTGCCCCACCTGACATTGATCAACAGACAGAGCACCACGGCGACGGGTCGATTCGAATCGGCCCCCGCTGTGTGTGTGAAGTATGGCGCGCGAAATCAGCAGGTGCGGTGAATGATGCTGGACGGACACCAATCTTTTGGCGGGCTGTCGATATTCTGCGTTCGATGCTGAATGTTCCGACTGGTGAAGTGAGGAGCCATGGGCGGCCTGATGACCGCTGTAGAAACGACAATCTTCCGTGCCTGGTTGTAGATTCTGCAATCGCTGCCGATCTCTGGTGGACTTTCGGCAAAACTGCCGGTTGAGACGTTCGCTTATAAGTTGTTGTCTTGCTGTGTGTTACGGCGATTTAATTCTGAAAGGCGGAACCGGTCTGTCACTGGTTCGGCATTTGCTGCTACACCTCGCATCTCGGTGAAAGGATTTGCCGAAAAGTAAGGGCACTCGGTTTCTGGCGAAATCAACGAACACAGGACCGGCCCTTCCGTCTACGAAGTTTTCATAGACGTTGTCGTACTCGTGACACACAGGATGAGCATGGAAGCTCGCATTCTGCGTTTGAGCCTTGTTTTGGTTTCGCTGTTCATTTCCACAGGGGCCAGCGTCCAGACGCGCAACTTTGTCGTGTCCGCGCCCACTCAGGAAGTTGCGGAACAGGTTGGTCGGGCGGCTGAAGAATATCGTCGTGACCTGGCTGTTTTCTGGCTGGGGGAACCACTTCCGCCGTGGTCAAAGCCGTGTCGAATCTCGGTGCGGCCTGGTGCACTGGGAGCCGGAGGGCAGACCACGTTTCAGTTCATCGGTGGCGAAGTGCTGAACTGGAATATGTACGTCCAGGGATCTGTGGAACGAATTCTGGATTCCGTACTGCCTCACGAAATCAATCATACGATCTTTGCCTGCCACTTCCGCCGTCCGCTGCCTCGCTGGGCCGACGAAGGCGCGGCAACTCTGTTTGAACATCGATCGGAACAGCTGAAGCAGCTGGGGCTGTTGAATCAGGTCATCAAGAGTGACCGGGAATTTATCAGCCTGCCGGATCTGCTCACGATGAAAGAGTACCCAAAGGGATACCGTCCCATGCTGATTCTGTATGCGGAAGGTTATGCACTGGCCGACTTTCTGGTTCAGCAGGGAGGCCGACAGAAGTATCTGAAGTTTCTGGCAGATGGCGAACGAATGGGATGGTCGGAAGCGATTCGAACGAACTACCACCACGGCGGCGTCGAAGCTTTGCAGAAGAACTGGCAGGGCTGGGTGATGGCGGGCATGCCCAAGCTGACGCTGCCTCGAGATCAGATGCTGGCGGATGCGGACAGAAATCGATCGGGCAGTCCATCTCGTCCGGACATTTTTGCCAACGTCTCGTTTGAACCGCTGGTGCGATCACAAAGTCCGGATTCGGAAACAGACCAACGGGGGTCTGCAGAACAGACGGCCGCGTTTTCATCGCCACCGGACAAGCCTGCCGATGAACAAGCAATGTCTGATGTGTTCAATGCTCTGCCCGACAGCATGAGCAGCCCACCGCAAATCGCAGCGTCTCGCCGTGCTCGAATCGAAGCTCCCAAACCTCGACCTGCCGTCGTGCAGGATGTGGCTCAGAATTCGAATATACCGGCATTTGAGTCCGCAAGTTCCGGACGTCTGAACAGTCGACAGCGTCGACATGCTGCAGAACGCTCGACGGAACAGAAAGGCATCCGAATCGAAGATACTTTTTTTGAAGAAACGGCCGATTCGGAACTCCACGATCAATCGGCATCGACGGGACCGTCATCCGGCGGTCAGAGAATGCATCTCCCTCAGGAACGCAATGCGAAATCCGGTTCCACCCCGCAGTGGGCCGGGTTTCCTGGGCAGAAGGAATTGTTCTGATTCCGTGCAGAAGAACAGGAGTCACCGAATGACCCAACGTTCAAACCGTGACACGAATTCCCCTCCTTGATTCGTGTCGCTCTTCTGCTGAATGCCTGGCGTTTCTTTCGGGCGAGTTACCCACCCGCAGGGTAACTCGCCCGATTTCATTCTCTCCCAAAGATTTCGTGTCCGGCTCAGGAATTTGACTGCGAAGCCTGCACGGATGAATTATTCTGTCATCCCTGCCGTTCCTGGCTGGACAGCGACAGGTTGTCTTTTGGAGTGCGGAGACGTGTCGCCGCTTTGGATCCGATTCAACACGTCCATTTTCGGCGAACGGCAGGTAAGAATTGACTGGCAGCAGAATTGGTCAGCGCTTCTGAATTGCTCGGAATTCTTACGAATTCTGCTACAGGTCTGGGGTCCTTCGCTTCTGCCGATTGAATGCTTCCACGAGGAATCGGTGCCTCCTGAGTTGTCGTGAATGCTGCTGAAAATCAAAGGCGCGTTTTGGTGATCGTCTGTCAGAAAGAACCACAGCGGCGACAGGTCGCCGCACTCCAAAGTGGCGCTGTCCGGTGAGAGGCGATCGGCGGCGAAGTCATCAGGAAGACGTGAAACGCGAGTTGGAATTGTGAGAGACAGCGGAACAGTCACCGAATTTGACGCCATCATTGTGGGCAGCGGAATCGCCGGTCTCGGGTGTGCTCGAAAGCTGCATGACCTGGGCTTTTGCAATTTTCTTGTGATCGGCGATGAACTCGGCGGTCGAATTCCGGTTTCGACCGACGGGCAGGTCAACTACGGAGCGTTCTATGTGCGTTCCGACTACAGAAACTTTCTTCCTTACGTCACGCTGAAGCGCAGAATCAGTACGGCAGATGTTGTCGTGATGCCGAATGGCCATCGGCTGAATGGGAATCAGATTCCAAACTGGCGAACATGGTGGCAAAGGCTGAGGTTCTGGTGGTTCCTGCGAAGGTTTGCTCGGCGTTATCAGGACTTCAGAATCCGCAGCGAACGGATGTCTCAGAAGAAGGCGATGGACGCTGATCCCTGGCTGAAGTCTTTGTTTCGCGAACCAGCACGGGATCTGGTAGGACGACTGAACCTTGGGGCGTGGACCGAAACCCATCTGGAGCCGTTGGTTTGTTCCACTGCCTTTCGACGGATTGACGAAGTTTCCTCCGGCTACTTCGCGGCCTGCTGCCTGCCGTTGATCATTCCGACGTATGAGTTTGAGTTTCAGCTTGAGAAACTCATCTCGCCGTTTTTTTCCCGCCTGCTGCGACAAACCGTGACCATGGTGGAGGCCTCTGCGATCGGAAGCGGCTGGATGGTGACCACGGAAAGTGGTGAGACATTCTCGGCGAGAAATCTGGTGCTGGCGACTCCCATGAATGTGACTCGCACGCTGGTGGCCATTACTGAGGATACAAATCCGCCATCATCCGCCTACATGGTTCATGTTCGAGGCACTCTGAGGCCGAAATTTCGGGAACGATCGATCTTCATGTTTCCGGCGACAGAAAGTGAGATTGGTCTGGTCCATGAAGCAAATGAGACGGTGCTCCTGTACTCGCGCCGTGCCTCACCGGATTTGAGTCGCTACTTCGAGAACTACGAAGTGATTGCGCGACGGCACTGGGATCCGGCGTTCTTCATCGGGACAGAGATTCTGGAGGCTGATCGAGGCGACGGGTTGTACCTGATCGGCGACCACAACGTGTGCTCCATCGAAGACGCGATGATTTCCGGAATGTATGTGGCTCGATGTCTTTGTGCTGCCGATCAGGAATCCCCTGGAGAGCGACCGGCTCAGTCGCATACGCCGCTGGCCGCTGCAGACCTCGGAGACTGATGAGCCAGCTGTTTCCATGAACGATTCGCGTTCTCAGCTGATCAGTCGAGTATCTCTTCGGCAATTTCGCGCCAGAGGCTGTCGATCTCGGACGTTGATCGAACGGGCTTTCGAGCCTGTCGAAACCAATAGCCCGCGTTGCCGACATCGCCTTCAATCAGATGCAGCAGAGCATGAATCCAGGAACCGTTGGTGTTGTGGATTTCCTGAGCAATATTATGAGCGGTCTCCCAGTTGTCCGCCTTCGTATGCCACAGAGCGAGCTGCTCACTGGTTAAACCATCAGGCGGATGAGTGTCGTTTTCTGCGGATTCGAGGAGTTCGTCAACGGTCATGCCAATCAGTGCCTGATGAATGTTCTTTGATGAATCGGAATGTGGATTTATACGTTGGGCGGCGGTCAATGAAGTGTTTCCCGTTCAACCCGACTCAATCTACACCACGTGGGGTATAGATTGTCGCCTGTCGATGCCGGGCTACTTCAGGTCACTGCCTTTGATTGGCTGGTCGCGAGTAATGACATCCGGGCCTTTTCCTGTTCGCTTTTCGTAAACACCATTGCCGGCTTTGACGTATTTTGTGAACCCCAGTCTGTCCAGCTTCTTGTCATCCCGCGCGCTTTTGTGCATGGATGATTCCGACCACGATCCTCCCACAAAGAATGGCTGGATGATCTTTTCAACCGGCTCACCGGTTTCCGGATGATGAGTCAGCGGTGGTTCATGAATCGACTGCACGACCTCAAACTGTTCTCCCGGCTGTCCATCTTCCCGGACGACTTCGTAGACATAGGTTGGCATCTGGTATCCTGAATGGCTCAGAGTGTCGTGAATGCGGCATCATTTCCGGAGCGGAACTGACGTCATCTGGTGGAACGGGTTCGTCATGCCTTCTGCGTGGGCCGCGCCGTGCCGGAAGTATTTCGATTGGTCTGTCCTGTGTTGGAGTCAGGCTGACGTCGCCGAAGAACGGGTCGAAATTATAGCCACCTGGCTATCGGTTTCATTGTTTTGAAGCTCAGATTTGGAGGCCACAGACACGAAGTTCGTCATGTTTTTTACGGGAAGTTCCGGCTGATCCGTTGGTTCCGAAGGTTTGGGGCGTCCGTTACTCGCGGATCCGGATCCTGAACACAAAGCTCTTTTTCCGAAATTGGCAGCTGTTCGAGTGCGCCGGTCGTCATTGCGTTCAGTCCGGGTTTTGGGATAACCTTCCGAGTGCCGGACCTCGATGGAACAGGGGCTCCGAGAATCAGGCAGGTTCCTGAAGACACAGGATGGCGAGCCACAGGGAGAAGCCGTGAAATTCACCCCAACCTCTTTGAGCCTGGCGGCTGTTGTCGATGTGTTCGATCAACATGATCTGTTCGACACTCTCGACAACGAAGACGTCCTGCGCCTGTCGCGGCTGGGAGGCGGTGAAGGATTTGGTACCTGCCAATCGATTCGAAAGTCCACGGGAATCTCACATCGTCGCATTCTCCGACAGGGTATGACGGCGGCCGAGATGGCAGAACGAATCTGCCGACGTGCGGCCGTATCTGTGGGATGTGACCTTCAGAGTTTCGATGCGATTCTGCTGTGCCATTCACACACGGATCATCAGGCATGTCAGATACTTGCCGACGAGCTGGCGGAACGCTGCGAGCTGGATCGCTCGTCGATTCAGGCCTATAACCACGGTTGTGCGGGGTTTCTGAAGCTGATGAGTCAGGGAGCCGAACGTCTGTGTTACGCTCCTTCAGGCTCGCGTGTTCTGCTCCTTTCCGTGGAAACACCTGAATACTGGCACGACGCGGCTGACCGGTTGTTCTGCGGAATCGTGTCAGCCGGTGCCACTGCAGCAGTGATGCATCACGGAGCCGGAATCCCCATCAGTTGCCTTCGAAGCGGCGATGTCGCAATTCCACCTGAGGCTCGTATCAATCAAGCGCCGCTGTTTCGAAAAGATACGACGGACGTCTTTGACTTTCGAGGCACAGCACTGCGTCGAACGGTCATGCGGATGAACTCTGAACCCGTCTTTCTGAACGGCATCGAACTGATGCTCAGCAATCTGCGATCAGCATTGGCGGCCGCGAATCCTCAACCTGGCGAACGTGTAATCGTCGCACCGCATCAGCCCAGCGGCAAACTGCTGAAGGCGTTGATTGCGGCGGCCAAAGCAGAATTCCCGGGGCTGGAATTCCTGAACAACCTGGAGTCGTACGGGAACACGATTTCATCTTCTGTGCCGACTCTGCTTTCCAGACTGCATGAGGTGCTGAATCACAATGGCCTGCCTGCGATCTGCGAGGGAGACCATGTGATTCTGCTGGCGGCCGGTATTTGCATGTCCGACATTGCCGATCAGATGTCGGCGGGCCACGCCTGCCTGACCTGGCAAAACCTGCGGCCGTTGCCCGCTACTCGATGCTATTCCGACGTTGTTGCGTCTGTGGAAACACTGCGTTGACCGCGGGTTGACACTTTCTCCCGCGGCCATGATCTTATTTCTGCCCGGTCGTTTGACCGGTTGACAGCAGTGATCCGTTCGGGATTATTCGGCCGCGTCCAGCACCATGATTTCCACCTTGCGGAACTCGCACGGATGGCTTTCGGACTGCAGCGAAATGGTGCCGCCGGACAGAGCCAGTTTTCCCTCTTTAATGAGGGGCTTTGCATTGGCGTCGCGATCATCCAGTTGAGGATCGTTGTACTCCAGCACCACTTCACCATCCAGAATGTGGCGAATGACTTTGTTGCCATGCACTTCGATTTCGGCGGTTACCCATTCGTCCAGATGGTGGGTCCTGGATGTCGAACTGGTGCAGTGTCTTCGGATCACTTCGCCATTCATGACAACGTTGGTGCCGGGAGTACACAGGTTAGAAGTTGTTCGTTTGTCTTTGCCGTTGCCCGCCAGGAGTTGAACCTCAATGGATACCGGAAAGTCCTGATCCTTTGTCATGGTCTCCGGTTTCTGGCCATGAATCATCACTCCGCTGTTGCGAAGTGCCCAGCCGGGGCCGCCCTTGCACTGTTCGCCCACGAAGCGGTATTCAACTCGAAAGCGATAGTTGGAGAATTCCTTCTCATAGAACAGGTGCCCGAACCGTTCTCCAAATTCGTCGTACTGGTCGTAGCGCACTTTGATCAGGCCATCTTCGACTCGAAAGGTATTCCCAAAGTTCTCGCCGCAATCGCTGTAGCGGATCTTGGGTGTCCAGCCCGTCAGGTCCTTTCCGTTGAACAGGGATACCCATTCGCCGGTTTTGAATTCCTGATCGCCGGCGATTGCTGTGCCTGCGAGTGCCATTGTGATCACATGTGACGCGAAAAATAATCTCATCGAAGATGCTTTCTGATGATATACGAAATGATATTAAATTGCGGGACGGCATTAATACACCGTGGACGGCTGAGCTGTCATTGACCGATGCAGTACAAATGTCCGAAGGTTCGCAGGTACAGGCAGCCGTTGGCGACGGACGGTGAAGCTCGCATGCCTTCTTTCAGTCGATTGCGAGCAACAAGTTCAAACTGGTCGGCCGCTCGGATGACAATCAGGTCGCCTTCTTCGTTGCAGAAGCAGATCAGCCCATTGGCCGTAATTGGAGATGCGGTGAATGTACCGCCCACGCGATCCTTCCAGATCTCTTCGCCCGTCGCCGCGTTCAGACAGACGGCGACGCCGGTATTGGTGATCATGAAGACTCGATCGCCGATCACCAGTGGTGACGCCAGATCCGAATTACCCTGCTCTCGATTCCAGCGCACGTGGGTTTCTGTCACGTCGCCTCGCGTTTCCTTTCCCAATTCCACCGCCATCATGTTGGCCCCGCGACTGCCGGTGTTCAGAATGGCCAGGTCTTTGTAGAAGGCGGGTGGGGCTGCGGCGTTGAAGTCGTCGTGGCGAATTCCCCAGATCTCTTCGCCAGTGCGAGCGTCATAGGCAAAACCGGCTCGCGAACCAACCGACACGACCAGTGTTCGCCCATCGACATCCACCAAAGCCGGAGTGCTGTAAGCTTTGCGAAGATCACCTTCCCGCTTGGGATTGCCATCTTCATCCAGATCGCCGTAGTCGGTGCTGCGATCTGTACGCCAGACGGTTTCGCCCGTCTTCTTGTTCAGAGCCATCAGGAACTGAGCATCAATGCCATCAAACGTCAGAATCAACAGGTCTTCAAACAGAATCGGCGACGACCCGGGGCCTCGAAAATGACGACAGGAAATATCCCGTCGCTCCCAGACAGTTTCAGCAGTTTCCGGATTCAGTTTTGCCGTTCCGTAAGAACCGAAATGAACATAAACCGCATCGTGCTCCAGCGCGCAGGAGGGAGAAGCGTAGGTGTTGATTTCGTTGTTCAGCGGTTCGGGTTCTTCATTTTCAAACAGCAGACGCTGGAGAACCGTTTTGCCGGTGGCCGCATCAAGACAGTGAATAAACTGCTGTCGGCCATCTTTGGTCGCAGATGTCAGCCAGATGCGTCCGTCGCCGATAATCGGTGTCGAGTGACCAAAGTTCTGCAGCTCAACCTTCCAGCGAATGTTCTTTCCGGATTCTTCGTCAAAGTCGACCGGCAGCCCGACTGCATCAGCTTCTGCCACATGACCATTCAGGGTTGGGCCACTGCGGACCGGCCAGTTGATGCGAGCGTCCTGCGCCATCAGTGGAGATACCAACAGGCATAGAACAGTCAGTTGTCTGATGGTTCGAAAGGTGAACAGAGATGGTTGTGGCATGGGAAAGATCTGCAGATGATTGGCGGGAATTTGAATGTGATCGTGATCCATCGGGCGTCAGCGCCGCAGAGATTGTATCAGTGGCATCTGGAGGATACTCGAAAAAACACCGGCCATTGTCGGTTGGCTGGCGCGTTTCGGGGCGATGAGGATAACGATTTCAGGACCCGCTGAAAATCATGCTCCAGCGGCGGCCTCGTTCGCGACGTTCCGGCTTCCGTTGGCGATCATTCTGTCTGGAACGGCCGAGCCGGACAGCAGCACCCAAGCAGCAGTTTGAACGAGCGACGGGTATTGCCTGTGCCGGCGTCCTGTCGTCGAAAACTCGCAACCTGTCCGCGCATCTTTTTCTCGGTCACAGCCGACACTGCTCTCTTCAATTGATCCGGCGAACAACGTGAGCATCTCGGCGCGTGCAGTTTTCCACGCCAAATGGCACACCGCGCCAATCGGTCAGGGCGAAGCCCTTGTCAGGAAAGAATTTCACGAACGACGTTTCCATGGACATCGGTCAGGCGATGATCGCGACCACCGTGACGATAAGTCAGGCGTGTATGATCGATGCCCAGCAGATGCAGAATGGTGGCATGGAAGTCGTGCACGTGGACTCGGTTTTCGGCCACGGTCGCACCGATTTCGTCGGTCTCACCCCACGTCATACCGCCTTTGATTCCGGCACCGGCCAGCCAGGAAGAAAAGCAGGCACTGTGATGACCGCGGCCTTTCTCTCCGTCGACGCCTGGAGTGCGACCGAATTCTGTGGTCCAGACGACAAGCGTGTCCTGCAGCATGCCGCGTTCTTTCAGGTCACGCAGCAGGCCGGCCAGAGGCTGGTCGATGTTCTTTGCGTGATCAGCATGTTCCGCCATATTGCCGTGCTGATCCCAGTTGTGACTGCTGCTGCCGTCCACGATTTCGACGAACCGAACGCCGCGTTCGATCAGTCTTCGAGCCACCAGGCACTGCCATCCGAAGCCCTCGTTCTGACCGCGTTTCAGAGCATAAGATTCCAGTGTCTGGTCGGTTTCCTGTGCGACATCAAACGCGTCCGGAGCATCCGTCTGCATGTGGAACGCCGTTTCAAACGTGCGGATACGGGCGGACAGATCGGTGTCATGGCCTCGCGCTGTGAGGTGACGATTGTTGAGCACGTCGGCCAGCCCGAGTTCCAGTTCCTGCAGTCCGGGCGTTTGAGTTCGCTTTGCCAGATCGGGAATCGGCTCCGCTCCGCCGATGACTCGCACACCCTGATGGTACGCCGGAAGAAAATCATTGTTGAAGATCTGCGTTCCGGCATATGGCATCTGAGGAGCCAGCGCAATGAAGGACGGCAGGTTCTGGTTCACGGTTCCCAGACCGTAGCTGACCCACGATCCGATGCTCGGCCGGGAGAAGAAGAACGAACCGGTGTGCATTCCCAGAGTGGCGTTATAGTGTTCATTGTCATTGCCGCTGAGCGACCGGATGACGCAGATGTCGTCCACCAGTTCCCGCAGATGCGGAAACAGATCGCTGACCAGTGTTCCGCACTGACCGCCGGGTTTGAAGTCCCACAACGGCTTCAGCAGAACTCGCTCCTGATTCGACAGGCCTCCGCCGACCCCCGTCTTTTTTCCATCGGCTTTGAACAATTCCGGCTTGTAGTCGAACGTGTCCATGTGCGACACACCGCCGTTGGAAAACACAAAGATGACACGTTTTGCTTTCGCTTCAAAATGCGGCCGCTTCGGCGAAAGCGGATCTGCGGAATCGGACGTGGTGTCCGCCAGCAGTTCTGACAACAGTCCGGGCATCAGCAGCGAACCGCTCACCAGAGATCTCAGGATTTCACGACGCGGATAGTGCATGGGGATGATTCCGAAAGTGCCTGTCGAGCACAGGGCGACCACATATTCAGGCGGCCTGAAACACTGTGATTATGTCACGAAGATTCTTCCGGTTCCATCCGCCGGTGAAGCATTTGCCGCGGACTCGGTCTTTGGTGGCGGCGTCTGACTTCAGAATCGAGAGCATCGGTCGACGAATGGCCGAACGATTTTTTCTGACCGTGTACTTCGCGGAGTCGCAAGGCGTCAGGGAAAAAGGGACAACCGCGTTTCGGTGCTGAACTGGTCCCATTCGAATTCAAAACGGTTCGAATTCAAAGCCGGGTGTTGCGTCGAAAACTTGAATGAACTCTGACCTCTGTTCTTCAATCGACGGCAGGAACGTGCTTTAATCTTCCGTTGCTCATCACGCCGAACTTCCTGATCGCGGATCACTATGGCACTGACGATTGCTGAATACGCCGAAGCTCTGGATGAACGTCACCTGTTGTGGCCGAAGGTGCCGCCGCCACAGGCCGTGAAGGCCAGACCGTTTATCGAATTCCTGCCGGGTCTGAAAGTCGTTCTCTGGGACGTTTACGGAACGCTGCTGAGGACTGCCGACGGGAAATTCACGCTGTTTCCCGAACCTGAAATTCGACTGCAGGTAGCTCTGGAAAAGACGATCCAGGAGTTCAACATGTGGAACAGCATGTATCGCAAGCCCGGTCCGCCGTGGCAGTCGATGATTCAGCAGTATCGGGACTACGCAGAACGGTTATCGATGGTTCCCACAAAGCTGAAGGGCGATTTTACGGATGTCAGCCTTGTCGATTTATGGAGCGCCGTCATCGATCGTCTGTTTGACAAGGACTACAAGTACGATCAGAGCACTTTGGGGACTCAGGCGGGTCTGGCAGAAAAAGTGGCCTTCTTTTTTCACTGCAATCTGCAGGGCACGGAAGTTCGACCGGGGACCGTCAGAGCGCTGACAACGATTGCGGATTCCGGATGCAGGCAGGGCCTGTTGGCGGACGGTCAGTCATTCACCTTGGTTCAGGTGATGCGAGCTTTGAATCTGCAGGAACCGCTGCCGCCCATGACAAACCTGTTCACACCGGCGTTCAATCTGTTCTCGTACCAGATGGCCATTCGTAAACCATCAAGGTCTTTTTATCAGCAGGCGATCGCTCAGTTAGCCGGTCAGGGGATTGAACCTCACGAGGCGATTCATGTCAGTTGTCGACTGGAAACGGATCTGGTCCCCGCTAAAGCGGTCGGCATGAAAACGGCGCTGCTGGCCTGCGAAAAGAAAGGTCTGGAAGCTCCTCAGGAGCTTCTGAAGGACCCCGAAACCCGCCCCGATCGACTACTCACAGATATCTCACAAATTACATCCATAGTAGGCTTTGGATAGAGCGCGTTTCCGGAAACAATACGTCCACAAAAAATGCCGCCGAAGGGTGCAGCGTTTTTCGATTTCAGTCCGTTGAAAGTCTGTGAGAAAATGCCGTCCGAACCTCTTGTTGACATGAGCCAGTTCAATTTTTCGAAGCCGATCTTCACGCTGGATGACATTCGTCGCGTGAATCCGCAGCGGCACGAAATGGAGCAGTTGTCCGGGATCGTCCACGTTGACGAACCAACGCACACCATCGTCGGCTATAAAGATGTGACTGACAAGGAGTTCTGGATTGCCGGACACATGCCCGGGTTTCCGTTGATGCCGGGGGTCGTTCAGTGCGAATGTGCGGCTCAGCTGGGTGGCTTTTACGCCAGAAAGTACGACCTGATTGGAGGCGACTATCTGGGTTTCGGCGGCATGGATGCTGTCAGATTTCGAAAGCCGATCTTCCCGAACTCACGACTGGACCTTGTGGCTCGCGTCAGTCGAGTCCGGGCTCGCAAGCTGGCTCAGTTTGAGTTTCAGGGGTTTGTCAACGGCGAACTGATGTTTGAAGGCGAAATGCTGGGCGTGACTGTTAATCGTGATCACAAAATCAAGTAGCACCGCGCCTCATCAACGACAGCATTGAGACTCCTGCCGGGCCAGACACACAGACCACATGCGCTGTAATGGTTGGGCCGCGTGTCTTGACGGCTCGTCCCGGCCCGAACAGGTAATCAGGAAACGTGCTGTTCTCGATGTCAGGCTGCGACAGGCTGTCGCCTCTGTTCGGTGACCAGATCGGTAAGATGCTCAACCAGATCCTTCACCATGGGCGAATACAGGCCGAATTCAGAACGCAAGCGCTGACAGCGCAGCGATCGTTCGCAGGAGTGACCGTCTGATGGCAGGGGCGACAGCTGCTCGCGATTTGCACCGCTTGCTGTTGAAATGGCAGTGGCCAGATGCCACGGAGTTGTTCGCTCCGCGCCGGCGATGTTCAGAATGCCCGTGGCCTGGCGATTCAGGCAGGCTTCCGTCAGTTCCGCCAGCGTCCCGGCAAAGATGGGCGTGGAAAAAACGTCGGCTCGAACGCTGAGCTTTCGGCCCGAATTCAGTGACGCAAAGATTCGGTCGCACCACGATCGGCCGTCCAGTGATACACCCAGTGCGTTGGTTCTGAGAATCAGCGAATGCTGAGTCTTCTGCACGCGTTCTTCCAGCTTTAACAGTTCGGTCGCGATCTGCGAACGATCGCACTGCATGTCTCCGTCGTTATGAAACAGCGCGGGACCACTGTAGACAGCGTCACTGGAAACAAAGACGAAGCGACTGGCAGGGGCCAGTGCGTTCAGGCTGCCTTCGAGCCACTGTTGTTCTGCAGCCAGTTCACCGAACGAATCATCCCAGGAAGACCGGCCGGCATCACCGCAGAAAATGACGGTGTCGGCCTGAGCCACTTGTTCCTGCAATGCGGATTCTGAAATTCGCTGACCCGTGATGCCGGAATGACTGACAGGCTTTCGAAACCAAAGGCCGGCCACCTGGCACATATCCGAAAAGTGCCGCCCAAGAGCGTTTCCGACGACGGTATCCAGGCCAATGATCAAAACACGGTTCACGGCATTGCCTCCTGCAATGTGTCCTGTAAGTCAGGACCAACATAGTCTTCCCTGAAGTCCACCGGCAGATTTTACCGTTGCACCGAAAAATTCGCCAAGAGCAGATTTCGAATGGCAGCGAACACTGAAGCCACCGTCATCGCCGACTTCACTTTTGTTCTGAGTCTGCGGGAGCTGCTTTCTGCGAGCAGTTCCTGAAGCTGCGGCTCCCAAATCGTTGCATGGGCAAAGTGACCATCGGGAGCGATTCGGCGGTGAAATCGATCCACTCCGAATGCCTTACCACGCCGTCAGGTTGATGGCGAAGCCCTTATCAGGTGAAGTAGTGGACGGCATTTCGGAACAGCTGCAGACCCTGACCTTCGCCGCGCAGTCCCAGTCGAGTCCATTGGGGATGCTGAGTTGCAAACAGATAGCGTTCGGGATGCGGCATGAGTCCCAGCACTCGACCGGTGGTGTCCGACAGGCCGGCGATGTTGGCCAGCGAGCCGTTGGGATTCACGGGCTCCGGAAGGATATCAATCTTCGTGGGGTCACCCGTTTCAGCGGCTTTCCGGGCTGCGTCTGAGTTCCAGTAGCACAAGGCGATCTGTGAATTTGACCGCAGTTCCTCCAGCACGCCGTCGTCAGACACAGCGATCCGGCCTTCGGCATGCGCAATCGGCACATCCAGCTCGTCAATATCTTTCAGGAACACGCTGTTGGCGGACGTCACTTTCAGGCGAACCCAGCGATCGGTGTAGCGTCCACTGCGGTTCCATGTGAGCGTGACTTTGTCTTCGTAGGGCGATTGCGAATCAGATTCGAACCCGCGTCGCATCAGAAGTCCGGCTTTCAGAATGACCTGAAAGCCGTTGCAGATGCCCAGCAGAAGACGATCGGAATTCAGAAACTCCTTCATGGCATCATTCAGTTGACCACGCAGCTGACGTGAAAAAATCACGCCGGCTCCGATATCGTCTCCATAGCTGAAGCCACCCGGGACGCACAGGATCTGATAGGCCTTCAGCAGCGAGGGGTCTTCCAGCAGTCGAAACAGGTGGATTCGATCTGCCTTGCCACCAGCCAGCTCGAAAGCTCTGGCTGTTTCGAGATCGCAATTTGTACCCGGTGCACGCAGCACACAAACACGAGGGGCCGTCATCCTGATTGCTTTCGCAGCCTGTCGAATTAAGACTGAAGCCTGAAGTGGTCAGCATCACCATCAATCGGTCGCCGGGCTGACTGCGAGACTTCAAAGATTTACGCAAGAGTACGTTACTCGCGTGTCCGGAAAAGGCGGGCGCGGGAAAGGGGCGGCACTGATGGCTGCCGACAATCGTCAGTCGGAAGCTTCAGAGACAACATTTGAAGCCGACCAGTGGTCCATCCCGACACCGTCTTCATCAGGCGATCATTGTAGCTGACGGAAACGGTACCAGCATCCCGGCGGGGCCTGACTTTCAAAAACTATTGCAGTGGTCGGAATCTACTGCAGTGGCGGAGCGGCGGGATCGTAGACCAGCGGATTTGGTTTATTCCCGTTTGTCCACTTCAACAGAGCGCCAAGTTTTGCATTCGGGACGGGGTTTTTAGAGACCATCAGGTCCAGCATGACGGGAAGGCTGTTTTGATAGGCATCGCGAACCACCGTGGACTTGGGAGCGCGATTGAGGAATCCATTGGACATTTTCTGGCGATCTGCATGGTGGAAGGCCAGATACAGATACCAGCCGCACAGCTGCCATTCCGGACTCGATCTGTTCTGTGACTGGTTGAAGCGTGACCCCATTTCCAAAGCCAGCTCTGAAACAGCCCAGGCCAGCACGTCGTAGTTGATTTGAGAATCGCTGCCGGCGATTCCCAGAATGGAGGCCGCACGACACCGGACAAGGTTGTCTCGACTGCGGTCCCTCATGACGTCGGTGGCGGCCATCATGACGATCGGCCGCTTCTGTCCGACGACTTCGCGAGGAGCAGCGATTTCCTCCAGCGCGGTCAGAAGAACGTACTGGTAGTCTTTGTCTGTGAGATTGTTTTTCAACTCATTGATGATAGCCGTTGCGAAGGCAATCTGAACCTGTGGCACCGCATCCGCCTTGACCAGGTACTTGCGAATGGAGTGGGCGGTTCGAGCTTTAATAACATCCGGCTGATCCGGGCTTTTCAGCACATTGATGTAAATGTCATCGACCGTGTCGTAAAGCGAAGGCTTTCGGTTGCTGGGCGTCGCAACGATCGTTTCCAGAAGAGCTTCGAGTGCCAGGGACCGTGCCAGCAGATTATTATCGAGAAGCTTCTGAAGCATCGGCACCGCTTCCGAGAACAGGAGTTCTCGAAATCGTTGCTTGTCTCCAGGGTTTGGCATCAGAGATCCGGCGCGTCCGAGGTCCCGTGACAGATTCTTGTAGGCATCTTCCAATGCCCGAGCGTCATTCTGGATATCGCGGTCCGACAGAGAATAGATACGGTATCGAAGACCCATTCGCAGGGTCTCCATATCTTTGGGATTTCGTCCATTGGTGCCGGACGACAGCACAGACCGATAGTCTCTGTTTCCGCTGCTGAACGCTTTGAAGATTTCGGGCGTCAGCAGTGAATTGTCCATCTTCTTGAGAGTGCGGACCATCTCCTGCTGTTTGAGCTCATACGCCTTGGCTGGACTTAGCTGAGCAGCATCGGCCTCAGCTGCTGCTGCACCGGCAACGGTTTCATCAGCGAATGTCAGCGCCGGACAGAACGCCAGCAGAATTGCGGCCATGAAAATTCCACGGCACTTGTTCCTGGCGGGAGCATTCGCATCAACGTCAACAACCGGCATAAATTCCACCACATTCTGTGAGACTTCAGTGTCTCGACGACCTGCTTCCTTATCCCTTGATGCCAAGGAAGGAAACCAATCAACGAAACTCGCCCGCCTGCGGGTCTTCCGCAAACATGAACCAGCTGCGAGTACAGGGTGACTATAGAAAACACGAAGACTTTCGTGTGCTAAGAATGACAGGTCAACAGACTTGCGTCCAGAATGGGACGTGAGAGAGGTCGACAAAAGAAGGGTTTTTCGGGGAAACAGACCGTCCACCGGCGTCCGGACTCCCCCAAAACCGACACTTGAGCGGCACTGATTGCCACCAGTGTGTCAGATTAATCCGAAAATTCTTTGGTTGGAGCCACAGCCGCGACCAGACTAACATTCACCGGTCGCCGGTGCCAGAGGCTGAATCCTCCGACGCAGATTCCTGGAGTCAGATTCCCGGATTCTGTCCGGTCCTGAGGATCACGACGCTTTTTGAATCCGGTGGCGCCGTTTTTACTCGCCATTCCGGCACAAAATCGCGGCCTGACCAGAGCCCCCATCTGCCTGCCCGGAACCTCTGACCTCAATTCAGCGGATTGCCTTCCATGTCATTGATCAACAATCGACGTCAGTTTTTGAAATCTGCCAGCCTGATGGCATCCGCGGTTTTGGGGGGAGCCCCGTTGATGGCTGCGAATACCGTCCAGACGGGCGAGTTTCGAGGGCGAATTCGGAAGGCTGTCAAGTATCACATGATCACGGACAAGCTGACCACGATCGACAAACTCAAAATGCTCAGGGACATTGGTTTCGACGGCGTCGAAGCCCGCGCGCAGCTGGATCCGACCAAAGCAGATGAAATCAAAGAGCTGGCAGACGCCCGTGAGAAGACCGACTTTCCGATCCATGGCGTCGTCAACTCCAGCAACCCGGACATTCGTGGTGCCATCGATCAGGCAAAGATGCTGGGGGCAAACAGTGTGCTGCATGTTGTTCGCTACGACCAGTCCATTGGCTATCTGCAGAACTATCAGGAGACTCAGGAGATCATTCGTCGTGCGATCGATCACGCGGAAAAAAACGAAGTCTACATACTGCTGGAAAACGTCTGGGCATCGTACCTGATTGAGCCTCTGGGGATGGCTCGCTTCATTGACGAGATCAACAGCCCATGGGTCATGTCATACTTCGACGTCGGCAATGTCGTGCGCTGGGGCTGGCCTCAGCACTGGATCGAAGTTCTTGGTCAGCGCATTAAGAAACTGGACATCAAAGAGTTTGACCTGAATGTCGCGATGAATGAAGGTCTGCGGAAAGGTTTCGGCAAGCCACTGGGTGAGGGCAGCATCGATTGGACAAAGGTCCGTGACGAACTTCGCAAAATCGATTATCGCGGATGGGCGACAGCCGAAGTTCCCGGTGGCGACAGGGCTCATCTGGCCGACATCGCTGCTCAGATGAATCGCGTGCTGGACCTGTAAGGCTGCGACGGGAAAAAATTCTCCCGGTCGCCGAAGTCGTGAGACCTCAGACCTCCAACGTCTCACGACTTCGGCGACACACAAGTGATCGGTCGACCGGCGACGCTCACGCACCAGGCGGACCGTCGATTGAGTACTCGTCCGCGAATCAATCGTCCAGTTGATTATCAGCCGACAGAACCGGGACAGCTACACGTCCCGGGGGGGCACTTCAGAGGCTTTCTGCCCCGTTTCGAGAGCCAGTCCCGGTTTTGTGATCGGTTCTTCATCGCGGACGCGATGCTGAACAGCGTCATCCCCTGCTCACGGAGACCGAAACCAGGGACACTGGTGTTCTCAATCCGATCCACCTGACGAATCATCCAGTGGCGCGTCCAGATGAAACCGGACTTCGATAGAAGAACCAACGTTGGTACGGCTCTTGAGTGACACTTCGGCATTCATGGCCTGACAGAGGTGCTTCACAATCGCCAGCCCCAGTCCCGTGCCACCGCGTTCCCGATTTCTGTCCGCATCCACTCGGTAAAAGCGTTCAAACACACGGTGCTGATCCTTTTCCGGAATACCCAGACCGTTGTCCACGACGCGAGCCACATGGACATTCGTTTCCGCAATCAGTTCGACACGGACGGCCCCTTTTTCCGGAGTGTACTTGATGGCGTTGTCGACCAGGTTTCCCAGAATCGTGCGAATGGCCTGATAGTCGCCCAGAACAAAAAGCTCCGGCTCTCCTTCAATCGTCAGCGATATCTGTTTACCGTCGGCAATGGTTCTTACAGAAGACACAACGCGTTCGGCGACCTCACGCAGGTCAACCGGAAGACTTTCAAAGACCTGCTGCCCCGATTCCAGCCGCGACAGCTGCAGCATACCCAGAATCAGTTCCAACAGTCGTTCTGACTGCTCTTCGATCTGAATCAGGAATCTTCGCGCCGCACCGGGATCATCGACAGCTCCGTCCAGCAGCGTTTCCGTACACGCCTGAATCACCGTCAGAGGTGTCTTCAGTTCGTGCCCCACACCGCTGACAAAGTCCCGACGCATGGATTCCAGACGGCGGACTTCTGTGACGTCATCAAAGACAAGCACGGCACCGCCCTGATCAACGATGGGCGAAACCACCAGAGCAACACGAGCCTCCGTGCGCGGCTGCCGGAACTCGACGGCCACAGATTCGCCTTTCTTCAAGGACTCGTCGACAGCCTCCTGAACGTGATTGATTCGCAGAATTTCAAAAATTCGTCGACCTTCGACTGTTGATCGATCCAGCCCAAACAGGCGACAGGCCACGTTGTTGGCAAACAGGATTCGCTGCTGTTCATCGACGGCAATGACGCCTTCCACCATCGCCTCCAGCATGGCCGACAGCTGAGTCGTCGACGAACGCATGGACTGTTCCTGAAGACGAACATCGTGCAGTTTTTCACGACGCTCACGATCGAGCGAATCAACAAATCGGGCAACCTGACCAAACTCGTCGCGGCGATCGGACAGTCGAATCAGCAGGTCTCGGCGACGGGGTTCTTCATCGCGCGACTGAATCACTTTCATCAGCATGCGAAACGGTCGCAGAAAGGCAATCGCCAGCATGGCCAGACAGGCCGTGCCGCAGATCCATGAAATCACGGCCACTCGAACCGCCCAGTTGCCGTTCGTCTCCGTCTGACTCATCCGCGAACGAACATCGGACGCCAGAATCAGCAGCCGGGGTTCTCCCGAAGGGCTCTCCACCTTCAGGAACCCATAGAGCCATCGATTCCGATCGGGACTCCAGCGAACAGCCGGCAGATTGCCCACACTCAGCGACAACGATCGCAGCAGAGAATCCGAAAAGACTTCCGTCGAAGACGTCTGCGGTTCACGAGCCAGTGGCTTGCCCTGCAGATCGCAAAGTACCAATTGCTGGCCTCGCATCTGAAGGCCGGTTCTCCATCGATCAAACAGGACAGCTGTGTCCCCGTGAGAAAACGACTCCCGCATCAGAGCCACCTGGTGGCGTACGTCTCCTTCCAGAGCTTCTCGCGTATTGGATTCCAGCACATTGCGCAGCGAAACCACCAGAATGCCGAGGGCAACCGCCGACAACAGGGCATACGCGCCAAGAACCTTCCAGAACTGTCGAGACCTGAACCAGAACAAAATGCGGAATCCCTGCCTGAAGAAGGCGTGCGGATTAAGAAAAATGGCCGGGAAGTTTATACAAATGCCGTTCCCGGCCAGTGCCGTGCAAAGACCCGCCAGTATAAACGTGGCTCGTGAATTCGGTGTGAAGCAATTGCCGGAAATGGCAGATTCCCGACGGCGATTCAAACGGCTGACTTCGCATCTGTGGTGAACGACCGGAGTCGCGCCCCGAATCGCAGATTCAGAACGCAATCTTTGCTACGCTACTGAGCCGGCGGACTGTCGATTCAATGGAGTCAGGCCCCGGCTCACGGAAACCGAAGCCAAAAAAACGGCCGTCCCCACTCCGATTCACGTCACGAAGCAGGTCTGAGCCCATTCAAATCAAACGCTGTGAAGCAGATTTCTTCGTTTAACCCGACCCAAAGGGGAGGTCACGCCTGCAGCGATTGCCCTCCGGGTCGAGCCAAACGTTCTTTACTGAATTGAAAGTCCTTCACAGCGCTGCCTGCCGGGGCAGGGGATCTGCGACGGAATGCCGAACAATCGACAAACATGTGTCGTGTCGGTTTCGTTAAAGCCCGAATGTAGTTTTCCAGCTTTCCAAGGGTTGCATTGGCCGCAGTGAATTGCGGAGAGGCATTTATGAACGATTTTCGGCTGACCACAGACCGCTTTCCCGCCATCCGCATGCGGCGTAATCGACGGACGGACTGGAGCCGCAATCTGGTGCGTGAAAACAACCTGACCGTTCACGACCTGATTCTTCCTCTGTTCGTTTGCGAAGGCGAAAACGTACAGGAGGCCGTATCGTCCATGCCCGGTGTCCATCGGCTCAGCATTGATCAGGCCGTCGCGACAGCCGGTCGAGCCGCAAAGCTTGGCATCCCGGCTCTGGCGATCTTTCCAGTGACGCCCTCCGAAAATAAATCACCGGAAGGCCACGAAGCGCTGAATTCCGAAAACCTGATCTGCCGCACCATGCGAGCCATCAAAGCGGCTCATCCCGAGATCGGCCTGATCGCCGACGTCGCGCTGGATCCCTATACGACTCACGGACAGGACGGCGTTCTGCGAGATGGCTACGTGGCCAACGATGAAAGCCTGACCGTGTTGGCTCAACAGGCCATTAACCAGGCCAAGGCCGGCTGCGATGTGATCGCTCCTTCCGACATGATGGATGGCCGAGTCGGCGTGATTCGGACGGCTCTGGATGAAGCCGGTTTCAGCAACGTACAGATCCTTTCCTATGCGGCGAAGTATGCATCGGCGTTTTACGGACCATTTCGAGACGCCGTGGGGTCCGCTGGAAATCTGGGCACCGGCGACAAGCGGACCTATCAAATGGATCCCGCAAACTCCAACGAAGCTCTGCGCGAAGTCAAACTGGATCTTTCCGAAGGTGCAGACATGGTGATGGTGAAACCCGGCATGCCCTACCTGGACATCGTGCGCCGCATCCGCGACGAATTTCAGGTGCCCACGTTCGCATACCAGGTCAGCGGCGAATATTCCATGATCTCGGCAGCCATTGGAAACGGCTGGCTGGACAGAAAGAAGGCCATTCTGGAAAGCCTGCTGTGCTTCAAACGAGCCGGTGCCGATGGCGTTCTCACTTATTTCGCCCTGGAAGCCGCCGAGTTGCTCACGCAATGATGATGACAACACGCAGGTGATTGCCGGGGGCGAGATTCCGATCCGGCACATGAAGTTTGATGGCTACTTCAAGTCCGTTTCGCTGTCCAGAACCAGATTTCCGTTCAGCTGAATTTGGTTTCCGGAGTTACCGATGACCTGGATAGCCTTCGGTTTCAGGCCGGCGAAAATGTTTCCGCTGATCACAACATGGCTGGCAGAATCCAGCACCAGACCAGACGCCTCCAGGTCGTCCGTTCCTCGCTTCACCTGATTGTCACCAATGTAGCTGTTGGAAAAATTGTTTCCGGTGACCGTAATGCGACCACTGTTCGGCCCGATTCGCAGTGCATTGGTCTTGTTAATCGTGAACGTATTGGCACTGACCGCACAACCGTGAGCATCCATCAGGTCCACGCCGCCGCCGTTATGAGCAATCACGTTGGCGCTGATGGTGATGCCGTAGCAGTCACGATCCAGAGTGACGGCCGTTCCGTTGCATTCTTCAATCATGTTTCCGGACAGCACGGAACCATACGTGTTCTCGATCAGCACGCCTCGACCAAGATGGTCGTCCAGATTGTTGCCGTTCATGCACAGATTGAAGCTGTCGATGCAGTGCAGAGCGTCCTGGTTTTCTTCGAAGTGATTCGCATTGACGACGATGTCGTGACAACCCGCCAGAAACAAGCCCACTCCTTTGTTGTACGTCAGCAGGCAGTCCGAAACTCGCGGATCTTCGTAGCACTGATCCAGCCGAATGCCGTCGCCTCCGTTGTAGGACACCGATACGCCCTGAACAAAGATCTCTTCAATCAGAATGGCGTGAATTCCATGGCCGCTGGCGGCGTTGCCGGTGATTCGAAATCCCGTCAGATTGATTCGCCACAGTCGATCGGCCTTCTTCACCTTGGTTCCATCCGCATGCTGAACCAGCAGAGCCGGTTGACCGTTTTCGTTGCGGTTGATGATGTTGGTGGCGGCACCGGAACCTTCCAGTCGAGTATCACCGGTCCTCAACACCAGAGGTTCGGTGATTTCGAAATCTCCCGGCGGTAATCGCACGATTCCGCCTTTGGCCGGCACCGCATCCAGAGCGGCCTGCAGCGTTGGATATTCCGCAGCATCGATCACGGGGCGTGCACCCGGGAGTCGGATCTCAGCGGCAGGAACCGCCGCCACAGAACACAGCAGGCACAACATCGCGACAGTACATTTCATGTTTCTTCTCCGGCGAATAAGACGATTTTGCCGCCACTGCGGTCAGAACAACAGTAACGCCACCCGCACAGCGATTCAATCACACCGAAATCTGAACACAAACCTCGCTGAACGTAGGCAGTGCCCAACGCCGTGAAGAGAATTCGTAGCCGAATTCGTAAGAATTCGGAAGCTGGGCC
>JAGQPY010000250.1 GCA_020426485.1 Planctomycetaceae bacterium
CGTTTCGCAAATACAAACACTACAACCACGAAGGCGGCATCAGCACTCCACTCATCGTGCACTGGCCGGCCGGATTTTCGGCAAAGGGCACTTTCTGTCACGAACCGGCTCACCTGATCGACGTCATGGCCACGGTGGCGGACGTTTCCGGTGCCAAATATCCAACAGAACACAAAGGACAACAGATTCTTTCCATGGAAGGTCTCAGCCTGCAGCCGCTGTTTCACAATGAATCCATCGATCGCTCCGCCCTGTACTGGGAACACGAAGGCAATGCTGCCGTTCGCAAAGGCGACTGGAAACTTGTTCGACTGGGCGGCCGTGGAGCCTGGGAACTGTACAACCTGAAAGCAGATCGCACCGAACAACACGATCTGGCGGCGGCCGAACCGGAACGTGTGAGCGAACTGAAGTCGCTGTGGCACCAATGGGCCGAACGCTGCCACGTCGCTCCGGCAGGACTTCCACGAAAGAACGCGGACAACGCCAACAACGCCGGAAAGAAGAAGCGTGGTAATCAGCGAAAACAGAATGGTCAGTGAGTTTCGGGAAGGCTCCCGTCTGCTGACTCATTGACTATCCAGTGAAAGGCAGGTAGCGCCTGCCCGACACTCACTGTGTGGCCATTCCAGGGCAACTTGATTCACGAGGCTGAAGGGTGGTCACATGAATACACCGCTGCGCGATGCAGGGATGGCAGCGAATCAGACCTGCCTCAGGAATGCCACCGCGCCCGACTTTTCCCGTTATTCGAATTTTTGGCGGATCATTGAACCATTTGGCGATACGCGAAACGCACGGCATGTGAACGTACGTACAGCAAACCTCATCATTTCCCAATGAGCCAAAATTCCCGCATTAAAGCTTTGTTTCTTGAAGCCGTTGATAAGTACGCCCCGCACGAGTGGCCGGATTTTCTGAAGAATGCCTGCGGCGATGAGGCAGACCTTCGCGCTGGCGTGGAAAAGCTTCTGAAGGTTCACATGGAAAATGCCACAGCGCAGGATCCTGAGGAGACACAGCCGCTCTCCGGCAGTTCAGGAGACGTCGATGGCTCCTTTGAGCTTTCCGAAGAGACCGGCCTGTCCTCCATTGAACATTTTCGACTGCTTCAGGTTGTCGGACGCGGGGGAATGGGCAGTGTTTTTTATGCTCTGGATGAACGTCTGGACCGACACGTGGCTCTGAAGTTGCCACGGCTGGATGTGTTCGGAAACCCAACGCTGCGGAGTCGTTTTCTGCGAGAAGCCAAAGTCGCAGCGGGGCTGTCTCATCCCGGACTTGTGGCGGTCCATGAATTTGGTGTCAGCGGGCAATTGTGCTATCTGGTCTCGGAGTGGTGTCCCGGCGGCGATCTGGCAGCGTGGCTGCGCAGGTGTCCGGGGCCGCTGCCGGCTCAGGTGGTGGCCCGTTTCATTCAGCAGCTGGCCAGCGCGGTGGCGTACTGCCATGATTCCGGAGTTCTGCATCTGGACATTAAGCCAGGCAACATCATTCTGAAGGACAGTATTCGGACAGAGAACGGCTCCGACAAAGAGCCCGGAAGTCCGATGCTGACAGATTTCGGGCTGGCTCGCATGGTGGAAGACAACCTGCCGCTTCCACATACCAGTCTGATGCTGGGAACGCCGCTTTACATGGCTCCCGAACAGGCCGCCTGCCGCACCGAAGACATCGGCCGGGCGACCGACGTCTTTTCCATCGGCGTCGTGATGTACGAACTGCTGACCGGAAGACGTCTGTTTGAAGGAACCAATTCCATTGAGATTCTGGATCAGGTGCGATCCGATGCAAACATTTCTCTGCCACGCATGGATTCCATCCCGCGCGATCTGCGTGTGATTTGTCAGGCATGCCTGGAACGCCGTCCGGAGGATCGCTACTCCTCTGCTCGAGATCTGGCCGACGACCTGACGCGGTTTCTGAATGGAGATCCGGTTCAGATTCGACCGGTGTCTCGACTGCGAAAGGTCGGTTACCGAATTCGAAAACCGGAACGCATCTGGCAGGCGGGCCTGAGCACCGTGGCGATCCAGACACCCATGGTTCTGCTGCTGGCATTCCTGTGGCTGATCATCTCCATGAAACTTGTCCGGACCGTTCCGGAAGGCTGGGACAGTTCACAGATTCCATTCCTGATTCTGCTGCTGACCGTCCACGTTCCTTCTCTGGTCATCGGGATCTTCTCACTGAACTACAAATGGTGGTCCGTTCCTGTGGGGCTGCTGTTCAGCCTGAATTTTCTGGTGCCCACAGTCCTTGTGGTGCTGGGGATCATGTCACCCATGCAGCTGTACGACGGCAATCCGATGGCCGCGTTCCTGATGCATTACAGCTTTGCGGTCTTCGCCGCATTTCAAACATTCGCCTACGCAGCCGCTGTTCCCGCCGCCATGAAACTCCGCAAGCAGCTCAGGTAGGCCGGGTCAAGGCCCGGCACGGGCACACCGACTTTGCACAAGGCACATCCCTCTGACGGCCCGGGATTCATGTCATCTGGAACTGCTGACAGAAGCACATCATCCCGCTTCTGTCAATTGGTGCTGATGGCGGTCGGTCGACAACACAAACACGATTTCGGCGAGTCTTGGGCGGAGCAATGATGAATCCCGCTCAGCCCAAGTGAGCCCGGTCGCTGACCGACTCCGAATCGCCTGCGCTTCGATCACGAAGCGGCAAACTGCCGGGTCTTGACCCGGCCTACCTGACTGGCTTCGATTACGTTCAGCCGATCAGTCGGCAACGGTTGCGTCGGTCGGAGTCGGAGTGGCGGTCGTGACTGGTGATCTTTCGGCGGGAATCGGGCGGACTTTGACGAAACCGGAGACGGCGACAATCAGTGCGGCGATCAGCAGGGAGACGCCGGTCCACTTGCGAGCGTTGTCGCGAAACTTCTGCGATGACGGGCGATTGCCCACCAGCACGGACGCAAGAAAGAACAGGTAGAGCGCCAGCAGGATTTTGGTTCCCAGCAGGGCGTGATACAGCGAGTCACCTTTGTGGCGGGGAATCATGGTGAAGAAGTTGTAGAAACCGCTGATCAGAATAATACCGATCCCGGCGTGCACAAATTTCTTCCAGCGTCCGCGAACTCGGTCCATCAAGGCTGTCGAGTCACCTTCCAGTGACGGCAGCAGAGCAAATCGGAGAAATGCGGTGCCTCCAACCAGCACGATGACCATTCCCACGTGAGCAATTCGGGAGATGGAATTTATCAGCAGTTCAGTATCCATGATTTGATGCGATGACCTGAGTTGATGGTAAGCGATCGGGTGTTCTTCGGTGTCCACAATGACACCCGGAGGATTGTAGCCGAGTGGTCAGTGTTTCCAGCGTCTTGTCCCAAAGTCCGGAGGTCTGCAGGCAGATTCCTGCTCGGCAGGAACCAATTCCGGTCAATCATCGGAAGCGGCAGACTTCCTCGATGAGCTGCCGAACGAAAATGGCGGCTCAAAGCCTCGTGCAGCGTCAGCCATGATTCGATGAGTAGGACGGCCTTTCCAGGCCGTCAGATCAATAGGGCGAATGGCCATCAGGAAGATACCGTCCGGGGTTTGATGAGGATATCGTAGCTTTCGAGGCCGGGTTTGCGTTCGAGGCGGGCTTCCCAGGGGCGCATGTCCTTCTTTGAAAGTTTCACACCGTTGAGGTATTCGATGTCAGGAAGTTCGAGGACTTCGGGATGCTCGCCCTTCCACGTCATCCGACGCGCGCACTCCAGAACGAATGACACGCAGTTCAGCAGCACGCCGCTCCACCTGCGTTCCAGTGACGACCAGCAGCGTTCCACCGGATTGTATTTGCTGTGATACGGCGGATAAAAAACCAGGTGGATTGCCAGGCCGGACCAGTCCGCGAACTCAACCATCCGTTTGAGAAACTGAGTTCTGCGACCGTTATTGTTCGGGCCGTTGTCCAGGTAGATCACCAGCCGTTTGATCGTGCGGAACCGGTCGCGCACGTGAGTCCACCAGAGTTGCAGGGCGTCAACCCACGAGTCGCTCGTTTCCCTCATCCCGAAGATCAGCATCAACGCGCCGGTGGTCAGAACGAGAAAGCCGAACGGCACGAGTTTCTCTTTCGCCGGTGGATCATGATCCCACGCTTTGACCGCTTTTCCGTCTGAACCGGTCCGTGTTTTTTCCCCCGCGAGAATAATCGCCGATGGCCACTTTCGCTTTTGTATCCCCCGAAATTTCCAGTGTTTGCGGGTCATCTCGCGAAGCAGACCGCACCGCCTGAACGTTTTCGAAGATCGCGTCGGTGTGCTCGGTCTTCTTCAGAGGTTTCCCCTTCTGAATCTTCTTCAGCCGATAGCCCATGCGGTTGAGAATTCGCCTCATCGACCGACCCGCCGGAAGTTCATCGTCCGTCCAGCCTTTCTCGTCGATGAGCCGCGTTCGCACTTCCGTCGACGTCAGGTTGAGATACCGCCGGTCTGATTTGAGTTCCGGATCGGTCTGTGTCTGCGGCTCAGCGATGTCGCGAAGGTCATCCGCAAACTTCGGATGCAGATCTTCAAACCGCTGCCGCCCGGTCTTCGCATCGTTCGCCGGAATGATCTCCCCGGACTCACGCTCGGCCAGGCCTCTGCGAATACACCTGCGGTTCCACCCGAACCGATCTTCCGCCTGCCGAACTTTGCCGCCGCAAAGTCGCACCGTGACTTCCGCAATCAAGGCCCGCTTGTGTTCGCCTCTGAGCTTCCCTGCCGCCAACCGCAGCAGTTCCACCTGAACCGATTCGACCTCCATGTCGATCCTCCAGCATCAAATCGTTCTGAAAACTCCAATCAGATCTTCCCAGACTTCGACAATGGATCATATCCCAAAACAAAAATCACGGTACGTTCAAAACGGCCACTCGCCTAACTGCTGCCAGCGGTCGCCTGCTTCTTCGTCTGCCTGATGGCCAACGAACTGCATCGACTGAGTCGCACCGGACAGGCCATTCTGTTTATCTGCAGTGTGACCGACTGGCCGTGGATTCGCGACAGCTATCAGACTGTGGTGGATCGCCCTGCCCCGAATGATCGGCCGTTGAACCCGGCTCAGATTTTCTCGGTTTCTCAGAAGACGCTGACTTTTGTGCTGGGCGAACTCCCGTTCATTACCGGCCTGTACGAACTTGCCCGAGCGGAACTGGAAGATGACGAAAACCTGTCCGTCGACGGCATCAAGGCTCTGCTGCTGGCCACGCGGGATCGTTACCGCAGCGAATTTGGTTCGCGCGGGCGGCCGATCACGCCGCAACTGCTGCGAGTATTGTTGAAGTATGTGCGAAATCTGTCACTGATGGATCGTCGACTGACTCCGGATCTGTACACGCTGGTCACTGCCGCACAGCAGGTGGCCGGAGACCAGTTTGCCATTCATCTGGCCGAAACCGCGCGACAATATCCGTTCGTCGATGATGACGAGTTCCCGGTGCTGCGTTTTGGGATCGATCGAACTGTTCTGCCGGATTCCACTCCGCTGAACGTGTTCAGTCGTCTCCCCGGGCACCCGATGATCTGGCGGCACTGTCAGCTGCAGTCACGACCGGAACGGCGACAGCAGGTTGAATGGCAGCGAACGTGGGATCCGTTCGGGCAGTGCAGCTGGCCTCCGGAAGACGTCGCCATCGAACGTTTTCGCACTCACATCAGAGACGCAGCTCTGGACCTTCTGGGCAGTGATCTGGCTCGAACAGAAAAGTTCAGCGCCAGTATGAAAGACGGCCTGGACATTCGTGAGACCCTGCGAAACTGGCACACGGGCGATCTTTATGTGAAAGTCTTCCCTCCCGCACGCGGCAAACTGGATTGTGTTGTCATGCTGTTTGATTCGCCTGCCGATCCTCGCGACTATCCGTGGCGGATCACGTGGCACGCTGAACATCATGACGAATCCACACTTTCTTTGTTCGCAACGGATTTCACTCGTGAGATGGTGGGACCGGGAATCGCCGTGGCTCGCTACGGGGGCTGTATGTTTCTGTTTCCGCCGCGGCCGATTCCGGATGTGTTTCGAGACGCTCGGTTTGACTTCGCCGACACCCTGGAAGAACGTCTGCTGGCAGCGGCTTTGTATTACAGCCGGGAACGACACATTGCTTTGTTAAGCCACAAGCCGCCGGGAGCTGGCTGGCGGCGACTGGCCAGCAAATACAAAAAGAAAATCATCCATGTTCCGATGGCTCGTTTCGGTGCGGCAACGGTGGAAAAGCTGCGAATGTTTCATGTTCTCAACGGGCAACGAGTACGTTCGTATGCAGCCGACTTCATTCGAAAGCCCTGAAATTCGGCGGATTGATTTGTCTCCCTGACAACCGCACTTTGCTTCTTTCAAGACACTTCAAAGACGCTCGATGTCTGCTTCACGAAATTGAGCGTGACTTGCGCCGAAAGCCGTTCAAAGCGGGCACTCGGCAAAGCAATCGGCATTGAACTCAGCCGAGACCAGACAGCCCGTCATCGGTTACCAGAACGAACGATCAAAAATGAACGAGCAGATTCGGGATCGAATGCTTCAAAGCACCGTCATTCGCACGGGTGTTGTCACGGTCGTCGTGCTGGCACTCATTTGGTTCGGCCTTGGTCGAAGTGCTGCCGAAAAAGTGGTGACAGCGCTGGCGATGCCGTACGGAATCCTGTGGTACCTGCTGACATTCCTGATGATCCTGTGTGTTCGCACGGGCCGCCGTCTGCTCACATCGACAGCTGCCGTTGTCTGGCTGGGGTACACGTTGTGTGGAAACGGTATCGTCGCCAGCCTGATCGCCGGAAATCTGGAATCTGAGTTCCGCACCATCAATCCGCTGGAAGCGGACGCGTTTGATGTCGTTGTGGTTCTGGGGGGAGGTTCATCTCCTGCGGTAAATCAAAGAATTCAGGGGAATTCCAGCGGCGATCGCCTGATCGTCACGGCTCAGCTCTATCACGGCGGACTCGCGAAACGCATCATCTGTACCGGACGAAACATCGCCACCCTGACGCCCGGAGTTCCCGACCCTTCCGAACAAAGTCGCGATGTTCTGACGCGACTTGGAGTTCCCGCGGATTGCATTGAACTTCTGGGAGGCCGCACCACGTCGGAAGAAATGCACGAACTGGGACGTCGCTTTTCAAGCGGCTCGATTCGCGTCGGTTTGGTGACGTCGGCATGGCATCTCAAGCGAGCCATGCGGCTGGCCGACCGCAACGGTTTTCATCCTCATCCTCTCCCAGCCGACTTCCTTGCGGGAAAGTCTCCATTTGGAGTTTCCCGCGCCGAATTTCTGCTGTCGATGATTCCTCAGGCCGATGCCGCCCACACGATCTGGAAGTGCACCAAAGAGCACCTGGGAATGCTCATTGGCCGCTAACATCGCGGCATTCAAGCGGCCGAATAGACCACTGGAGCCATTCATTGATTGGATTGCTCTGTTCGTTGTTTCGTGTCGCGCATCCAACTAACCGCCAGTTCACTCAATTCGAATACAAGTGCCCCGTTAGCAACGCGAACATTCTTCGAAAACACCGATGGAATCGGCGTCGTGCCGTTGCGCAGTTTCTCGGCTGAGAGCCATTCGACGCAGATACTCGGTAAACAAGCTGCTTTAACGACGTCAGCTCAGCGAACGCAGGAAGGCGATGGCCATCTGTTGGGTTTCGGCAGCGTTCAATGCCCCCGAGCCGTCGACATCGAATGTCAGTGCCTTGTTCACAAACGCTGCTGTCATCTGCTGCATCACCGCAGCCGGTGAAGACGGAACAGCAGGAGTTCGCCCGTCGTTCGGTGGCCGAGGGGGTGGCGGAGAGAATGCCGTGAGCCCGTTGTCAGCGGATGTTTCACGATTTGGCATACCTCGCTGTCTCATCCGAAGTTCTGTCATCACAGCCGTGGCAACCAGGGTGAGTTCGGCCGAATCGAGTTCTGTACTCTGATCGGCGTCGAAATTCATCGCAGCCGCGACAAACTGTTCCGGAGTTGGGACGGCCTTCTGACTCTGACGGGCCGCCATTTCCGCCGCCAGCAGACTGTTCTGCATCTGTGGAAGGTTCTGCGGATTGAACATTTGCCTTTGCGAATTCTGCCGGCCACCCGCGATCGCCATGTTGCCAAAGAAACCGGCCATCATTCCGGCACCTCCGGCGCCGTTCATTCCCGAACACATGCCGCCGCCGGGAC
>JAGQPY010000251.1 GCA_020426485.1 Planctomycetaceae bacterium
TTCAGGCGGCGAGCGACTGACAGCAGTGCGTACTGTTCTGAAGCGGCGTTGTTGCGAGGAAGCTGTTTCAAGGCAGCGAGTGATGCTTCGGTGACGTCCGGCGATGTCGAATCCAATCCTCGCACAAAGAGTGTCCGATCTTCCGGCTTTGGCTGCTTCGAAAGAACCAACAGAACATCTTCTTCGACGGACGGATCATCTCGGCGAGTTCTCAGCAGTGTCAGGTGTTCAGGGTTCAGCGAACTGCCGAGCAGCCGAACGACGTCCGTTGTCCATTCGAAATCAGCGTTTGCCGCAATTCGTTTTGCAAAGGCGTCGATGGCGGACTGCCGTTCCGATTCCGGCAGGCGATTGATCAGGACAACATGGCCCGGCCAACCGAATTCGGACTGTTCGGAAATCCGTGACGTCATCGCGGAGTCGGACTTCAACAGCCCGTCGAACAGCTCGCCGATGCGAGCGTCCCAGTTAGCATCCTGTTTCAGCCCCATTCGCTGGATTTTTGCATCCAGACCCACCAGTGCCGCAGCGGTCGCCATTGATTGCGGTCGCGTTCTTTTGTCAAAGTTTCCGGCCACGGCCACCAACCGATCGATGTCGTCCGCCGGCAGTGAATCCGAAGTGATCTGCGACAGAATCCGGTCCACGACAGCGGCGTCCTGCATTTCCACCATGGCCATTGTCCGCAGAAGTTCGCGATTGACCGTTGCATGTCCGGACGGAAACCTCTGTTTGAGGGCCGTGCGTGTCGCCCCGAGCACTCGGTTGTGACGCATCACGTCTGATCGAGCCGTATAGCTTTCGAACATCGGCGGCACGTCTTTGGCCGGACCAACGTCGCCCAGGGAAATCTGCAGCAATCGCAACGTTTCCAGCATTTGTTGCGGACTAAGCCCCTCCGTTTGGAGCCGCCTTGTGGCCAGCTCGCGCGTTTCGGCCTGCCAGTCCGAATTGCGCTGGATACGGCCCAGCCACATTCGGACTCGCCCGGCTTCGGATGGTTCCAGCAGAGCTTCGATTTCTTTGATCTGTTGGTTTGAACAAATGGGAAGCAGTCGCATCGCAGCATTTGCGACCGCTCGATTGGACGACACCATGGCCGCCGCAATGCGTGGCATCGCGACATCCAGAGCCTTCGGGTTACCGGCCGACAAAATCGCTTCCATTGCTGATCGCTGAACCAATGGCGACTCATCATTCAGATACGCATCCAGCGACTTCAGATCTTTCAGCGGCGGCTTTGTTCGGCCCAGTGCCCACGCGGCTCGAGCACGAACAGGAACCGAATGTGCAGAAGTCAGCGCTGACTGAGTGGCGTCATCCGGACCACCGAAAATCTCCGTCAGCACTTCGATCGCTCGAACGCGTTCCACGGCCGAACGTCCTTCGTCCAGTGCTGCTTTCTGAAATGGTTGCGGTCCCGCTTGTCGAGCCATCGGTTCCCATTGTTTCCGCGACCAGCTGCTGAATGGTTGAGAAGCCGTCAGGACTTCGCGAACAGGATCGTCGCCGATGGTCGGCGCACCTTTGGTTGCCTCGTCTTCCGACGAATAGAAGATGCGGAAAACGCCGCCTCGAGAACCACGGCCTCCAACACTGACGTACAGACTGCCGTCGGGACCAACGTCCAGATCTGTGGGAGCAAACCCAAAGTGCCCGGTACCCGTCGCAAACGGAAAGGCCTGCGATCGCCAGTCGCCCTGATTTTCTTCAAGCGGCACGGCAAGAATTCGCCCAAACGTCCAGTCCAGCGTGAACAGCGTTCCGATAAACCGGCTGGGAAACTGCTGGTGGCGATAGCACACGACTCCCGTCGGTGAACCTCGACCAAATTCCGCAACGACGTTCGGCATCAGGGGAAAGTCGTTGGGACGTTTCCAGCTTCTTGAAAACCACCCCGCGCTGGAGCCGGGTGAGACGTGGAAAACTCGACAGGGACGGTACCACGGCAACGACACGTCGCGTTCCCCATCGCTGTCAAACGTAAACAGGTCACCGGACAGTGAGAACGCAAAGTCGTAGGCATTTCGAAAGCCGTCCGCCAGAACTTCCACCGATTTGAAGTCGGGGGACATACGAAACAAAATGCCCGCCTGAGGTTCCTTCACGGGCGACGTTGCCGCGTTCAACAAATCCGGAGAAAGCTTCACACCATTTCCGGCAATGACGTACCACCAGCCGTCCGGTCCGTGCTGAATGGAATGGACATCGTGTTCGCCACCGGCTTTGATCGAAAGGATCGTCGTTGGATCCCCATCCGCACGATCGTTCTGATCCTGATCCCGATACAACAGAACGCCGTCATCACCGGAACACAGCAGATCACTGCCATGAAAGTACATTCCCTGCGCGCCGGTTTTGGGGCCGCCGGCAAATTCGCGAAAGGTGTCGGCTCGACCGTCGTTATTCGTATCGATCAGAATCCGCACATAGCCGGGACCGGAAACAACAACGCGGCCCTGCCCGTCAAACGTAAGCGACTGAATATCCTGAGCGAGATCGTCGTCCGCAAACTGCTGAACTCGAAAGCCCGGTGGTACCGCAATCCCCGGCTCATCCGCTCCCATCGCACCGTTCATGCTGACTGCCATCAGCCCCAGCCAAAGGACAGGCAACACAACGCCACGACGGATCATCCGTTCCGAACGTTCGGTCATGATTTCACGATCATGAAACATATCATCCTGATTCATACTGTGCTCCGTCGACAGTCACGTTTCGGTTCCGGCATTGAGCATCATCAATGCGACTTTGAGCCCTGCCCTGAAATCGCTCGGCCGGAAATCCATTGCCCGGACGCCGTCACGACGCTTCGGCTGGTTTCCTTCCCAACGCATGGTCTGCTGCGAAGTCTGTCCCACCGATCACGACAACACAGACACCAACAAGGCATGCGTACCGCTGAAGGTGACAACAGGCAGCTTCGCATCACGGCTTCCGGACAACCCCGCGAATGAATCACGCCCGGTCGATCCCCTGCCGAATTGTAACGCGTCGCAGTAGCGTGTCGATCTTGTCGAGGGCGCGGCTGAACATTCCCGGTCATTCCGAGGCACAGAAAATCAGTGTCGTCGCCGAACAGCTCCGGTTTGCTTTTGGAGTGCGACGACTTGTCGCCGCTTTGGATGGAATTCACTGTCTCCGATCATGGGAGAAGAGACATGCACACGTCTCCGAAGGCCAACGGACCGCAGGAATGCACTCGGAAAACAGTTCCGCGTTGATGATCCGGCAAAATCCAAAGCGGTGACCAGCCACCGCACTCCACAACCGGCGCTGCCCAAAACCGGCGCTGTCCGGTTAAGAGGATCAGTTCATTAGTGTACGACGCTGAAGCGGCGTCTTTGCAAAGACCAGTTGAGTCGCATTGGGTCCGTTAGGGCGAATGATCAGGTCGTGTGTGATTGTTCTGCCGTCGATGGTGACTTCGAACTGATGCGACTGCTCCGGATGGACTTCCGCCAGAACCGAACAGGTGATTCCGATCGTCATCGGAACTGACCCGGCGATGCTCTGGTGATCCGGCCTCTGATCAGGTGCCGCATTCCGATGGACCTGCTCCGGTGATGTATCGGCCGATTGCTTTGCGGCGGCAATCGTGGGCGATTCGTTGCGTTCGAATAAGTCCTCCCACCGAGTCACAGGTTCCGCGGATGGCCGGCTTTCCCGGTTTGTTGTGCCATTCTTTGGCAATGATCGGCCAATCGCCGTCGTGCCGAAGATTTCTCCCGCGGAGACGGATGGCTTCTGCAGCGATGGCTTCGGATAAACTTCGAAGTACAGCCACACGGAATGGAGTTCCTGTTCTCGCCCAATCCAGCGAATCTGACTTGCTGAACATTCAGCCGCCGTTACCTGCAGATGAGAGTGCAGGTAGTCAGCAATCTCCTTCGCGCAGCCATCACCGTCGTCGAGTCTGACTCGCCGCTTCAGCGAAACCGACAGCGCGTCTTCCAGATCGGCCACGGGCAGATTCATGGCGACTTCGAAGCACTGCCGCTGACCGTTCCATTCGATTTCGCTGGTGGAATGATGAAACGGATGAGCCAAGACGGTGGCGGAACAATAAACCATTGCCGTGATCATCAGCAGGAAATTTGTTCGCCAGGTTGTCTTCATGGTGAATTCTCTTTGACCGTTCGGAACTTCACAGACAGGAATGTCTGTGCCACCGGACAGGAATGTCTGTGCCACCGAAGGATGCTCACAAGTGCCCAACGACTGGAATGTCTATGCCACTTGACATTGAACCACAGCCAGCCCCTGCTTCCGGACGAAGCGAACAACGTGAGCATCTCGGCGGTTGAACCTTGCCTACCTCAAACCGCATCGCCACGCCATCGGGACAAGGGCGAAGCCCTTGTCAGTTTTCCTCCGGTTCTTCGGTGCTGGTGTCGCGGGGCATTTTCTTTTCAGGACTGGTCTCTGGTTTCTTCTCAGGCACAGTCTTCTCGTTCTTTGGCTCGTCCGCTTTGGCTTCGCTGTCGGTTGGAGAGGGCATTTCGTCGGACTTTGATTTCTCAGCGTCCGGCTCCGTTTTTTTTCCGTGACCGGCTTTCTGCATTTCGTTTTTGGTTTTGCTTTCGCGGTACAGCTGGAATCGGCTTTTGGAGATCACCGGAGGGAAAACGTTGTTGCCGGTGTCCGTGTCGGCGGTTTCCAGTCGAGGATCAAGTTTCACGGAGACAATTGGCTTCTGCGACATCACAAGTCGTGATGTTTTCTTTGAATCACGCGTCCAGATTTCGGCAGGAAGACGAATTTCGCGAGTGCTGCCGTCGTCGTGAGTTGCCTGCAGAATAATGGGCATGACAAGTCCGCCAATATTCTCCAGATCGATGATGTAGAAGTGTGTCTTCAGTCCCAGCAGTCGACGTTCTTCGGGCTTCAGCCCATTCAGGTACTTCTGAAACTTCTTCTTTTCGTCGTCGGAAACGGCCAGATCGTCATACGAATTGTAGAAGTCTTTCAACTCCGGAAACTCGTCAGCTCGCTTTTTCAGTTTCTGATTGCGTTCCTGAGACTTCGTCACCGGTTCGGAATCTCGTTCTTCTTTTTTCAGTTCACTGTTTCGAGCCGGGTTGCCGTCATCAATCTGATAGTGACGAACATTGGTGATCGCGATGTCCACGTGATTGGTACTGTAAAACCATCCTTTCCAGAACCAGTCCAGGTCGACACCGGAAGCGTCTTCCATGCTGCGAAAGAAGTCCGCCGGATACGGACGGCGAAACATCCAGCGCCGGGAGTATTCGCGGAATGCGAAATCGAAAACGTCGCGACCAAGAATCGTCTCCCGCAGAATGTTCAACGCGGTAGCTGGCTTGGAATAGGCATTCGGTCCGAACTGCAGAATGGATTCCGAATTCGTCATAATGGGCACCTGTTGAGTGCTCTTCATGTAACCGGTGATTTTTGAAGGTTCGCCGCTGCGACTGGGATAGTTTTCTTCCCATTCGACTTCCGACAGATACTGCAGAAAGGTGTTCAGACCTTCATCCATCCATGTCCACTGGCGTTCGTCGGTGTTCACAATCATGGGGAAATAGTTGTGGCCGACTTCGTGGATCACCACCGAAATCAGAGCGTACTTGGTGCGTTTGGAATAGGTGCCGTCTTCTTCGGGGCGAGGACCGTTGAAGCAGATCATGGGGTATTCCATGCCGTACACGGGACCGTTCACAGAAATCGCAACAGGATACGGATAGCGAAACGTATACTTCGAATACACATCCAGCGTGTGAACAATGGCCTGAGTTGAATAGCGACTCCACAAGGGTTCCGCTTCGTTCGGGTAATACGACATCGCCAGAACTCGATTGCCGTCGCTGTTGTGCCCCATCGCATCCCAGATGAACTTTCGCGACGACGCGAAGGCAAAGTCGCGAACGTTCGGGGCATGAAAGATCCAGGTCCTCTTTTCCGCTGCCGGAGATTTCTGATTCTCCAACGCTTCCTCGGGAGTCACGATGAACACAGGTCGTTCGGCGGTGCGAGCCTTTTCCAGGCGGCTTCGTTGCGCTTCCGTGAGCACATCGTTGGGGTTTTGCAGTTCGCCGGTGGCCGCCACAATGTGATCGGCCGGAACCGTCAGTCGCACGTTATAGTCACCGAACTCCAGTGCGAATTCGCCCTGCCCCAGAAACTCCTTGTGCTGCCAGCCGGAGACATCCGAATAAGCACACAGACGAGGAAACCACTGAGCAATCTCGTAGATGTTGTTGCCGTCTTTTTCGAAGTGCTCAAACCCGCCACGCCCACGCAGCAACGTGGCATCGGGAATGTTGTAATTCCAGGAAACTCGAAAACGGAATGCTGTCTTTGGTACCAACGGCTGCGGCAGATCCACTCGCATGTTGGTTCCAACCACTCGATAGCTCAGCCGTCGACCGGTCGCGGCGTCCGTCACTTCTTCGATACGAGTTCCACCAGGGAACTTCTCCGCTTTCAACATACTTTCCAGATGATGGAAGGTCATCCTGCCATCCAGCGATGGCGCTCGATGATGCGCGTTCGCGTTGGACGACGGATGAAAGCGATTGGCATCCAGCTGCAGCCACAGATAGTTGAGCGTATCCGGTGACTGATTCGTGTAAGTGATGGTCTCCGAACCGGTGATTCGCTGAGTATCATCATGCAGTTCGACATCGATGTCGTAGTCAACTTTCTGCTGCCAGTATTCATGCCCCGGCGCGCCGGATGCGGTTCGGTAGGAGTTGGCGGTGGGCCACGTTTCGTCCAGCTGGCGAAATGCGTCAGGAGACGGGTTCTTGTTGTTGACGATCGCCTGGCCGTAAACAGTGGATGCCGTGAGCATCACCAGGGTCAGAAATGTCGCCGAAGAAGTTTTCACAAACTGGCTGGAATGGTGCATCAGAAAACGCTCACTGTTGTGCGGCGAAGATTGGAAATGTGTTGTTGGCGCGTGTCCAGCGCAGGTTGAAAACTGAAACGATGCAGGACGGGTCGCGACCCGGCACGCCGCCGGACCAACGACATTGCCGGGTCATGACCCGGCCTACTGGCTTCGATTTGACAAAAATGCAGCGGCAGAGGCCGATTGGACTCACAGGCTGAATCGCTGCCCGGCCTGCCGTGTTTTGACAGCCTTCCTGAATTTCACAACCAACGCTGATCGCCCGATGTGAAACATACAGGGTGAGTCGAAAAGAGCAAACTCAGAGAAGACGGTCGACCGCGATTCGATTCAGGGGACCGTTGCGACGCGTTTGCAGTTTGCCCCACAGCTGCGACCGGTCCCTCTTTCGCAGGCGTCGCCGTCGACCCATTCCCACCGAAAACCTTGGCTCCCACAGCCAGTCATGAGGCCGGAGGGCGGAAAAACGACCGCGTTTCCCGGTATTTTGTCAGTCCGTTGACGAACCGATTACGTCAGCTGAGAATGCTGATGCCTGCCAGTCACAACGGGGGCCTTTCTCAACAGCCGACGGCAACCACGTGTCGTCTGTGAGCATACGATGTCGTCGCCAATCGCTGCGATCCTTCGGCGGTGGCTTCCCGTTTGTCGTCGCAAGGAATTCAGATGGCTGTCTGATTTGGAAGTCAGGTACAGCCATGGCCTTGCGATTCATTCATTGTCCTTGAAACTCAATCCGGAGTGAACAAATGTCCAAAACTGTCTGCGCCCTGCTGGGGGGAGGCATCCTGTTTCTGAATTCTGTGAGTGGTGCCGCGGAAGGTACGGCCGGAACCTGGCCCACTTTTCGTGGAACCGATCGTTCCGCCGTGTCGCCGGACACGGGGCTGCTGCAGAGCTGGCCGGAATCCGGTCCGAAGCTGGTCTGGGAAGGAAGCGGTCTTGGCCGGGGCTATTCCAGCGTGGCGATTGCCGACGGCCGGATCTACACAATGGGTGACCATCTTCCCGGAGCAGAAGACCAGGACGAGTATCTGATCTGTCTGGATCAGAACACCGGCAAGCAGATCTGGAAATCCAAAACCGGCGAACCATGGACCAACGGTCAGGATGATTGGCAGAGTGCTCGCAGCACGCCAACGGTCGACGACAATCATGTCTACTGTCTGACG
>JAGQPY010000252.1 GCA_020426485.1 Planctomycetaceae bacterium
CGCAGTGCCACAGAGGGACGTGGCGGCACAGGCCACTTCTCAGGCCGACTCAAGCAGTTCTGACCCCGGATCCAGCTGCAAAGGAGCCCCGCAGACAACCGTCAACGCTCCAATCTCGTTTCGGGCCAACTCCGAGGAATCGCTTTCCTTGAGGGCCAAAGCACTGACGCCGACATCCGCTCAAGTCTCAGTCACTTGCTGGCCATTGAAAGTGCGAGAGTGACCGGGCGCAGTTCAGGACGTGAACTGTGAGAGGCCTGCAGTTCGACAGACAGTCATCGCTGCGAATGACACGCTCTGAGGCGGTTGGGTTTTGGCGGATTGCTGACCAGAGCGGCAAAAGACGGCGGCATCCGTTAGTCTCCACAGGCACCTGTTCGAATTGTCTGTTCCGAATTGAAATGCCGTATCCAAAGGTAGAACAATGCCAAAGCCAAGCAGAATTGAACCCGTTCTGATTCAGCCCGAAGAGTGGCTCAAGAGTTCCAACCCGCCGCTGGGGTCGCAGGAGGGACGTCATTTTGGCGTCGATTGCGTCGTCATTCGCTACAGCACCGATGTCATCGGTGAAGGACCCAATCTGCACGTGCACCCGTATGACGAAATCTTTCACATCCTTGAGGGACGCGCACAGTTCACAGTTGGCGATCAGCAGTTTGAGGCGACGGCGGGTTCGCTGGTGATTGGACCGGCGAATGTTCCGCACGCCTACAAGAATCTGGGCCCTGGTCGCCTGGACTCGATTGATTTTCATTTAAGCCCGGAGTGGATCCAGTATGACCTGCCACGCGATGGCGAATCGTTAAGCGCGCCGACGCTTTCGTAGATGGCCGATGACCGTAGAGCGGTAGTTGTCCTTCGCCTGGCGGAACGCGGTGTCTTGACCACCTCACCCACTGTCGACATTCGCATAGATGCATGTGTAGTCTCAATTGGAAGTCTTGTGTAAACTTCGAGCAGGTTGTATCAGACAATCTCCGGGATTCACGTCATGTCATCCATTGATTCTGGGCTCAGGAACTCACCTGACGAAAATGTTGAGAATGGTCTGGACCCAACGATGGTTGAGCCGGTTGCCGGGCAGCAGAACTCGGAGGCCGGTCATGATGACCTTGAAGTTCAGCGTTCACCGGTGATCGGACCGTACAAGTTGTTGCAGCGAATCGGTGAAGGAGGCATGGGCACGGTCTATATGGCCGAGCAGTCTCATCCCGTCGTGCGTCGCGTCGCGCTCAAGTTGATTAAGCCGGGGATGGACAGTCGGCAGGTCATCGCACGCTTCGAAGCGGAGCGGCAGGCACTGGCAATGATGGACCATCCCAATATTGCACGTGTGCTTGATGCAGGGACGACCGAGAGTCAGCGTCCGTATTTCGTGATGGAACTCGTTCGAGGAATTCCCATCACCGAATACTGTGATCTCCATAATCTGACCGTTCAGGAGCGACTTGAGTTATTCATCCCGGTGTGCCAGGCAGTTCAGCATGCACATTTAAAAGGAGTAATCCACCGCGATCTTAAGCCGAGCAACATTCTCGTTGCGAGCTATGATGATGTTTCCGTCCCCAAAGTGATTGACTTTGGACTTGCCAAGGCAATGCACCAGAAGCTGACTGACAAGACGATGTTCACGGCCTTTGGTCAGGTCGTTGGGACATTGCAGTATATGAGCCCCGAGCAGACTCAACACAATCAGCTCGACATCGATACCCGAAGCGATATCTACTCACTCGGCGTCATTCTCTATGAACTGCTGACCGGCGATGTGCCTCTTCAGCGTGAGCGAGTAAAAACAACTGCTTTCGATGAGCTACTCAGGCTGGTCCGGGAAGAAGAGCCGGCTCGTCCCAGCATCAGGCTGAGCACGGACGGTACACTTCCGGCGATCGCAGCACGTCGTAAGGCGGAGCCAACACAACTGGGTCGGCTGGTTCGCGGCGAGCTTGACTGGATTGTCCTGAAGTCACTGGAGAAGGACCGCGTCCGAAGGTACGAGACCGCAAACGCACTCGCTGAGGATTTGCGTCGTCATCTGGCCGATGAGCCCGTCAGTGCGTGTCCTCCATCAACCGCGTATCAGCTGAAGAAGCTTTGGCATCGCAATCGAGTTCTCATTCGTACACTCTCACTGTTATTCACTGCGCTCACAGTGGGACTGATCGTGGCCAGCTGGCAGGCTTATCGAGCGACAAAAGCCGAAGACCTGGCCTTTTCACGGGAGCAGGCCGCAAATGCTTCCGCTGAGAAGTCTAAACGTAGCCTTGCACAGGCCCGCAAAGCAGTCGATCAGCTGCTCACGCGGATCGGTGAAGATCGGCTGAGTGGGGTCCCCAACAGTGAAAAGATACGTCAGGAAATTCTGGGAGACGCACTGGAGATTTATCAGGAGTTGCTTAATGAAAATAGCGACGATCCTGAATTGCTTGCGGAGACAGCGCGGGCATACGCCAGGATGGCTGAAATCTATGTGTGGGTCGGAAAGGCCGCTGAGGGAGACAAAGCAAATAACCGTGCGATCAAGCTCTACGAGGAGCTTCTCAGGATTCAAGAAGATAACCTTGCTTATCAGTTCGAATTGGCTCAATGCCTGACTCGCTACTTACATCCAAGCCGGTTTGATGCGGGCGTCAAAATCGCCCGCGAACTCGTCGAACAAGAGCCGGCGAACGCGAATTACGTCTCGTTTTTGATTGACAAGCTTGTAACGAAAGGTGCTCATGTTGAAATCAACCGATCTCGAGATCAGGCTTTGTCCACGTTAAAGGAGGCCATCGACCTGGGCGAAGCATTCGGCCCAGACCCCCAAGTCAGGCTGTCACTGGCAGACGCGTATGGATGGTATGCCGGCCACGGCGGTCCGGGCCCAAACCGCGAGGAAGAAATACTTGAAGAGTTGCTCTCGCAAGATCCAGCCTCCCGCGCCGTCCGAGTCGCGTTAGCCAGTTTTTACGCCCAAAAGGCTCAGCGACCTGATCCTGAAGCGGCGACGCGGGCACTTGATTTATACGAGTCCCTGCATCGGGACTTTCCGGACGTGTACGCCTACAAGCAAGGTTTGGCGCTCGCACTCATCTTCCTTCCGAGTGACGATTCTGACGAGCGAGTTCGTGCCGTCGAACGCTCCTACGAATTGACTAAGGCGACCTACGAAGCAGCGCCAAACTCTACAAACTCCTGCTGGTATCATGCTCGACATGCTGGCTTTCTGGCAAATACCCGCTGGAATCAGGGACGGCTGGACGAGGCGGAGACGCTCTTTCTGGAATCGATCCAATTGCGAAAACGTGTGCAGGAATTGGGGGGGAGTTCCAGTACTGTCAAGGAATGCTTGTGGGACTCGTGGCGATTGGGTGACCTCTACAAGCAGCAGAATCGCAACTCCGAAGCGATCGCGGTGTATCTCGAACAGTCGGAGGTTGAGCGATCATTGATCGAATCTGATTTCGACGACGAGTTCGTTTGGCGGAACTGCAATGAATGTTACGAATGGGCTTCAGCACTGTTGACTGTCGAAGGCAGGATCACGGAGGCCATTGCCGCTCGCGACCTGTCAGAAGAAATCTACGAGCGACGCTTGAGCAAAGTTGATGACACTGATGTGATCAGACTTCGGATTGGGAATTTGAGAGAGTTGATGAGCCTGCAGTTTCAAGCTGCGGCCCGGCCGGACGGATCGGACCGCCTACAGAAAGCGATTGACGCTGCGGACGCCTATTTCGGAATGGTTCAGTCACAGGTGAAAAATTTCCCCGCAGAGAATTTCGAAATGCTCGCCAAAGATGTTCTGGGTGACGAAGCGATTGCACAGTTCACACATGTTTTGGCCCTGTCACCAGTATGGGCGACGGAACTGGGGACGAAGTTTGACTCTCAAGTGGTCGAATCAGTCATTGCCCGCGTTGAGGAAATCGTCAGTGCCGACAACGCGGAAATTGATCTTCGCGAATTTTTGACACAGGCACGCACACAGCGGTTAAAACTCATCGCATCACAGCATGTGCGAATTCAGGAGCCGAAGGACGCACTGCGTGTTTTATTAGACGGCATCGACAATCACTTGAACTACGGCATCAATATCGCCGCATTGCAGCGGATGATCTGGGAGGACGAGGCTCTGTTTGAGTCGTTTTCTGAACTGGGTGTCGACAAGTATCGTTCCATTTGGCACCACCGGGCCGACTTACTCGCGGGTACCGAACGCTGGCGAGAAGCCCAGCAGATTTACCATCTCTTGGGCGAAACGTATCTCGAAGGCCTTTGTGCGCTGCTCAGCGGCGATCTCCGGCGTTTTACGGAGATTCGAGATCAACGGCTGGAGGCAGTTCGCGTTGTGACGCCGCAGCCGGTCAATGAAGCCATGGATGCGGCCACACTTGCGGCTCTGAGTCAGTTGGACGATGCCCAGAGGATGGAGATGCTGGTTTGGACGGCCACCGCGACCAAAGCGAATGACTTGGTCCGCTTCGCCTTCGGGGTGAGTCTGTTACGTGCGGGACTTTTCGCGGAAGCGATTCCGGTCTTATCCCATCCTTCAGGGTATTCTCCTAACGACGATTACAACTATCAGTCAATTCGGGATTTTCCACTGGCGATCGCTTACCGTGCCATTGGTGACATGACCGCCAGTCGTGAGCACTTTGAAGCCGGAATCACGAAACTCAAACTCGCCCGGCCCGGCGAGTCCCCAGCCGTCTGGAGTCCCGTGCACTGGCTGAACGTCCAGTCATGGCGAAAAATTGCCCAGCAATATTTGGAAGATCCGGCCAGCTTTGCTGAGCCGCTTGATGAATCGTTGACGGAAAAGTATCGGCAGCTGGCATCGCTGTTCGACCCCGATGCAGTGACAGCCGGGCATGCCTATACATCGCTCTTGCAAGATCCAGCACTTTCGGATGCTAAGCGGCTTGTGCTCAAAGAGAGGCTGCTCACGCGACTCGACGTGATCGAACTTTCATCGGAATTATTACCGGAGGATGTCTTGACTCGACGCGAGCGAGCGGATGAATTCGCACGTCGAAAAATGTGGGTGAAGGCAGCGGAATTCTACGATGATTATCCGCTCATGAAGGCGTTCTGCCTGGTTCTGAGCGGAGACCTGAACTCCTACGAGGAGATGTGCCGCATCGAGCTGGAGTCTCTGAAGGAAACTCGCCGGCCCGCAACGAATCAACTGCGACTTTCGAGCGATTTGGTTTCAATGGCACCGAATCAATATTTCAATCCGGATCAGTCCCTCGCGTGGATTGAGGAGGCGCACGAGAAGGCACCGTCGAAGTTCACGCTCGAAACAATGGCGACCGTGCTTTATCGCGCGGGCCGATATCGCGAAGCCATCGAGACGATCCAACAACTTTTGCAACGTGATGACGCAGTGGCATCGTCAGTGGCGTTTCAATTGGCGATGTCCCACCATGCAGTCGGGGACATGGCTGAGGCGAAACGCTGGTTCGACATCGGGCAGGCAGAATTGGCCGCAGCAGTCGATGCGGATGGTCGCGCGACTTGGGCGCTCACACATTGGGCAACAGTGAATTTGTATCACGCAGAAGCAGAGAAAATATTTGCAACAAACGGAGATTCGATTGAAGATTGACGCGGATTCCGAATCAAGGAACCATACAACGTGAGAGGTTCATGTCACCGGCGCGGGCATCCCGCATTTCACGGGGAAGTCACTGGCCAGGGTGCTGTTCCCGCTTCCGCCGTTATCGGAACAAAAGCGAATCGTGTCGAAGGTAACGCATCTTCTGTCGCAGGTCACCCGCCTGGAATCGACCCTGACCCGCCGCGAAGCCACCCGCACCCAACTCCTCACCGCCGCGATTCCTGCCATGCTTAGCGGTGGTGAAAAATGATTCACGCGAAGACGCAAAGCCGCGAAGTCAAAGACGGGAGGGCGACGCTCCCGCGGAGTCGTATCGCACAAACGACATTGAACACCAGAGCGGCTCGGCAGGAGCCTCGCTGTCCCGAATCACAACCCTTTGCGTCTTCGCGCCTTCGCGTGAGAATCAAAACCGAACCGCTTCGGAGGCGGTGACGAGACCGTCGGTTGCAGGCCACCCGCACCCAACTCCTCACCGCCGCTATCCACAATATCCTGAACCAGGGAGAAATGAAATGCCCCAGGCAAACGACCCTCCATCCGAAGGCATCTTTGGTGACCCCGTCATCACGACGGCAGCGTTCCGAGGGGAAGTCAGGACGGAATGGCAAACTCAGGTCGACGATGACGATCGCAAGATGGTGCTGCTTGAAGACTTTGAATTTCTCGCAGACGACTCAGCGGACGGACGCTGGATTGCGGCACGCGGTCAGAGCGTCGATGGCGCAAGTATTCCGTCCGTGCTCTGGAGCTTTGTCGGATCGCCATTCGTGGGCAACTATCGCCGAGCTTCGGTGATTCATGACGTCTATTGCTCTCACAACGGTCTGCCCCCGGTAGAACGCGCCCGGCGGACATCGGCAGCCGTTCATCGAGTGTTCTTTCTGGCGATGCTCAAAGACAGGACATCCCTTCGACAGGCATGTCTGATGTATGCCGCTGTCGCATTGTTCGGTCCGACCTGGGACCCGAACGGCAATCGGCGCGTCGCACAGGAGGGAATCATGTCTCCGACGGACGTGGAAAAATACCGGGGCGCCGTGAATGACTTTCTGAATGGTCCCGTGCCGCTAACCCTGCCGGCGCTGGCGACGAAACTGGCGGAATCCCTGGGATTCCCTGAATGATGAAGCGTCTATCGCAGCTCACCCGCGTAGAATCGACGACGACGATTCACAACCAAACCCACGCGAACCTCAGCGGCGAAGCATCAATTGCGAGGTATCAATGGAAGAAGGTGACTCATCAAAGACACCGCGAACGGCCATCGTTTTCGCCTCTGTGCATCACGGGAACACGCGACGCATCGCCGAAACGCTGGCGTTGGAACTGTCCGCAGACCTGTTCTCTGTTGATGACGTCACCAGTGACCTCGATGAGTATGACGTCATCGGAGTTGGTTCGGGCATCTACTTCGGCAGGCATCATCGTACCATCCGGCAGGCTGTGACAGGATGGCGCCCGCGACGCGTATTCCTGTTCTCGACCGCCGGACTACCGTTTCTTCGATACTTTCAACACGCATCACTTCGCCGGATTCTGCGAAAACAGGGATGGGAAATCGTCGGTGAGTTCTGTTGTCGAGGCTGGGACACAGTCGGTCCACTGTGGTTGTTCGGGGGCATCAACCGCAAACGCCCCAACAATCGCGACCTCGAACACGCTCGAAGTTTTGCAGCGAAGATCAGAGCCGCGATTGACATTTCCCAAGGACCAAACTCATGACCGCCGCAGGAATGACGGAAATGATCGCGACCGGATTCTGGCGGATTCACGTGGCTCTTGTGCCTGAAGTTGCTCTGCATGATCCACGGGGACAATGACTGCGTAAGAAGGCAGAAGTTTGGTGACCGGAAACAGGAATCAATAGACAGTCGAATTTCCAGGCAATTCTCGAAGCCTCGTGTCAATGGTCTCACAGGCACGTTCCGACTCAGGATTCACCGATGGAACGACCGTGAGCATCCCAGCCGCCAACTGAAAGCAGACTCAGATGGATCATGACGAAGAGCTAATCCGAAACTACATTCGCGTTGAGGGTGACGGCGGGAACCTGGTCATCTTCGCGGGAGCTGTGGAATGGGAGGGGCCATACACTCCCTCACGAAAATGGAAAAAAGCCACGTCACTTCCCGCTGACTCGAATAAGGCCGAAATCGATCAGGCCATTCGCCAGGTTCTGAGTGACACTCGCTTCTTTCGTGTCTGCTCGGAGTGCCATCAGCGAAATGTACTGGGGCACATGGTGTCCGATTTCTGCCATTCGTGTGGGGAAAGAAACCATGGCATCGTGTTCTGAATTTCAAAGGGCCGGAACGGGAACGTCGTACTGAGAACCCCCAACAAAACCTAAGAGATCTCTAAGGGTTTGTTGGGGGTTCTCAGCTGGAAAGCGCCAGGTTGTCGTTTGGAGTGCGACGACTTGTCGCCGCTTTGGTTTTGA
>JAGQPY010000253.1 GCA_020426485.1 Planctomycetaceae bacterium
GGTCGTGCAGCGTTCGCACGGCACGCCATGGCCTTTGCTTGCTTTGCTGCTGTGACGGGAGGCGTCATCGCAAATCACCTGAGTTCCAATTCTGCCGTGACGGTTGTTCAGACCGGTCCCGAAATGTTTACGCACTTCAATGGCAAAGACGATTTCATTGCCACTACGGAAGTGCCGTTTGTGGAGGATACTCCGTTCACCGTGGAACTGTGGTTTCGCCCGAACGATGCACGCAGGTCGTGTCTGCTGACGTACGGCCCTGTGTCATTGATGACGACGTCAGCAGCAGACGGCGTGCAGCCCCGAGTTCAGTTGCTGCAGGAAGACGGAAGCGTCTACCTGGTCGACGTCGATACCGAATGCTCGCTGAATCAATGGCACCATTTCGCGCTGACCTTCGACGGGGCACGGATCATCGTCTACATCAACGGGATCACGCACCCGTTGCGGCTGTTCCGCTATCTGGATGACCAGACAGGAGCGATCGCGACGGCCGGTCTGCCTGACCCGCTGATTCTGCCCGATTTCTATCCGGGCAGCGATACGTACATCGGGGCCAACCAAAAGCCGGACGGCCCGAATCCGTATCCATTTGCGGGGGACATCGGCGAGGTTCGCATCATGGACAGCGTCTTTTACCGTGGACCGTTTACTCCGCAGTCAAACCTTTCGCCCACATCCACCACTCGTGCTTTGCTGCACCTGACCGACGACAGGCGAGACCGTGTGGGCATTGAAAAAACTCAGGCCGGTGCTCTCTGAATAGTGCGGAACCCCCGTCCCGAAGTCACGTGGTTTCAACTGCAGATGATTTGTGATCACCAAACCACGTCACGAACGGGGCTGCCCTGAAGTGGCGGGAATCCGGAGTTGACATGGCCTGGGATTGTACAGGTTTTGGCCTATTGTCCGGAGGTGCGAAATCTCAACGAAAAAATTGCCCCTCTGAATCCCGCTGCCATACCAAATTCTTGACAGCTCAGGGCTGCCCCACTGAATCGACCGGTTGCTGTTTGTGGCTGACGCTCGACATGAGCAGAATGCGGATTCAGAATGGGAGCAGGAGACGTCGCAGTTCGCCGTTGAAGCAAGCGTCAGCGGATTGCGGTGATCCGCGACCTGGCGGCAGACCGGTCTTCTGTGGCCGTCTTTTCCGTCGAGCGACCGATGCGGTCAGATTATTCCGACCGCCATTCATGGGGGAGTTGAAACATGAGCAGACGTCCGATGACTGAACGCGATTTCACAGCGGAAACGCTTTTTCGGAGAGACTTCCTGACATCGTCTGCCAGTGGTCTGGGAAGCCTGGCTTTGGCATCGTTGTTGTCGGAATCAGAAGTCGCTGTGGCGGATTCAGCTCGGGAACAGTCTGGTCAGTCACGCCCGGACGTTAAGTCGAAGGCCAGGAGCTGCATCTTCATTTTTAATGCCGGCGCGCCGTCGCAGCTTGATCTGTTCAATTATCGACCGGAACTGGTGAAGTTGAACGGTAAGGCTCTGCCGGAATCACTTCTGAGCGGCGTGCGGTTTGCGTTTATTGAAAAAGAGTCTGCTCGCCTGATGGCTTCGCAGCGTCGCTTTCGACAGTACGGCGAATCCGGAATGTGGTTCTCCGACCTGTTGCCGAATATCGCAGGCTGTGCGGACGACATCTGCATGATGAACACCATGCAGACGGATCAGTTCAACCACCATCCTGGTCAGTTGATGCTGCAGTGCGGGCAGGCTCAGTTCGGTTTGCCGTCGATGGGCGCATGGATCAGTTATGGTTTGGGGACGGAGAATCACAATCTGCCTGGTTATGTTGTTCTGACGTCCGGACGAGGATCAAGCGGCGGAGCCACGCTGTGGAGCAGTGGTTATCTTTCGTCCGCTCATGCCGGAGTCCTGCTGCGCAATCAGGGGCCGCCGATCCTGAATCTGGAACGGCCCGCCGGTGTTCCGGAGTCTTTGGAACGACGCGGTCTGGACGTGTTGGGCACACTGAATCAGCGAAGTCTGTCGCAACTTCAGGACCCGGAAATTGCCAGTCGCATTTCAAACTATGAGCTGGCATTTCGCATGCAGTCCGCGGCTCCGGAGCTGACAGACATTTCGGGAGAAACGGCGGCCACGCTGGAGGCCTATGGTGTTGATCGAGCGGAGCCGAAGAACCGTTCGGCTCGAGTCGGCAGTGGCAACCACTTCGCCTCGTTCGCTCGCAACTGCCTGCTGGCAAGGCGTATGGTGGAACGAGGTGTGCGGTTCATCAACATCATCTTTGCTTCGTGGGATCACCATTCCGAGCTGGAACGCGACCTGACATACAATGCGGGCTGTGTCGATCAACCCATTGCGGCCCTGATTCGTGATCTGAAGCAGCGAGGGCTGCTCGATGAAACTCTGGTGGTCTGGGGCGGAGAATTCGGCAGAACCCCTCTGGGCGAAAACCGCAACAACAGCGCAAATGTGACAGGGCGGGATCACCATCCGTATGCGTTCAGCATGTTTATGGCGGGCGGCGGTTCTCGCGGCGGATACACCCACGGTGAGACGGATGAAGTGGGCTGGAATCCCGTCATTGACCCGGTTCACGTCAACGACTTTCAGGCGACTCTGCTGCAGTTGTTTGGTTTAAACCATCTCAAACTGACGGTCCGGCATCAGGGCGTGGACAAGCGGCTGACCAATATCACGCGCCATTCGCAGGTCATCGAATCTCTGATCTCGTAGAGGCTGTCTGTTGTGCTTCAAAGGGCGAAGGGTCAGACCCCTGTTTCAGACATCAATCGACAGCCAACGAAGCGGTTCTGACTCACCACGACCATCGCTCAGGAGGCCGAAGTCATCTCTGTTTGATGAGTTGCGGACGACGAATTTTGCTGCGGACCGTGCAAGGAGGAGGAGTCACTTTTTTTGAAATCGACTGATGTATTTTTGATGAAGAATTCTGGTGAATCTGCGCTGGCTGGAAAGGCGTGTTCGGCGTCAGGAGTGAGAACTCACCGAGGTGAAATTTAAAAAATCGGGAGGATTCTGTGGGCGAATTCCGATGGGCGTCCGATCTAGTGAGTATACAACATTTAGTGTTGACAGAATTAATAAGCCCTTTATATTGCGACGTAACGCGAGTTGCCACTGAACTGCCAATCTGACACTCTGGCTGCAAGGCCTTGTCGATTCATTACTTCGGGGATGCAGGCGCTGTGGTTTGACATCGTGTTGTTCGTTCGTATCTTGCCGCCTCGCACGGAAGCCATTCTGCACACGACAGGAGGTCGACTCAAATGCCAGCCGGTCATACGCAATCCCGTCTGAAAGTCCCTCGGATTTCTCTCCACTCTGGTTCGTGTTGAGTTCCCGTTTTTTCTTTCAACGTTCGTTGCTGCGCTGGAAATGGTTTTGCAGAAATGGGTGTCATTGTCTGGACGCTCTGAGTCTTTGCTTTTGCTGATGGAATATCTGCGCAAGACGCGCAGCTTTCACCTGGACGAAAGAAATTTAAGGAGTCGCATCGAATGATTCGTGCACGATCGGAATGGGTTGTTCGGAAACGAGATGGCCGAATAGTTCCGTTTGATGATGGGTTGATTGGCCGCGCGATTGCGAATGCATTCCGTGCGGAGTTGAGTCTGGCGGATGGTCAGGCGCTGGATTCCAAGACGGACCAGGAGGTTCGTGAGATCACGGCGGAGGTTGCCACCAACGTTGCCGAAGAAGCTGCAACAGATGCGGGAACCGGGGTGGAGCAGGTTCAGGATATGGTGGAGATGCTGCTGATGAAGCGCGGTCATTACCGCGTGGCTCGCAGATACATCGTCTACCGAGCTGAGCACGAGAAGATTCGTGTTCTGCGACAGATGGATTCGATGGACCAGGAGTCCGAATCGGCTCCTCGAATTCACGTGAAGCTGGAAGACGGAGTTTCTGTTCCGTTTAATTCGCAGCGAATTCGTCGTCGCTTTGAAGCGGCGTGCGAAGGGCTGCCTGACTGCAATGCCGATATTCTGCTGCAGGAAGTGATGAAGTCCATCTTCGACGGGATCTCTGTGGCGGAGATCTACCGTGCGATGATTCTTGCGGCTCGATCACGGATTGAAATTGATCCGTCATACGACGTCGTTGCGGCTCGTCTGTTGAGAATGGTGATTTCCAACGAAGCTCTGGGCAGCGCGCCGCTGGATGACGAGGAGCTGAGTCGTCTTTATCGAAATCAGTTTGAGCATTATGTGATCGACGGCATTGTGGCCGATCGTCTGACGCCGGATCTTCGGAAGTTTGATCTGACGAAGCTGTCGAATGCTCTGAAGCCGGAAAATGACGAGCTGTTCAAATATCCGGGGATGCAGGCGGTGTACGACCGCTATCTGCTGCATATTGACGGTCGTCGAATTGAGATGCCGCAGTATTTCTGGATGCGGGTGGCAATGGGTCTGGCTCTGAACGAGCCTGATCGTGAGCAGCGGGCGATTGAATTTTACGGGCTGCTGTCCAGCATGCGGTTTACTTCCGCCACGCCGACGCTGTTCAATTCGGCCACGAACCATCCTCAGCTGAGTTCCTGCTACCTGTCGACCGTCAGCGACAATCTGGAGCACATCTTCAAGAGTGTGGCAGACAACGCGAAGCTCAGCAAATGGGCGGGCGGTCTGGGCAATGACTGGACGAACATCCGAGCGACCAATGCCTACATCAAGGGGACGAACGGCCGCAGTCAGGGTGTGATTCCGTTTCTGAAGGTTGTCAACGACACCGCGGTTGCCGTGAATCAGGGCGGAAAACGCAAAGGCGCCGTTTGTTCTTACCTCGAAACGTGGCACATGGATCTGGAAGAGTTTCTGGATCTGCGGAAGAACACCGGAGACGATCGCCGTCGAACGCATGATATGCACACGGCGAACTGGATTCCGGATCTGTTCATGAAGCGCGTGCAGCTTGACGAGGAATGGACGCTGTTCAGTCCGGACGAGGTGCCGGATCTGCACAATCTGGTCGGAAAGGCGTTTGAAGAGCGATACACGCACTACGAGCGTCTGGCTGACGAAGGCAAGATTGATATGTTCCGTCGGGTTCCGGCCATGGAACTGTGGCGGAAGATGCTGACTCGCCTGTTTGAAACCGGACATCCGTGGATCACGTGGAAGGACCCGTCCAACGTTCGTTCTCCTCAGGATCACTGTGGTGTTGTTCACAGCAGCAATCTGTGTACAGAAATTCTGCTGAACACGTCAGAAACGGAAACGGCTGTCTGCAATCTGGGGTCTGTCAATCTGGTTCGTCATATTGTGAACGGCGAACTGGATCTGAAGATGCTGGAACAGACGATTCGCACGGCCATGCGAATGCTGGATAACGTGATTGACATTAACTACTACCCGACCGACGAAGCTCGACATTCCAATCAGAAACATCGTCCGGTTGGACTGGGGTTGATGGGCTTCCAGGATGCTCTGGCTGCCATGAGCTACAGCTATGCCAGTGCGGAAGCGGTCGAGTTTGCTGACCGCAGCATGGAAGCCATTTCGTATTTTGCGATTCTGGCGTCCAGTGAACTGGCGGCGGAACGTGGCACGTATTCGACCTACGCAGGTTCGAAGTGGGATCGCGGTCTGCTGCCAATCGACACGATGGAGCTGCTGGAGCAGGAGCGAGGTCTGGCGATTGATGTCGACCGATCTTCCACGATGGACTGGGAATATGTTCGGAAAGCGATTGCCGAAAACGGAATGCGAAACAGCAACTGTATGGCCATTGCTCCGACGGCAACGATTTCCACGATTATCGGGGTGTCGCAGTCCATTGAACCGATCTACAAGCATCTTTACGTGAAAAGCAATCTGTCCGGAGAGTTCACTCACGTGAATACTTCTCTGGTGACTGAGCTGAAAGAGCGAGGTCTGTGGGATGCGGAGATGCTGAACGATCTGAAATACTTCGACGGAGTGCTGCGTGATATTCCGCGAGTGCCAACGGATATCAAGGCTCGATATCTGACGTCATTCGAAGTGGATCCGAAGTGGATTATCGAATGTGCGGCGCGTCGCCAGAAATGGATTGATATGGGGCAGTCCCTGAATCTGTACATGTGCGAACCAAGTGGGCGAAAGCTGCACGACATGTACATGCTGGCGTGGCAGAAGGGTCTGAAGACGACCTATTACCTGCGAACTCTGGCAGCGACTCAGGTTGAGAAATCGACTGTAGATGTCAATCGTTACGGCGTTCAGCCTCGCTGGATGAAAAACAAGAGTGCTTCCGGCGACATTCAGGTTCTGCGAGACGGTGCCACGGAAGGTCAGTTGCGGACAGATGGCGGTCAGTCATCCGTGAATCCTCCTCATCCGGTTCCGGCCACGGATATGGGCAGTGTGAAGGCCTGCAGTCTGGATGATCCGGAATGTGAAGCCTGTCAGTAAGTAGACGGCTGCCGATCGCGGTTTCATTCGCCGGCAGACATCACGTCTGTCGGCGATCTCACACCAAATGTCGGTTCTGCGCAGATTTTGCTGCGCGGTCTGTTGGGGCAGCTTGTTCTGAGAGCCCTGATCAAAGTCTTCCGTTCCGTGGTTAACAATCAACTGCGCGATCGGGATGTGGTGACGTTGAAGTCAGTTTTGAATGAGTGTTCGCGGGAGTCCTGTTCTGGTGACTCCGCGGATCCGTGGCCGTGTCTCTGGTTGGAGGCATCGCCTGGTTAAAACCTGTTTTCCCCTCTCCTGCAAGGATGATTTTCCTATGACAACTTCTGTTTCCCCCACCACCGAAGAAGAGCTGCTGATCGGGACAGACGGACGTTTCAAGGCCACTGAAAAGCGACTGGTGAACTGTGCCAAGGTTGACGTCAATCAGTTGATGCCGATTAAGTACCACTGGGCATGGGAGCACTATCTGAATGGCTGTGCCAATCACTGGATGCCCACCGAAGTGCCCATGAATCGCGATGTTGAAATCTGGCGGTCTGACAGACTGACGGCCGATGAGCGTCTGGTGATCATGAGAAATCTGGGATTCTTCTCAACGGCCGAATCGCTTGTGGGCAACAACCTGGTTCTGGCAATCTTTAAGCACGTGACCAATGCGGAATGCCGTCAGTATCTGCTGCGTCAGGCGTTTGAAGAAGCCGTTCATACTCACACGTTTCTTTACATCGTGGAAAGTCTGGGGCTGAACGAAGGCGAAGTCTTCAATATGTATCGCGAGATTCCAACCATCGCGAAGAAAGACGCCTTTGAAATGGAACTGACGGCGGAAGTTCTGGACCCGGACTTCACGACCGAAACGTTCGAAGGACAGCAGGCGTTCCTGAAGAACCTGATCGGCTACTACGTCATCATGGAAGGCGTGTTTTTCTACAGTGGATTCGTGATGATGCTTTCGTTTCATCGCCGCAATCTGATGTCCGGCGTTGGAGAACAGGTGCAGTACATTCTGCGGGATGAAACGATTCACCTGAACTTTGGTGTGGATCTGATCAACGGTATCAAAGCCGAAAACCCGGAACTCTGGACACCGGAATTCCAGCAGCAGATGATTGAACGCATTCGGATGGCCGTCGAACTGGAAGTGGAATACGCCGAATCCTGTCTGCCGCGAGGCGTACTGGGCCTGAATGCCGGACTTTTCCGCGACTATGTTCAGCATGTGGCCGATCGTCGTCTGGAACGAATTGGTCTGCCGGTTCAGTATGGTTCTTCCAATCCGTTCCCCTGGATGAGCGAGACCATCGATCTGAGCAAAGAAAAGAACTTCTTCGAAACTCGAGTGACGGAATATCAGACAGGTGGTTCACTGTCCTGGGACTGATGTTTTGCTGCCGTGGAACGGTTTCGAAGCATTTTGGTAAAATCAGCAGCAGCCCGGCCTTTCATGTGAAGGTTCGGGCTGTTGTCTTGTCCGGGGGCGGCCGTATTCTTTGTCAGGTTCAGGGAAGCGAGAAAC
>JAGQPY010000254.1 GCA_020426485.1 Planctomycetaceae bacterium
GACGGAGGGTGATCAGGAGGAATTCAATCAGCTCTGGGCTCAAAGGTGTGAAGCTGTGCCAACCCGTCAGACGAATGCGGCGGGATGACGGGCATTGCAGTGCTACTCGCCGGCAAGTTGTTCAAGTCGACGGCAGATCATGCGATGGATGACGACACACAAAGTGACTTCGATCAGGATCAGCAGCAGCGGGAGCAGGAATTCGAAGACGTCTTCCAGATCACGACCACCCCCGGCAAACACGAAGAGGCTTCCGGAAAAAACACAGAAGACCGGCGTGCCGATCCACAGCAGCGCGAAGGCGACAATCATCGCACCGTATTTTTGCCAGGTACTCAGCAGCACGCCGAGATAAATGGTCAGAACAAACCAGCCCACCAGCTGGAGAAACCAGATATTCGTGAAAAACTCCAGCAGGTCCGAGCCGCTGCTGCCTGAACCGGTCATCAGCAACAGCACGCAGCCGAAGATCAGGCCGCTCCCACCCGCAACGGTTCCGGGCATAAGTCCCTTTGTCAGTGACGTGACGGTTTGGGACGTCGTCTGCGGCAACATCAGCACGGAGGAAAGCGTCTTTTCATAGATTTCTCGATTCAGGACGCGACCGAAGATACGGGCCGCGTTGATGACAAACAGGATCATGCCGAACCAGGTGAGAATACCCGCAACTTCGTCCGAATCCGGGAGGCCGTCAAACGCGACTCCCAGAACCAGTATCGACGTGAGGATCGTCAGCGGGATACCAATCAGCCTGAGCCACAACCACCGTTGGCCTCCGGCGATGTGCTGCCACGCTTTCCAGGCCAGTGCGTCCTTCCAGACTCGCTGGGAAAACCTGCCGTTACGCCGTGGAAGACTTCGTTCGGCCGTTGCCGGCGCGGTGGGGGAAGTTCGGTCCGCGGACTGTTTGGAAGCTCCGCCTGCTGCGGCAACCGTTGCAGATGCCGCGGCGCCGGACGAACTGGTAAATCGTTCGAACACCGCCCAGCTGGCGACGAACAGCAGAGCAGCTTCGATCAGTTGGATCGTCATCTGTGGTCGCCAGACATCGGCCAGCGAAAACTCCAGCAGTGTTCCGGAGAGATTGTTCAGCAGGCTGGCTGATTGGAGAAACGGAGATACCATGTCCAGCTGTTCCCGTATCAATCGTGGTTCTCCGAATGCGGAAAGAATGGCGTCGCAGAGTCCGGCGACGATGATCAGCCATGCTTCCGGGAATTCAGCGAACGACCATAAAATGGCCGTCACCATGAATGCTCGCGGTGCAGTGCTGCAGATGACGCTGCTGAACAGTCCGATCTGGCTGAGCAGCACCGCGTAGCACAGGATTCCAAGGATCGCCGAGAGCAGTCCCGAAGGCAAAACGCCGCCGAAGGTCAGTGACAACATCAGGAATGGTGTGATGGTCAGCAGAAACAGCAGTGCCACGGCCAGTCGAGGCAGCGATTTGCCGAGCAGAATCGAAAACGCGCTGGCTCCCGTCATTCGTAACAGCGGCAGTGTCTCTTCTTCCTTCTCTTCCACGATCGCCACACTGAAGTGCAGGCTTCCGACAAACGTCAGAAACCAGTAGCAGCACATCAGGATTGTGGATGCGAACATTCCGCCGGGAGCGTTCCTTGCAGAAAAGAACTGCAGCTCCATGAAGAACAGGTACATGATCAGCAGCCCCATCACCGCGCGCAGCAGATGATGGGACATCAGTCGTGAGTCCTGACGGATCGATCGAACAAGAAACGCGGTTGCTCGCATGTGGCCATGATGACGCATGGTTCGCCGATCGGGAAGCTGCAAAGCGTTCTGAATGCGGCTGGCCTCGGTCAAAATCCGGGAGTTGATGAACGAGAAACTGCCAGGAAAGGTCGATGACTGACAGGGAAGCTCGCACCGATGCGGGCCGGTACGCGGAATTCCGGCGATTTTGTCCGCAGTTCATGCAGGGATTTCGGCTCAAAGACAGACAATTCTGACGTCCGGACAGATCTGATTGATCGAACCAAAACCCCGGCCTACACTGAAACAGTGCCGGATCAGCGGTATTCGGGCTTTTTTGCCGTCCAACGGCCCAGCGCAGGAGCAGTGCAGTGTTTTCGACACCAAAGTCTTCCGGCTTACTCAATCAGGTGCGCCGCCGCATGCAACTGGCTTCGTTTGGGCGGGCGGCGTACCAGTCCGCGTTGATCGTGGGAGTTCTGGCGATCGCGGCCATTGTGGCGATTCGGCTTCTGGGACTTCTCCCGCCATCACAACAAAGACTCGAACTGCTGTGGTTGATACCGGCGGCTGTGTTGTTGCTGGCGGTCTTGATTCAGCGACGAGTCGGACTGGGAACCGTGGCACATGCGGTGGACGAACATGCCAAAACCAGAGATCTGTTTCTGACCGTAACGTCTCTGTCCACCAGCGCCGGGGAATATCAGCCATTGGTCGTTGCCGCGGCGGAGACTCAGGCAGAGAAAATCGTGCCGGACGATGTGGTGCCGTTTCGATTTCTCGACCGTTTGGGAAAAGTGGCTCTGTTTGTGGCCGTTCTGACAGCCGTCGTGTACTGGACTCCGCAACTGGATCCATTCGGACACGTGGAAGCTGCGACGAAGACGGAGCAGCAACAGAAGGAACTGAAGGCCATGCTGTCGGACACCGTCGCGCGGGCGGCTCGACTGAAGAAGGAAGCCGAACGTGCTTCGGAAGATGCCGAAGAGATTGATAACGAGATCAATCAGCTGAAGCAGGATTTCCGGCAGATGCAGCCCAATAAGATGGAATCCAATGCGCGAGTTCTGGAACAGCATCGCAGGGATCTGGGTGACATGTGGAAGGCGGTCGGCAGCGATGAGCAGCTGCGTCGCATGATGAACCAGCCCATTTCGCAGCAGCAGTTGGGAGGAACCCGCAGCGAAAAGATGAACGAGATGCTCAAGGAGCTGCAGGAAGGCAAAACCGACATGCTGCAGGATGAGCTTCGCAAAGCTCGTGAGACCATGGAAGCCATGATGCAGGCGAAAGACCCGGAAGAACGTCAGAAGCTGGCCTCCAAACTGCAAAAGGAACTGCAGGACCTTGAAAAGTTTTCGAGCGAAAAAGCGGGCTCCAAAGAACTGAAATCTGCTCTCAGCAAAGCCATGAAGTCTCTGCAGATCGCTCGCGACATGCAGAAGAACGGCGAGAAATCTGATCAGATGAGCAAAGACGCCATGCAGACATTGAAGGAGTCTCTGGAGCTGTCGGAGAAGGAAATGGATCAGGTTGCTCAGGCCGCCAAAGACCTGAAGAAGCTGGAAGACGCGCTGAAGACTCTTCAGCAGGCACAGCAGCTGAACCAGAAGCAGCAACTGGACGGCAGCAAGTGTGAAGGCTGCGAATCACTGGAAGACTACGCGGAACTCTACGCCCAGCTCATGGGTGAAGGCGCGGGAGAGGGCGACAAAGATCGCAACAACGGTGGACGCGGCGTGGGACGCGGTGGTGAAACTCCGGAAGACGACAGTGATCCCGAAGGCTACAAGCGAGAAAAAGAGAAGCCGCAGATTCAGGCCGGCAAGGTGCTGCTGTCCATCAAAACGAAAGAGTACGCCGAAGAGAAGGACTTCGATCCGGAAACGATTCGAGACTATCGCCAGGGAATCAGTGATCTGAAGTCCAGCGTTCAGTCTGCCATTGAATCAGAAGAGATTCCGCCAGGTTACATTGAAGGCATCAAAGGCTACTTCGACAAAATCGAAGACGTCGATCCGAAGCTGAAAGGTCAGTGAGTGCAACCTCCAACTTCATTCAGCCTTCAGCGTTCGCCTTGTGCCGAAATCGACTGATGATGGCAGGCTCAGCTTTCAACAGGCGAATCACGGTCTTCCGATTCTTTCTCGCCGCGGTCTCAATTTGCAGCCTGTCAGGATGTCGGCCCACGTCAGCCGGTCCTGATCTGGTCGTTTACTGCTCGCAGGATGCCGTCTTCGCGGCCGAGATCATTCAGCGGTTCGAACAGCAAAGCGGCCTGAAGGTCAGCATTCGATACGATGAAGAATCAAACAAATCGCTGGGACTCACCAATCTGCTGATTGCGGAAAAAGAACATCCTCGCTGCGATGTCTTCTGGAACAATCAGACGCTGGGAACCATCCGTCTGCAAAAGGCTGACGTTCTTCAGCCATACATCAGCCCCAACGCCAGTCGCATTCCGGCTCAGTTTCGCGATCCGGAAGGATACTGGACCGGGTTCGCAGCGCGGCTGCGAGTATACCTGATCAACACCGATCAACTACCCGCGACGGAAGCGGCCGTGACCGAAGTTCTGAATGGTGATTCGCTGCAGCGAGTCGCGATTGCTCAGCCGCTGTTCGGTACGACACTGTCACACTACGCCGTGCTGATGGCAGAGTGGGGTGATGACAAACTGAAGCATTGGCACCAGTCTCTGCATCAGCGAGGTATCCAGGAAGTACGAGGCAATTCGATGTCCATGAATCTGGTTGCCGAAGGAATCTGCGCTGTCGGCTTCACCGACACGGACGACGCGTTTGTGGCCATCGATGCGGAAAAGCCTGTGCAGATGATTCCGGTGCGGCTGGAATCCGGACAAACCATCTGCCTGCCAAACACAGTCGCCGTCATCCGCAACTGTCAGCATCGAGAAGCCGCTGAGAAGTTTGTGGACTTCATGTTGTCCGCGGAAACCGAACTTCTGATGGCGCAATCGGCTTCGCGGCAGATCCCATTGGGGCCCGTCGACGAAGCTCGGCTTCCACCGGAAGTGGTGGAACTGCGGCACTGGGCCGCCGATGGCATCGATCTGCGCGAAGCGGCGTCGGTTCATGAGCGGGTTCTGGACTGGCTGTCTGCGGAGTATCTGCAGCCATGACTCTGACAACAGCACTGGTCTGGTCGATCAGCCGCTCACTGCTGTTGCCCACGCTGGCCCTGTATCCCGCGTTCGGGGCCATGAATCTGCTGGCATTCCTGAAGCAGCGTCGACGAACACAGATCCTTGTTGCGTTCCTGATGCTGCTTCCGCTGTTGATCCCTGATCTGCTGATCGGATTCACCTACCAGTTGACGGCTGCTCGACTGGCTCACCATGTCTCCGTCAGCGAACTTCTTTATGCAGGTCTGCTGCTGATCAAAGTCACCTCGCTGCAGGTTGCAGCACTGATGATTCTGAGACACTCGTCCGTATCTCCGGAATCGCTGCATGCATGGAAGATGCTGTCGGCGAATCAACAACGTTCCCGCTTTCACGACAGGCGAACACTGCTGGTTCTGTGGGTCAACGGCCCGCTTCGCCCCGTCATCATCGGCTGGGCCATCAGCGCGCTGTATTGTTTTCAGGAGTTCGAAACAGCGGCGCTGATTCAGCTGAATCGGCATCCGGTTTCATGGACAGTCTGGCTGTTTGATGCCCATGCGGACAATGAATCACTGACAAAGTCGCTGTTGCTGGCCAGTCGAGCGATGTTGTTTCAGGTTCTTCTGCTGGCGCCGTTCTTCGTGTTGCTGAATGCCGGGGCGGATCGATCGCAGACCTCCAGCACCCGCGCCGCATTGTGGAATCGTTTTGGAAAGAAGACCACCTCCATCATTCCCGGCATTTTGTTTACTGCATTGGCGGTCTGGACGTTCGTGCTCTGGCCGAAGTTGTGTCACTCTTCCGCAGCCCTGAACGGTCTTGCCGTCCTGAGCCAGCGAGGTTCGCTTTTTCCCAGCCTGCAACAGATTCTGTGGTCGTTACTGGCTGCAGTCATCGCCGCCGGACTTTCATTGGGACTTGGTGTTGTGCTGCATCGCATGAAGCAGAAGCGGCTCACCTGGACGGTTTTACTGCCCGGCCTGTCCGGACCTCTGATTCTCAGTCTGGTCCTGCTGCAACTGTTTCAGCTGCCGGGAATCAACGTGGCTTATGACACCTGGCTGCCGATGATTCTGGGAGGCATGCTGTTGCTCGGCCCGCGAGCATGGTTGCTGATCCATCTGCTGAACGTCACTGCCCCTCCGTCAACGATTCACAGCGCGCAGCTGTTGAAACGCAGCACGTTCTTTGGCATTGTGAAACAGGCTCAGTGGGTTCTGTGGAGGCTGAGGACGGTTCGCTGGTTGATCGCGCTGGCAATTCTGACACACTGGTGTTTCTGGGATGTCACGATCTATTCCATTCTTCGCCCCGTGTCTTTCGAAGCCGTGGTGACTCGTCTGTATAATGAAATGCACTGGGCTGCCAGTGAAACCATGCTGGCGATGACAACACTCAGCCTGCTGGTTCCGGTTCTGCTGTTCCTTGTGGCCGGTAGTGTCTCCACGGCGTTGCCGTTGATCAGAGGTCGGTGGCGGCAACGGAAGTTTGCTCCTTCGGGAGTGAACTCATGAACAACACTTTGTGGAATCTGGAAAACGTCACTCTGTCATCCGGGTCAGGCATGCGACTGGATTCGGTGACTCTGGAAATTGTTTCCGGAGTCACAGCCATCCTGGGATATTCAGGAGCAGGAAAGTCTTCGCTGGTCAGCCTGCTGGCAGGCATGGAACGTCCCTCATCCGGCGAACTGCGCTTCCAGGTGAATGCCGTTCAGGAAAAACAAGGCTGTCTTCCGCTGTACTGGGCTCCTCAGGGCGGCGGCCTGTGGCCTCACCTGACCGTCCGGCAACATCTGGATACCGTGATGGCACCGAAAGCAGCGGAATCCGCAAAGGAAACAGACAAATTGCTGGACCTGTTCGGTCTGACTCACCGCAGCCATGCTGTCCCCGAAGAGCTCTCTCAGGGTGAACAGTCGCGACTGTCGCTGGCTCGATGTCTGGCGGCTGGACCGGCCGTGCTGCTTCTGGATGAACCGCTGGCTCACGTGGATCCCATGATGACACCGGTGTACTGGAATCACCTGCGAGAACATATCCGGCAAACCAAGGCATCCGTGGTTTTTACCAGCCACACGCCGGACATCGTGATGGCAGAAAGTGAACAGGTGATCTGCCTGAAGAATGGTCGAATCCTGTACGCAGGGTCGACAACCGATCTGTACAATCGACCGCCAAACGAAGAAGTCGCCCGCTTTGCCGGACCGACAAACTGGTTCACCGAAGACGAGCTACATCTCTGGCTGTCTTCGTTGCCGGACAATCACCACGGGTCTCTGAACATACGACCGGAATGCATCCAGCTACAGCCGACCGAAAACGGACCCGCGTCGATCCTTTCTCACCGCCATCACGGCAGTCACGCCATCACCGTGTTGAAACACCGCGAATCAGGCACTACCCGAGAAATCATTCACCGGCCAGCGTACGGACAACATTCCGTCGACCAAACGGTCAGCATCATTCGGCATGAAACCCATCATGAATAAATCACGGCTCCACCGACTCCGGCGATGGGCTTTGCTGTCGTACACGATCACCGCAGCCAACGGCGAAAGTCGTTCCACGAAGATCTCCTGTCCGGCACAGCCGGACCTACATGACAAGCACACCCCATTCATCCCCCCACGCGAAGCGAAGGGAGGTTCGAACAAGCGCAGCGATGCTCAGGGAGGGCAGGACGCTGACGACACCTCGATCGCGCAGTCTGCCGGAACTTTTGGCAGCACTCGAATTGCGATACCCATGTTCCTGGTGTTCAGCCTGATTTGTGGTTGCGCCGAAGGCCCGCCGGATCACGTCCTGCCCGTCGCTGAATTCAACACGTGGGCCGTTCCCGCCGACGGCTCACGCATCCCGGCCCCCCGCGCGTTGTACGCGAATGATGTAGACACGGTGTATGCACTGGATGATGCCGGGCGAGTCCTGATTTATTCCCCCGAAGGCCGAATTCAGAAAACCTGGCGTATGCCGGAATACGAAAACGGCCGACCGGAAGGTGTCGTGGAACTCCTGGATGGGCGAATCGCCGTCGCTGACACTCATTATCATCGAGTCGTTTTTTTTCACGACG
>JAGQPY010000255.1 GCA_020426485.1 Planctomycetaceae bacterium
TGCATCAACAGAGCGTTCTGAGCATGAACCAAGGTACACTCGACCTTAGTGTCTTCATTGGCGCGAAACCCGTAGAGACGGCACATCACTCATCTCCAAAAATCCTGATGACCCAATGCAAACCCTGCTGTCCCGGCGACGAAAAGTCGTTGGCCAAGGCATTCGAGCCGGCCCGCCCATCGCCATACCCGGGAGTTGCAGATTTCATGCCGTCCGGATGAGGACTGAAGGCAGGCAACACATACGACAAACCAAACCGTCACAGAATCCTGCCACAAAAAACGACTCAGGTATGTTCTTTGCATCTTAGCCGGGATGCATACGGAATTGACGCGTTTCCGCAGCAAAACGAAGACGACGTCTGTTGGTCCAGCCGCATCAGAAAATTGTTCGAGACTCAACATCGCATTTGTGCATTTGCTGAATCGGATGCATCGGCCAAGTCTGGAACACTGCTATGTAAGGTTTGTGACGGAAAGAAGACCATCGCGTTGAGCATGTGTGCACACGAGGGGAAAACAAATGAGCCATGGTGTCACAGATCTGGAGAAAGAATTCGCACATGATCACCGCCACCTCACACGAGGATTTTCGGAGATCATTCGGGCCTTGCAGGTCAATGATTGGGCGGAGGCTCAGCGACTGGCCGCGTGGCTCAATCAGAAAGGCGGTCCGCACATTGATTTCGAAGAGCGGATTCTTTATCCGGAAGTTGCAGCAGCTCGCGGGCAGGATTATGCCAACAACCTGTATCGGGAACATCGGGTTGCCATCAGTGCCCTTGAAGATCTGATTTCACTGGATCCTGATGCACGAACCGAGGAACTCAAGAGCTCTCTGATTGAACGATTGCAGGTCGGTCTCGACCACGCGGTATCCTGCGGAACGCTGCTCAGCCATCTGACGATTCACGATGTGCCCACGCAGGAAAAGATGCTCGAAGAACTTCGCCAGGCGCGTTCGAATGCAGAGCCCATGGACCGCGTCATCACAAAGCGATCGCTTTGAGCACTTCACCTGCTATGGTTCCGTCGCGGCGGTCGTGATCGACAGTTCATTGGCTCACTCTGTGTTGATGAAACTGCGGCGGCTTGAAACATTCTGTGAAATCCGGCACAGGAAAATGGCTGGCGACAAGTCGTTGAATCACTAATCTACGGCGGCGCGTTGAAGTCGTCATTCCTTCGAATGACCGGCCGATCGTTATTTTTTCGCGAACGATAAGTCGTGGCTTCGCGCGGCGGATTTTCAGCGGCGACGAATCAACGGTGGTGAACTTCCGTCCGGTGAAGTCGCCGCCTGTTGAGCAACATGCGACTGAAGGCAAAGAAATGGTTCGAATTTGCACCTTGCTTCTTGTTTGGGCCGGTTCATACTCGGAAACGATCGCGCAGTCGAAGCACGTGGAGGTCCCGGAAGCAATTCCTGTCCTGAAGCAACTGTCGCCTCAACAACAGGAGCCCGTCTTCGCGGTCTGCTCCAAACAGGGCGGCCGAGTGCTCGTATCGCGGGATGATGGTCAAACGTGGCAGCAGACGTTTCTGGCGACCGATTCGCTGGAAGATGGTGGCTGGCACGGAACGTTTGCCGTCTACGGAATGGCCTCCACAAACGGCGTCATCGGAATATTTTCCGGTTGGGGCACACCCGGCGTTTACATTGGTTCTGATGATGGATTGCACTGGGGACATCTGAACAATCGCGCGACACCAGTTGGAAGTGTTTGGGCAGCTGCTGCAGGAAACGGCGTCCTGCTGACGAGTGCGGACCAATGGCGTGGACTTACGACATCCCGCAAAGGTCATTCCGTCTGGCAGCAGCACAGCTTAAAAGATCTGCTGGAGGGAGGCAAAACGCACCACATCATCTGCACCTTCGGTGACTTCGACGGTGGACGGTTTCTGGCGGTCGGTGACAATGGTCACGTTTTCTTCAGTGATGCAATTGGCGAAAACTGGCGACACAGCCGGATCGTGGGAGTTCCCGAGCGTGGTCAGGACGAAGTGGTGTTCGGCAATGGAATTTTCGTGGTCAGCTATCGCGACAGGATCGCTCGATCGGAGGATGGTGGACAGTCGTGGTCGCTGCACGATCATGGACTGAAGGGTTGGGGACCCTCCTGGCGAGGACTCAGTTTTGTGCGGGGCGAATTCTGGCTGACGGCTCAAAAAGGGAGTCATGGTCGAAAAAGTCGAGATGGCATCACTTGGGAAGACCTTCCCGAGACAACCCCGGGGGGCCGATTTGTGGAAGGCGATACCGGAACCATCGTGAACGTGGAACGCCGGCGGTATGACATCAAACGTAGTACGGACGGCATCACATGGAATTCTGTCTTCACGGCGCCCGTGGAAGATGTCTCCTGGGACACAGTGTTTGCCGTCTTCGAAAAAGTGAACGCGATTAAGTAGCGGTTGTCGGCTGTAAGCTGTCTGCACGGCAGCGGTATCACGTTCACCTCGGGAGGCTCTCTCTCGACCGTCCAGTCCGGCGAATCCATCGGGCAAAGGAAATGCATTTGCGACGGTCACCGACACGGCCTATGATTGCCGACCGTCATCGCACGTTATCATTTTTCAGCACGGGGCAGGATTCTTGCAGAAGCCGACAGACAATTCCGCCGACTTCGAGGATCGAGTCATTGTTGTGGGTGTTGGACTCATTGGTGGTTCCGTCGCGGCAGCCGTTCGACAACGTTATCCAAACTGCGAAGTCATTGGCGTCGGACGTTCTGGCGAAAGGCTGAAGGCCGCTGAAAAAGCGGGGCTGTTGACAGAGTGGGCCACAGAATTCTCATCGGAACTTCTGTCCTCATCAGCCGTTGTTGTCAATTGTCTTCCGGTCAGCATGATTGCGGACAGCATTCGTCAGATTGCGTCCTTGGCATCCGACGAACTTGTGATCACGGACGCAGGCAGCGTGAAGGCGTCGATCTGTGATCCGCTGCAGGCTGATCCTAAGGCACAGAAGCTGTTTGTTCCGGCACACCCGATTGCCGGAGGCGAACAGGGCGGTTTCGAATACGCTGATCCGGATTTGTTTGTGGACCGAGTCTGCGTTGTGATGGAAATGGAAGATCCACAGCGAGTCCGCCGCGTGGAAAACTTCTGGAAGAGCCTGGGAAGCCGCATCGTGCGAATGTCGGCCGATGATCACGACCGAGTCCTGGCATTGACCAGTCATTTGCCGCATGTTATGGCGGTTCTGACAACGTTGACGGTTGGAGAAGAGAACTTCGCGCTGACAGGATCCGGTTTCCGGGATACAACACGAGTTGCCGCGGGCAGCGCGTCGTTGTGGACTGCAATTCTTGCAGGAAACCGAAGTCACGTCATCGATGCTCTGCGATCCGCTGAAAGCACGATGAAGTCATTCATCCAGGCACTGGCAGATCACGACGATCTGACCGTGCAGCGTTTGCTTCAGGATGCCGCCGACAGTCGACAAAAGCTGAATTGAACTGCGGATCAGCGACTGTCGCAGTACCAGTCGTCGGGCGACTTTTTAAGGAAACCGTGATGCGCAAACGTCGGTTCCTGCCACTGATATGGACGGTGCTGATCGGGATCTGCACCCGCGGTGCCCATTCGCGTGACTGGGACTGGCAGGTTCGCCCGACCATGGATCCTGTCAGTGCCGTATGCTTAAAACCGTGCGGTGCTGACTTTCAGAAGCCCGAAGCCGCCGGATTATCTGCGGAGGAAGTTTGGTTTCCCAACCGGCAGGGGCATCAGCTTCGAGGCTGGTATTTCTCCGCGCCGGACGCCGGGCAGACCATTCTGTTCTGCATGGGAAATACCGGCAACGTATCGCTGATGCTGCCTTATGCGTCTATTCTTCACCGAGGCGGATTTGATGTGCTGCTGTTTGATTATCAGGGCTTCGGCGGCAGTGAAGGCGTCGCGTCTGTCATGTCACTGGTTGACGATACTCACAGCGCGGTCGACTACCTGAGTCAGTCCAAGGGCCGAACGCCTGATGAAATCGGCTTGTTCGGCGTTTCGATGGGTACCGTTCCGGCGATTACAGTTGCTGTAGAGCGAAAAGTGGGAGCGGTCGCTGCGGAAGCCGTTTTTCTGCCGTCGCGGGAAATTGAACGCTGGAAGCCTCGCTTTGGCCCGATGGGGCCGGTTGAACAGTTCGCTCTGCGAACAATCGAAACACTGGTTCTGCCACGAGTCGATCCGTTGCGAAACTGTCCAAAGCTGCAGTGTCCGTTGTTGCTGCTTCATGGCGTGAAAGATCGTCTGCTGCCGGCAAACGGGACACTGGAGGTGGCGGAAGTTGCTTCAGGTCCGCATCGAGTCTGGTTAATGGAACACACCGGACATGCTCCACAGTCTTTGGAGGTCAACGACCGCGAATATGCTTCTCAGGTGACGTCGTTTTTTCATGACGCATTTTCCGGTGAAGTTCAGTCGGCCGCTGTTGCATTCGATGTAAGCCCGCCCGACGACGACGGACAGCACGAAGTACGGTGCCGCATTTCAAACATTCCGAAGCCGTCAGCGTTCGTGAATGTTTCCGGGCCGGCCAGGAACAGCCTGCGGACTTTGTCGATCTCCGGTTCTGATGATGCTGAAACGCAGAGCAGCCGGCGTGCAGAGACCGCCGTGCTGAACTCGGTTGGTGACCTCACAGCAAATTCGCAATCCGCACCGATGGAGATCTGTTTCTGTGATCGGAACGGCCACTATCACGTCGAACGATTCCTGTTAAGCGAAGGGGATGAGGTTCAGGCGATTCTGAATTTTCGCCCGACCGATGTCTGCGCGGTACGTTGCTTTCATGCGGTACCGACCGATGCCGCACACTGGCGGCCCGACTTATCCGAATATTCTCACGCGCTCGGCGACCTTCGTGATTATCTGGGCTCTGTGTTTTCCAGCGAGCGATTGGTTCGACTGCTGACCGAAGATCGTGGTTTTAACTTCGCCAGTCACTACTGGCAGACGCGACTGCCGGTTCTGCGAGATGTTCATCTGACGGAACTGGAGTCACGCCTCTCCAATCTCGATGCTGTTCCCGAACGCCTGAGACCTCGCTGGGCCCGCATGGTGGCTCGAATTCGATGTTGGCCCGACAATCGTTGCGAAGTCACTCAGAGTCGTCGCGATGATTTCTGTAGCCGATTCCTGCCGATGTGCTGTCCTGACATGACGTCGGACTACTACGAGCTGGGTGACGCGAAGATTGAACTGGGATTTGCAGACTGCATTGTCGGAGACGCATTGTTCCGGATGGCCGTTTCACAGCTTCAGACCAATCAACCGGAGGCCGCTCAGGAGCTGCTTCGACGCCACGTGGACGTGCTGCCGAAGAATGTCCCTTCCAACTTAACTGAGCAACGAATTGCGACGATTCGCACGCTGAGCGATCTGATCGATGGCGAGCCCGATCGAAGTCCGTGAGTCGCCAGGGTGCCCTTGGTGCAGTATTGAGTCCACCGCGGTGTCGAATCTGCTTCAGCTGCGAGGGATGTACAGGTTGTCAGCCACAGCGCGCAGCTGGTTCGTTCTGTAACATCACGGTCACAACTGGGTGAGGCCCCTGCACGGTCATCTCGCTGTTGTCAGGCGGAGCGAATCCTGCCGCAGCCCGGCGTCAGTGACTACGGCAAATGGAAAACGCGGCAATCGACTTCAGCAACTGTCGCTCGACACTCTCGGGAAAGCGTTCAAGATTGACATACGCTCGCTGAACCAGCTGTTCCGCAGTGCGGTAGGCGGAATTCAGACCGTCCGTGAACATGTTCATTTCCTGCAGCTGGTGAAGCTCCGAAGACTTCCCGCGCTGCACCACTTCCACCAGAAACTGCCGCTCCTGTGAAGTTCCGCATCGCAGCGCGCGGATGAGTGGCAGAGTCAGGCGGTGGTTGATCAGGTCGTTGGCCGAATCCTTGCCTGTGCTGGAATGAGACGACTGCAGATCAAGAAGATCGTCCATGATCTGAAAGGCCATTCCGAGTCGCATACCGAACTGGCGAGCAGCACGCTGCTGTTCCGGCGATGCATCGGCAGTACGCGCTCCGAGCAGGCAACTCAGGGCAAACAGTTGTCCCGTCTTGTCTCGAATGATCCGAAAGTATTCACGCTCCAGAGCGTCGAACAATCGCGGAGATGCTTCGTCTGAGTCAGATCCTGAATCGAGAACAACACTGGTTTCCACGCGAGCTGCGGTCTGGTTCAATTCGCCTTCGCAGGTTCGGTCCGTCGCAAGACCAATCAGGCGACAGGCTTCAGCGTCGCCGGTTGTGGCGGCCAGATGAAACGATCGCGAGAAGAGGTAGTCGCCAAGAAGAACGCTGGTTTCAGTGTTCCATCGCCGATGGATGGTTGCGACATGGCGACGCGTCTCCGCTTCGTCAATCACGTCATCGTGGACAAGTGTCGCCGTGTGTATCAGCTCCACCACGGCAGCCAGCGTGTGGGCTGTCGGCGACGGCCTGCGGTTCAGCAGCCCGTTCGAGAGCAAAAGCAGCATGGGCCGAATCTGCTTACCGCGAAACCGCGAAACGTGCTCCAGTACGTCACTCACGAATGCGCTCGAACTTCGCAGGTTTTTGTGAAGGATGGAATTCACGGCAGCAAGATCCTCAGCGAGATGCTGTTGCAGTCGCTGTTTCAGGTTTTCCGCGGATTCTTCTGCAAGGATCTTCATACCAGTCACGTCATATCCCAACGGCGGCCGTTGCGGACAACTGACCGGCGATCTTTGGATGATCTTCCTCTCCTGAATTCAGCAAACAATCGACCACCGTCTACCTTCAAAGCACGTTTCACTATGCTTGCGATCACCTGAGGACTTAGAAGAACCCCGCTGGGGGTTAACAGAGTTTCCCTCAGTCGTCTGTTCTCGTCAACGAAGACACCAGGCAACCAGACTTGTTCTCGAACGACACGAACGAATCATTCCAACGGGTTCAGGTTCAACAACCATTCAACAGCATGTCGCCGCGAACATCAGGTGAATTCCATGGAGATTTCCGGCCTGTGTTCGTTCCTCAGGGCACTTTGGAGAAACCTCCGGAGGAAATCGGAAAAACGGGGCTGACCCTTTGATGCCCGGAAAGGGTTCGACCCGTTTTTCCGATCGCCTCTATGTTGTCGGAAGGACAAATCTGCACGAGGACTGTCTTCATTCTCGAATGAAATGGCCGCTTTGGCCTCCCGATTTTTCCAGCAAACGAACGTCCGTCAGCTGCATACTTCGATCAATCGCTTTGCACATGTCATAGACTGTCAGGCCGCAAATGCTGACCGCAGTCAATGCCTCCATTTCAATGCCGGTACGTCCGGTCGTTCGGACGCAGCATTCCATCCGCAGGCTACGATCGTTCGGAAACGTGAATTCAATTTCGCAGGAATTCAGTCCCAGCGAATGACAGAGAGGTATCAGTTCGTCCGTTCGCTTACTGGCCATGATCCCTGCCAAACGAGCCACCTCAAGCACGTCTCCCTTGGCGATCTTTCGATCTTTGATAACCCGCAGAGTCTCCGGCTCCATTAACAGAATACCTTCGGCTCGTGCCATCCGTTGCGTCACCGGCTTCTGGCTGACGTCCACCATATGACTGTTGCCGTGCTGATTGAAATGCGTGAGTCCCGGCATTGAATGCTCCTGGCCGGATCGACCGAACCTGAATTGAGTCTGGGAGTTGCATCACTCTAACTGGCCAGTGCCCGTTTATCTTGCGGAGTACGGTGACTTGTCGCCGTTTTGGCTTGGATTCAGCACGTCGAGTTTCCGCGAAGGGCAGATCAGAATTGACTGGCAGCGGAATTGGCAGGAATTCTGGATCTCCGCGAAATTGAGTTCGCGACTCAGCATCGCGCCGTGACACCGTGGTTTTCAGACTTCGCGTCAGA
>JAGQPY010000256.1 GCA_020426485.1 Planctomycetaceae bacterium
GTTGTGCTTCCACCCATCGCGCGGGGTTGCTGATGACCCCGCTGGTTCTCAGGAAATGATTGTTCGACCGGAACTGTTTTCTGCTCTGACGGAACCTCCGTGTTCGTACTGTTCGACTCAACAACTCAAGGGACTGATTCGGCCGGATGATCGAGTGATCGCGTGGGTTCGTGGTGCTCATAACGGAGGCGCGTTTCCGCTGCGGCATTTTCTGGCGGGGCCTCGAGTGGTCAACGACACCTATGGGCTGTTCTTCTACGATCCCGACGGCGGTTACGTGGCCGCCTATCGCAAAGATTACGGCTACCGCTTTCATGGCTGGCGAAACGGCATCATGGTGGTGCAGGGACCGGACGGATCTCTGTGGTCGGCTCTCAGTGGACGCTGTTTTGCAGGGCCGCAGCAGGGGAATTCGCTGCATCGAGTACCCGCTATAGTCACCAACTGGCAGTACTGGCTGATGCTGCATCCGGAATCCACCGCGTACGATTTGTTCGACGGCCAAACTTATCAGGTCACGGAACTGCCCACAGAACGCACTGCGGAATCAAAGACGACGATGGGCCAGGTCGACGAACGACTGAACCCGGACGCTCAGATGCTGGGAGTGCATGTTGATTCCGGTGCGACGGCGTTTGTTCTGGACGAGCTTCCGGGGCGAGCCTGCTTCAATGCGGACGTCGGTGGCCAGCCGGTGACGGTCTTCTGGTACGCGCGAACGGGCACTGCGGTGGCCTTTCATCGAGAACTGGACGGGCGAACTCTGACGTTTTACGCCGACAACATTTCTCCGGAAACGGCACCCATCAAAGATCGTGAAACGGGAACTCGGTGGACTCTGGCCGGTCGCGGCATTGATGGTCCGCTGCGAGGACGCGAGCTGAAATGGGTCGACAGTCTGCAGTGTCGGTGGTTTGCGTGGTCGTCGGAATACAGGAACAGCAACATCCATGAGTCTCGTGAAGTTCAGACGTCGAAGCAGAAGTAACGTCTTCGCAGCCATCCTTTGGCTGATGGCGTGGCCCGAGTTGATGGCGGCAGAGATTCGGTCCGTGCTGCTGACGGCTCAACAGGTGACGGATCAGGAACTGCAGCAAGCCAGGGACGCCGGACTGACGTCGGTCGTGCTGCAGCTGACGTCTGTAAAGCCGGACGTGCAACAACAGGAACGAACGGCGGCTGAAAAGATTGCTCAGACCGGGCTGAAGCTGGATTACTGGATTGAGATCGCTCGGTGTCCCGAACTGGCGGACGTTCATCCGGAATGGATGGCCAGTCTGCAGGGGCATCCGGAATGGCGGCGATTCTTTCCCGACGCTCCGCTGCCCGCAAAAGGCGAAGTGATTAAAAATTATCCGTGGGTGCCGATTCTGTATCAGGAAGCCTTTGATGCTCATCGCAATCGCGTCGCCCAACTGCTGACGGATCTGCCGCCGCCGTCTATGGTTTATCTGAACGGACTGCAGGGCGCGCCGTCGGCGTGCGGATGCGGCAATTCTCTGTGTCGCTGGACGGCGGACTACGGCCCGATTCTGACGGCAACTCGGATCAAAGCGAACGCTGCAGTTTCGTTTGTGAAGGCCGTGGAAGTTTTGATTCCCCATGCGACCGTGATTCCGGTCTGGCTGACGGAATGTGAAAAACACGACTGTACTCAGGAAGGTCTGTGTTCGGGTGTGGGATGTTTTGACGGCATCTGCTGGAAGGCGTGGGAAAAGCAGTTGACTCCGCTGGCTCGGCATGCGGACCTGATCGGTGTGTTCGCTCCTTACAAACAGTTCCAGCGAGATCTGCCCTTATATGGCGGATCGGGAGCGTGGGTGAGTCACTGCGTCAAGAGTTTCGCAGAGATGCCTGTTCGGCACGGCGGTAAAGCCATCGCTGCAAATCGCCTGGTGACAGCCATTCAGGCCTGGGATGTGACGGAGCAGGAACTGAATTCTCAACTGCAACACATGCAACACAGCGGTGCAGCTGGCTACGTTCTGATCAAACAGCAAATCGACCAAAGCTGGTCGCCGCTGCTGTATTCTGTAACGCCACCACGTCAGTAGAGCCGTTCGTTGTATCGAGTGGCTTCGCAGAACCCGACACAATCGGCGAGGTCCCAGGCCACGGTGTCACCTCATCGGGATCGAGTTCAAAAAATTGCCCCAATCTCTGACCCGACAACGGCTTACCCTCCGGTGAAGTGGAGATCACAGAGAAGTGTCGTATTTCACAGGGTTTACACCTCGTTTTGGGGGCCCGCCTCGGATTTGCCAGAGCCTCGAATACAGCAAACACTCGTTGGTCAGTTGGCGCGAACGACGAGATTGCCGGCGAGACGTCTCACGAAGCGTTTCATTTCCAAAACCGTCAGGGTTGACAGCACGCGGGAATGGTCAAGCTGTGTGGCTCGAAGCAGTTCGTCCACTGCAACGGGCGTGCGACTGATCAGGTTCAGAATTTCTTTTTCCTGTGCGTTCAGAGTGAGTTCGCGAGGATCGTGGACTGTCAGCGATTCGCCGGAAGTCGCTGGTGTTGTCAGAGGCCCCAGTTCTGCAAGAACATCGTCAATATTTCGCAGCAGAGTTGCACCGTCACGAATCAGGTCATGGCAGCCTTCACTGGCAATGCTGTCCACGGGGCCCGGCACCGCGAAGACTTCTCGCCCCTGTTCGAACGCATGGCGAGCCGTATACAGCGCTCCGGACTTGCGAGTGGCTTCCACGACGATGACTCCCAGACTCAGGCCGCTGATGATTCTGTTGCGTTGTGGAAAGAGTCCCGGAAGAGGCTTCTGATCCAATGGAAATTCGCTGACGACCGCACCGGCATCAATAATTTCCATCGCCAGATCCGCATGTTCCGGCGGGTAGATGTTTCGGACGCCTGTGGCCATCACCGCGATGGTCCGTCCCCCGGCGTTCATGGCTCCTCGATGAGCGGCAGCGTCAATTCCGCGAGCCAGCCCGCTGACAACCGTGAACCCAGCACGCGCCAGGGCTCCGGCCAGTCGCTCCGCCTGTTGCCGACCGTACATCGTGCAACGTCGCGATCCGACAATTCCAACAGCCAGATTATCCTGAGGCAACAGCGTTCCTCGGCAGTACAGAATCGGCGGGCTGTCGTCGACATGCGTCAGATAGGTGGGATAGTTGTCATCCGTTTTACACAGTAGGCGGATGTTCGATTCCGCGCAGCGCTGCAGAATGCTGTCAACCGCGCTGGAACGGGCCGTTGCCAGAATTTCTTCCGCAAGGCGTGGGCTGATTCCGTTGACAGTGCTGAGCGTTGCTGCCGATTGCCTGAGCACTTCCACACCGGACTCAAATCTCTGAAGCAGCACTGTCTGAAGTCGGGGCCCGACGCCTTTCGTCAGCGAAAGCGACAACAGGGCTCGCAGTTCAGGATCCTGAAAATCAGCCATGCGGAATTCGATGCAGGAAGAATCTGGTCGAGACGGCAGCGTTCATTGGCGATCGATTCCCGAACTCCGTGATTGTCTTCATGGAATCGCCGCTCCGAAAAAAAATCCTGCCGGACACCTTGGGATCAACCGGCGACAGTCGATCAGATCATTCGGCAGATGGCTTCCTGACCCAGTCCCCATCGGAAAGATGTCCCACTAGTGACAACTCTACTTTACCGCCAAGTGAGAGGTCATTCCAGCCAGCGACCTGCCCACGAAAGACTGCGACGCTGGCCGGTGAGAACGGCAGGTGCTGGTGGCTGAGGTCCTGAACCAACTGAGCCACGGCCGGATTGTGTCCGACCATCACAACGCAATCGTCTTCGTCCATGGCCATTGCTCCCAGAACATTCAGGTACGATGTCGCGCCGGCGTGATACAGACTGTCGACTGGAACGATCGTGGCGTCGTCCGGATTGTTCAGTGTTTTCTGGACGATCGCCGCCGTTTCCATCGTGCGCGTGGCGGACGAACAGATGATTCGAGTCACCGGATAGTCCGCCAGTTTTTTTGCGGTTTGATTGGCAAGTTCCAGGCCGTCTTCTGTCAGCGGTCGTTCGAAATCGTCGTAAGCAGGGTTATTGGAAACGGCATGAGAATGCCGCATCAGAATCAGCGTTTTCATCAGAACCAGAGACTCCTTCACGCGGCACAGCCGCTTTCCAAAATTTGTCGCTGAACGGTCGGGTTTGGCGCTGCTCCGCGATCGTGATGCGGGAATTCAAATTGAACCGTTTGCCTTTTGTCCTCGGCCATCAACCGCCAACGCGGCACCGTTCCACCAACAGTGTGTGTTCAGGACTTTGAACTCAGCGTCCACGGTTCAGGAATCGTCGGACAGACGGGGCGCGGTGATGAATCTTTCCGCATCCGCAGCAGATCTCAACTCCGATCAAACGGACCGAATCGCCGCCGACCGTTTTGCCGCAACGACTGATGACTTGTCTGAACAATCGATTCGTTCGTCAAGCCATAACGCGAGAGTTCGCTCGATCGTACCGCTGAAAACGACGAATTCGCTGCGGAACAGTATAACGTCCGGCCAAGAGGCTGACTGCTGGACTCACAGGGCACAGTCGACGTCAGCAGGACCACGTCCGGTGGAACGTGGCTTCTGTGCGCCCGGAGCAGCCAAGTGCCTCGTCACGGACATCAGCGGTTCTGGTGCGCCACTCGAGGGGACAAAAAATCAGCGCCGTGGCTAAGGATCAGGGTCAACGTGTTTGGTAGTTGATGGGGCGTTTCCGGGTTCTGAAAGACGCAGCGTTGGATCTGCATGGACTCCGCTTTCACAGCGTCCAGAAAATCGCGAACATGCTGTTTCATCACCATCTGAAATTCCGTCAGTTCGCGTTCGGTCAGATCTTCCCTCAGCAGAGTCGTTTGTTCGGCCGTTCGCTGGCGGTGCAATCGGTTGAGCGTTGCGCCATCACTTCGGAACAGGAACCCATCGACAAATGCTCGACGCAGACGTCCGGCACCGTCGACCTGATAAAACGGGTCCTGATTGAAGTACAGGCTGCAGCTTCCATCCGCGCGGTATCCGACGGTGACGGTGTCCCATGCGGCGGTCGCCGGTTTTTTCTGCCACGAGTATTCCGCGCGGTTGATCATCGCGACGCCGTCGGCAATCAGATCCTCTTTGTCTTCCTCAATGCGTGCCATCGGTTTCCGGTTTCTCATTCACAGATTGAGACGGCGGTTGCGAAACAGCGCGGGAACAGGAATTGATCTCCTGTGTCCGCGAGTTCCGCTTTGAGCGCGCGTCGACTGCATGGACAGAATCGCCCACACCTTTGTCAGTCGGTTTTATGACGTCTTTCCAATGCGGGTTATGGTCCTGACTGGTGTACGCGAAAAGTGAGGACGGCGAATTTGCGTTGAATTACCACCTTTTGTTCCGACAATTCCGTCAATTGGCAGCGGATCGCTTCGATTTTGTCTGTCGGGCTTAAATTCACCCCCGTGTTGCCCATAATTGGCAGGTACGATCAGATCAGGCTGAGTTGGGAAGTGTCTCGTACACAGACTTCGAAGAATAAGAGTATCCCGACGCTTTCCATTTGAGAAATCCCGGAGAACCGTCGAGCGGCTGAGATGACGAGTTTCGGAAATCCAGAACCTGTTTCCCGTCGACTCCTGATTCAGGATTCGAACCGATTGCAGGACGTCGAACTGAAGCACGACCGCGTTCGTGGTCTTCTGGAAACGACGGGCGCCGAAGCTTTGCTGTTGCAGGAACCATCGAACATCGCGTGGTTCACGGCGGGCGCGGATCTTCAGCGGTGCGCTTCGGACTGCCCGGCCACCAGTCTGTTTGTGACTCCGGAAGCTCGCCTGTTCGCCACCAATTCCGTGGACTCCATCCAGATCTTCGAACGCGAAGTTTACGGGCTGGGTTTTCAGTTGAAACAACGCGAATGGTTTCAGCCTCACCACGATCTGGTTCACGACCTGTGCCGCGGGCGAAAGGTTCTGAGTGATCGCGGTCCCGTTGGCACAAAACACGCCGGCCGAAAGATTCAGCGACTGCGACTGCCTTTAACGGAACTGGAAGTCGAGCGGCTGCGGCTGCTGAGTGCCGTGGCGGTTCATGCCGTGGAAGCGACTGCCGGACATTTGAAACCCGGAATCACGGAAGCAGAAGTGGCGGGTGAAATCAGTCATCGTCTGCTGAAACGCACCGTGTTTCCCGAAAGGATTCAGGTCATTGCGGACGGTCGGGGAGAACGCTATCGACATTGGGCGTTCAGTGAACAGCCCATTCAGAATTATGTTGTTCTGAGCTGTTGTGCTCGCCGCTGGGGTTTGCATGTCGGCGTGACTCGCACCGTTTGCTTCGGCGACGTGCCGCCCGAATTAACTTCGGCCTTTCAGAAGGCTTTACTTGTCCACGCGACAGGAATGTTCTTTTCGCGAGGTGGCGAAGCGGTTTCAGACGTCTGGAAGAAAGTGCAGCGGATCTATGAAAAGTTCGGGATCGGCAGCGAATGGCACCTGGCTGATCAGGCCAGTCTGGTCGGCTTCAGCCTGAATGAGACTCAGATCGGACCGCAGTCGGTGGGAGAAATTCCCGTTCCGTCAGCGGTGTTCTGGCATCCCTCGGTTGGTCCCGCGATGATGGGTGACACCCTGTTGTGTCGAGACAGTCGAGTGGAACAGTTGACTCTGTCTTCATCGTGGCCAAGGATCTGCGTTCAGGTGAAAGGCCGCGACATTCCCTGTCCCGGTATTCTGTGCCATCCCGGCTCCGCAACGGATGTCGCCTCTGAGTCTGCCGCCTCCGATTCCGCACGAATCGAACGCAGTATCCTGAATCCATCGGATGAAAGCGGCCCGGAAACTCTGGAATCCATCTGGGAACTGCCTGTCCCGAATAACGCGCCCGTCTGGGAAGAAGACGACTCGCCGTACTCCCACGAATCCGTCCTTGATTAATGGATTCCTGCTGCCAGTGACTTCGGCATGTGACACAAGCTGTCGTTGGCGATGTTACCTGCTGATGCGGTAGCCTGGCGTTTCAGAACGAAACAGATCGTCGCGCCAGCGGATGCCGATTCCAGGCCGCGAAGGCAGCGCGATGTGGCCGTCACAGACGGAAACGGTTTCGTCGATCAGGTGAGGATACACGGTGGCCAGGTGGGCTCGCACGCATTCCTGATAGGTGACCGACGGCACGGCCGCGGCAATGTTCAGCCCGGCAAACAGCGTGAACGGGCCCGTGCAGTCGTGCATCAACACCGGGACGTTGTACAGCTGGGCCAGTTCGGCAATGCGTTTGGTTTCTGAGATCCCGCCGACCCATGTGGGATCGATCATGATGTAGTCCGCGGCCGACTGGTCCAAAGCCTGCCGGTAATGCTCCCGCATCACCAGCATTTCACTGACGGCCACCGGTACTTCAATTCGTCGGCGGAATTCGGCCATCGCCGAGACACTGTCCGGGCGCAGAATATCCTCCAGCCACAAAGGCCGCAGCGGCTGCATGGCGCGAGCAATATCGCAGGCCGCGGGCAATGCAAAGAAGCCGTGTCCGTCCAGCATCAGATCCATGCGATCACCAACGCGATCTCGGATGGCTTCAAACGGCGCGACACCTCTTTTCAGATCGGCGGACGAAATCCGGAGGCCACCGGATTCTCGGTAAACCGCATCAAAGGCCCACAGCTTCATGGCTCGAAAACCACATTCCAGAAGCTCTTCCGCCAGATCGCCGGGAGCGTTGACGCTGGCCCAGTTGTCTTCCAATGGTCCTGGCTGGCCGGCATCACCGTGTCCGGGCCAGCCCGCCGCCGATCGACCTTCACTCACACTGCGGACGCCGTACAACGGACCACCGCAACTGTTGTACACCGGCACTGCATCTCGAACGGGACCGCCCAACAGCTTCCACACCGGACGCTGGCAGA
>JAGQPY010000257.1:0-2132 GCA_020426485.1 Planctomycetaceae bacterium
TGAATTTCGGACTGCCGTTCCGTCAAAGACTGCAGTGTCGACTGGAACGACTTTTCGACTTCACTCAGCTGGCCCATCGTGCCGGTCATCGCTGAAATCGCGTGTTCCGCCTCCTGAAGTTCCTGAGCTACCGCAGCGACTCGTAGATCCAGAAGCTCCCTGCCGGATTCTTCTTCACGAATTCTGTCCAGTAGATCATGAAGTTCCGTTTCGGTCGCGACCGACGTTTCTCGTTTTGCTTCCAGCTCCAGAGACAGCTGTTTAACCTGACGACGAAAGATCGCTTGCGCCTTTTCATTGTCTTCCGTCGAAGAAGACAGCAGGTCCGCCTGAGCAAAGGGGTCCTGAGGAAGCGAAGTCGATCGAATCCGGATCGGATCAAGACTCGCCAGCGGTACATCACCAGGAAACGGATCGGCCAGGCGATCCAGTGGGAACTCTTCTTTCTCAGGCTGAGCGACCGTGGAGTTCAGGTCCGGAACCGTATTCTGGCGCGCGACTTTGAGCCCCGCCAGAACAATCAGAATGATCAGGATCCCGACAATATTGGCAATGATGTCCAGGAAGGAATCAGAACCGAATTCCTGTGATGATTCAGCGGAACGACGGCTCATAACGCAATCCTCCGATCCAGTCGCGGCGGAAGATCCGGGTTGGAAGATTCCTCGGCTGCTTCAGATTCATCAGCCATGTTCCCCGTTCCGAAGTCTCCCGACTGTTGCGGGGAACTCAGCTGTCCGTTTGCGGGTGGCATCGAAACATTCGACCGAGTCGTAATCCCCATTTCCCGAAGCTCACGCTCCAGTCGCAGATACGTCGTCACGCCGCCGGGGCGCACATCAAAAACAGCCACCGGCGGTTTTGCCTGAAGGCTGTGTTCCGTGGCCCGAGCGACTTCGCTGTTCAGGCGAGTGAGCGTTTCCGCCAGCAGACCGGAAGTATCCCCCGAAAGTTCAATCGGTGTCGTACTTCCGACCAGCACGCGGGACTTCTCGACGGTGATTGTAATCGGTTGCCGAGCCACCTCGTTATCCTTCGCGCGATCCAGAATCTTCTTTAACCAGGGGTCCGGACGCTGCGAATCACGACCCGCCTGAGACAAAAACTGGTCAAGCCAGCCAGGTGACTCAGCATCCGCATTGCTCCGAGCCTGTGCGTTTCCCACAGCACCACTCGCGGCAGTACCGGTTCCAGCGCCGGACGCAAAAGATCCCTCAGCCGATCCGACCGTGCGGGTTGCCGGATCAGTTTTCTGATTCACTGAGTCCGGCCGGTCGGATGGCGATTGAGGAAACTGCAAAGCGGCTGCACTTGAAGGAGGCCCTTCTTTGGACGTTTTCCCGGAAGGATCTCCATCGGAAGGATCGATCAGGGATAATGCGGGACCGAACAACACGTCGACTCGTGATGTTTCAGAATTCAGCGGCACGTTTTCAGATGTCCCTGAGAACGCCATTCCCAGATTGCCGGACAACATTCTCTGATTCGCACGGACCCTGTTGAGATCCGCAGGTGCCCCGATGTCCCCGGATGTCGCAGTCAACTGCTGCATCGCCGCTGCCAGCGCATTTTGGGCGTCCATTTGATTTCGTTTGAGTTCCGCCAGCACATCACTGCTGTCGGAATCATCCGATGCGCCTTCCAAAAGTTCATCAAATGCATCCTGGCCGTCAGCCACAACCGTGTCTCCTGGCGAACCAAACCTGGCGGCCGGATTAAACGTATTGTCATCGGAGCTGGCTGCATCCTGAGCGAATTGAACCTCGGACTCACCGCCACCGGAACGATCAGACTTGGGAGCGGGAAAGATTTCGATGCGGTTGTCGTCCGGAAGTCGATCACCAGCAAAGAAGCGATCGTCCTGATGAGGATCAGATTCACCTGGCAACAAAACTCGGCCATCAGGCAGCACACGTCCTTCGCGAATTCCCCCACTGGTTTCCGAACCGGGATCGCGACTGTTGGACGCAAGCTGATGTCCAACCGCCCCGTACAGATCCTGTCGCCGCTTTAACGCCGCCAGAATAGATTCCCGCAGCACGTTCATCTCATCCGGGTCGGCTGTTCCGGCAGCAATTGAACGATCTTCTGCCAGCAATTCATAGCCAAACTGAATGCCGGCATCTTTCAGA
>JAGQPY010000257.1:2230-7857 GCA_020426485.1 Planctomycetaceae bacterium
GCGTTGAGCCAGATAAAACTGCATGCTTCCACTCGGCCGTACCAGCAACAACACATACGGCTTGATGGCTCCCGAGTCGTGATGACGAAGCTGATGAATCGACAGCACTCCTGAAACAAGCGGGTTGTCGTTCGATGGAAATCCCTGCATGTCGGCAGCTGTCAGGCGGATTCCCGACGGAAGAAATCGAAACCCGTCGTCGGAAACATTGATCAGCAACGGCGTCCGTTTTGTTCCTGTGGAATTCGAAAACTCAATCACAGTTCCGGTTGTTCCGGAATCGCTCTGACTCTTTTCAGAGACCAGCTTACGCAGACTGACCAGTGCGGATTTGCGAGTCCGCAGGACCTTCTGAGCCTGTTCGGTGGATTCAGAAACGTCTTCCAGCTCTTCCTGCAGCCCGGCCAGTTCGGCGGCACGTTCTTCAAGTGTCCGGCGAATCTGCTGTTCCTTCCGGCGAAGTTCCGCCAGCTTCTCCGCTCGATCCCTGAGCGCTTCACGATCATCCAGTGCCACCTGCAACTGCGACTGCGAATCTCCCAGCTGCTCCTGCAACTGATCATATTTTTCCTGTTCGGCCTGCAACTGTTCGCGCAGGGCTGTCAGTTCGCGACGCTGCTCTTCGGTAAGACCATCGTGAAGAACGTCGCGTTTGGGTTCGATCACAAAATCCGCTTCGTCCGTCACCTTCGTCAGACCGTTCTCATCGGCCACCCGCGCAGTGACCTGGAACCGTTCTGTCCAGCGAACCTGATCGTTACGAATTCGTCGAGTCGTCACCAGCAGCAACAGAATCAGCGCTCCCATCGTGCAGACAAGAACTGCAAGAAAGGGGAACAGCGAGATACTGGATTGCGACGTTCGACGCGACATAACACTCTTTTGAACGAATCCGGCATTTCATTTGATGGCCGGCAAGTGACACAGGTTTTCGCCGGAAATCAGGCGGCAGATTGAAATCAGGCCGCCGATCGAATCGATGTCGATGTCTTGGCAGTCAGAACATGAACGGCCGCTGCCAGACTGTTGGCTGTCTGTTCCATCGTGTTGGCCATTTCCAGAGTCTGCAGGTTGTCACTGAGCTGCTGCTGAATGTGAGCCAGTCGCTCTTCGGCTTCTGTCATTTTCAGCAGTTTGGCTCCGAGGTCGTGCAGGGCTTCACTTTGACGAGCCGAAAACTCTGAACTGGTCTGCAGTGCCTGCTGCCATGATTCCACTCGCCGATCAAAGCGAGCCATCACGGCTTCGGTGCGATCCACAATGGCTTCGACGGAACCTCGCAGCACACCGGCGTAGACGTCACGAGCCGTTTCGGAATCTGCCTGATGCTGCCGCAGCGCAGCTTCTGTCTGACTGGCCAGTGTCTGTCGCAGGTCAGCCACGTGAGTCTGCAGCAGTTCATTCCACGCCTGACTCATGCCTGCCGCCTGTTCCGCCCACAGCCGAGAGAATTCTCGAAGCGATTCTTCTCCGGCAAACGACAATCCCGTTTCGCCGCGAACATCCGCAGATTCACCGGCCCCGAACAGTGGCAGAAGGATTTCAATGCCGAACTGCTCCACATCGTTCAGCACATTCTGTTCGGCTCGCTCAACGACAAACGAAGCAAACACCAGAACAATCGACATCCCCAGCGCCAGGGCCGTGGTATCGAAGGCCACCGCAAGGCCGCCCGTCACTTCGCCCAGTGATGAGTCCAGTTGTTCGGGAGTCACGTTGGCAATGGCCATCGTGATGCCGATAACCGTTCCCAGAAATCCCAGAATCGGAATGGCCCACGTAATTGTGCGAATGGTGGCGAAGGACTGATGCAATCGTTCCCCTGCCAGTTCGGCAAGGTATCGCAGGTGCTCTTCAAGACCGTCCTTTCGGCTGCCTTTCAGGTAGTGCACGGTGTCGAAAAGTCGATGGCTGAGCTGCGTTTGATCGAGTTTCTGTGGCAGTTTGTCGCACCAACCGGACAGCGACGAAATTCGTTGACCGGGCTCCGCACTTTGAATCTGGCTGCCACTCAGAAAGTCCACTGCATCTGAGAGAACGCGTCGTTCCGGACGCAGCCGCACGTACTTTTGCAGCAGGATGGCCAGTCCGGTAAAGAACATGGCGGTGCTGATGTATTCCAGCGGATGGCTGCAGAAATATCTCTGCACAAAATCGCCGATTCGCGGCGCGGATGGGGCAATGGTGTAAAACAGAACCGTTGCCGTGACCGCCAGCAGTGCGGTGCGAAATGCTGCATTCCCCGATTGCAACCGGTGATGGCGCGTCATAGCCCACCCTTCCTATGCTGGAGGACCTGCGCATCGCCACACGATAGAAATTCTGTCCATTGGAGACAGCGGCGATGAACGTCGAGCCCCCCGACCGACGTTCTGAGAAATCAATCGTCACAATCGGTTAAGATTGTTGAGTCGGATCAGGCGGAATATCCTGCCGATGCGTTTCATCCGGCAGAATTGTCAGGGGTGAAGCAGCGAAACGGACAGTGTCTCGTCGCGGTTGTGCGGTGAAAACCGCCGATCACGGACCGGGCTTCGAAGCCGCTTCCTCCGGCTTGGCTGCAGGCTCGGTGTCTTTCTCCGGTGCTGCAGGCGGTGGCGTCAGCGTCAGCCAGACTCCGGCATCCGGCAACGAGTTTGATGTCTGAGCAATTCTCTTCATGCCGGAATCCGCCGATGCGCAGACAATGCGAACCAGACCACTGAATCCCGGTGCAGTGGGCGACGCTTCCAGCTTCAGCTTGACGCTCTTTGCCGAATCACCTTCTTTTTCGCTCACCACCGGCGCTGCGGAAATTCCTTCCGGCAGGTCTTCGATCGACACCGTGATGGGTTCCTGAAAGTTGTATTTTCTGTCGATGGTGACCGTGATTTCGAGCGGCTTGTTGCGAGGAAGCAGATACGCATCTTCTTTTAAAGCCGCTGCGTAGTGCGGCACAATTTCTGTCGCTGACAACAGATAAAAATGCCGATCACTGCCGCTTTGGAATCGATCAGTGACGGTGATCGTCAGTGGCTGATCGTCCGGAAAAGTGACGTCGGTCAGAATGTCAAAGTCGTTGCGACTGCTGTCGTCGACTTCGCGGATAACTTTGCCTGAAGCATCGGTTACGGTCATTAACGGGTCCAGTGGCGATTTCCACTTCTGTGCCTGACACTGCAATGTGACGCGGCGACCTTTGGTTCCCGGAAGCGTATATCGATCTGCTTCCTTTGCCTGAGAAATCACCCCCGTGATGGATCCCGGAGTCTTCAGCTCCTGATCACCTTTCGGCGATTCGACATCACCGGGCGTCTGGTTGGTGGTCAGAGCGAAGGGCAACGCCAGTCCGTCGGCCAGAACTTCCTGTTGAGCATCCGTGCTGCTGATGGTGCGAACGTTCTGCGGCAGATTCCAGCCCTGCAGCTGCAGGTCCGTGGGCTTTCCGTTTTCGATCACCATTGGACGTGTGTGATCGACAACAGCCTCCGTCGTAAGCGTCAATCGATAAACGTAATCCGCGCCGCCCGCCAGACGGATGGTGCTGTTGGGGGCGGCTGGAAATGCAAAGATTCGCACCAGGCACTCGCAATCGCGATCCGGTGTCCAGGTCAGCTGTGGGTCGAAACCGTGATCATCATCGTTGTGAAGCAGAACGGTTCCTGATTCGTCCAGCAGCTGCAGACTGGCATCCATCGGTGACTTCAGATCTTCGTTCGCCCGCACCGTCGCCACGAAAGTCTTTCCGGCCGGCAACCGAACCCTGAAGAGATCGACATCGTCCGTCTTCTCCAGAACACCGGTTACCGTTGTGGAAGAATGGTCGATCGGCTGAGCGTTACTGACTGCATTGTTGGGTTCGACTTCAGCCGTTTCCGGAATCAGGCCCACGCAGAATGGTATCAGCGGCGTTGCTCCCTGGTCGTTGTAGAAACGGAGCCAGTGCAGGCCCGGCGTGACATCCGCTCCAGCTTCGATGGTCATCTGGTCACGAGCTTCATTGATCGAACATTTCAGTTGCGCTCGATCACTCCACAGCTGCAGAGGTCCATCGCCCGGTTTTCCGATCAGCCTGATCGTCGCCGTTTGACCACGCTGAATGCCCGGCGGGTAAACGCGAGTGACCTTCGGCGCGTCCGCTGCGATAACGACGGAACCGACTGCAACGACCGAAGCGGTCATCATCGCTGCAACAGCCAGTACACTGTTCAGGCGAATCGGCAAGCGCTGCAGACTTGCCGGGAAGTCGAGCCGGAAGCGACCGCTCATGGTAGTCGTCTGCCGTCTCATATCAGTTCAGAAATCGGAGTCGGATCGCTGACAAGATGAGCGGGACGGCCCTGTGGCGTGTACAGAATCTTGTTGGGATCGATGCCCAGCTTGTGATAAACGGTGGACACAAAGTTTTCGGGCGACAGGACTCGATCAACGGCGGAAAAACCCTTGCGGTCGGTGGCACCCACCACGGTTCCGCCTGGCGTTCCGCCGCCTGCCATCAGCACGGACATTGCATTGGCCCAGTGGTCACGCCCTGGTGTCGATTCGCCCGACAGCGTGGAAATCTTGGGTGTTCGGCCGAATTCGCCCAATGCCACCACCAGAGTCGATTCCAGCAGACCTCGTTGCTTCAAATCCTGAATCAGTGCTGCAACAGAATTGTCCCATTCGGGCAGTCGTTTGCGCAGAGTGTTGAAGATGTCGCGATGATGGTCCCAGCCGCCGTCGTAGACGGTGACAAACGGAACTCCGGCTTCGACCAGACGGCGAGCCAGCAGGCAGCGCTGGCCGAAGCTGTTGCGGCCGTACATGTCCCGAGTTTCCGCAGACTCATGTTCGATGTTGAAGGCTGCCTGAGCCGCCGATGATGTCACCAGACTGAAACCCTGCTGGTAGTATTCGTCGAAGGCGGCCACCGGATCGGCGGCGGCTTCGTCGTTCAGTCGTACCATGCGATCGATTTTTGAACGCAGATCCGTTCGGACATCAAACCGAGCGGCCGCCAGATCTCGCGGCAGAGCAACATCCCGCACCTGAAATCGGTCTCGATTGGGATCGTCCGAAACAACAAACGGAGCGTACTTCGCGCCCAGGAAGTTCGGTCCGCCGGAACGAGACATCTGAGGCATACTGAAATAAGGCGGCAACGAATTCTGACCACCCAGTTCTCGAGCCACCACCGACCCCATGCTGGGATGGAAACTCACAAACGCCCCGCAGCCCACCGGAATCCGCGGAGGAGCCCCCGTCATCATGTAGTGATTGCCGGCCCCGTGGTTGCCCTGATCATGACGAATCGATCGAATCATGGCATAGTCGTTCAGCGACGCCGCCAGCTTTGTCATGTGCTCCGAATAAGCCACTCCGGAAACACTGGTCGGAATGTGCGAAAACTCGCCCCGAAACTCCGCCGGTGCATCGGGTTTGGGATCGAACGTTTCGAAGTGGCTGGGCCCACCATCCATCCAGATCAGAATGCAGCGAGTCGCCGTTGGCCTAATGCCGGAACCTTCCGATTCGCCTCGCGCGCGAAGGCTGTCCACAAAACCAGATCCCAGCAGCGCGCCGAGACCCAGCTGAAGGCTGTCACGTCTGGTGATCCCCTGGCAGTTTCGATGGAGTGTCATGAGCAGTTCCTGTGGGCGGGTGGA
>JAGQPY010000258.1 GCA_020426485.1 Planctomycetaceae bacterium
CCCAGAGCATCCGCCAGTCGACCGATATTCACCAGTGAAATATTGCGTTCGCCGCGTTCAACGCTGCTGACGTACGTGCGATGCAGTTCCGCCGCATCCGCCAAAGCTTCCTGAGAAACGCCTTTCTGCAGGCGAATGGCCCGCAACCGTTCGCCGTAAACCTTCTGAATGTCTGTCACAGAATTTCGTCCGATCGCGCCAAAAGACAGAAACCGCCAATTGACACGCACTCTCGAACCGTGCAGACTATCCGTCTACAGACTATGCGCTTCCGTGGCGCAAAGTCATCACGCCCCGATTGAGTCAAGAAACGAAAGGCACTCCCCATGACCAACGGCAGCAGTCACAAACCCGTGAAGCCAGAATCGGTGAAGATCAACAAGCCAACATCCGGCACTCCGACAAATCAGAAAAGCGGCCAGTAGAGGCCAACCGACCTGCAGCCCGCTTCGCGGCAGCCTGCAACTCAAACAAGAACAGCCCGCCAATCCCAACGATCCGGCGGGCTGTTTCTGTTTGTGGCTCAACGCCCGATCTGCCATCGGCCTTTCAGCACGCCATCGGGTTTGAAGTTGCGCGGTGCGGCAATCGTCGGTAGGCTCAGCCCATGTCACTCCCAAAGCTCAAGTCTCAGGAAATTCCGTTCGACCATCCTGAGTCAATCAATATGTTCCGCCCAACAGCAGAAAAGCCCCTCGTCGCCACTCTCGCTGCGATCGAGATGTATCAGCAGCAAACCATCCTTCAGTGTCTGCAAATCCTGCAGCAGGAAGCCGACAAGCACAACGGCCTCGACTACCTGCAGGTCTTCGAAGACGACAGCAAACCCGAAAACCTCTGGTTCATCGAAGACGAAGAAGGCGGAGCGATCACTTCTCTACTGCCGAGCGACTACTGAGTGCTGCCCCACAAGCCCATCGCCATCAGATCCTTCATCTGAGTTCTGTCCGCCTGCAATTGCGCCTGAAAGTAATCGCGTAAGAAAACGTCGCGAGCGGCGGACTGTTTTCGACTTGACGCAGGACAACGCTGGCAGCGGCCATATTCCGGTTGGAAGGCTCGTCCCCAGGGGGACCTTTGATTAGAATTTGTCCAGCGAGTTCGAGCAACGCAGGTTCCTCGAACGGGCAGGCAATTCGATGTTCAACAGGCATCCAGCAACCGGCGACCCGATCCATGATTCAGTCCACAGTACAGGCTCCCCCCAAGATCAAAATTCCGAGCGTTCAACCTGAGTTCTGGGAATCCATCGGCGTTTTCCCCGATGCCCTTGGCAAGAACAGATCCGGGACGCAGATCGCAACCGAAAACAAGAAGAAACTCACGGCGATCGCTAAACCTGAATTGGCAGCATTGTGTGATCATTTTCAGATTCCATACGCCCCCAAGAATCAGGCTGATGACCTTGCCGCTGGGTTGCTGACCGCCTGCGACCCTAACTCCATCATGTGCCTTCTCGACTTTGTCAAACGGAAGTCTGAGTTTATCAGCCGCACGTTCCAGCGATTGATTCCGAGTAATACGAAAACGGCCCTTGTTTCGCACTTGTCTCGGATACATTTGAAGCCACTGACGGAGTTGCTGATTCTCTTTAGCCAAAACCCCGACAACTTGAAGGAGATATTTTACTCGCATTTGTGGGAGTCCAAACGCACGTACGTTGATTTCGAGATCGACAGGCCGCTGCCAAAGAACTTCAACATTGAGCTTGAGCATAGTCTTGCCGACTTTGAAAACTCGTTGACAAAGGTTTGGGGAGCCGAGGTTCGAAAGTTTGGGCAGTTCACGCTCGCCTCCGGCATAACGGTAATCGCTCTAGATCGAGAGTACACACCGTCAATACACAAGGATTTTCGTGAAAGTTTTTGCCTGCATTACCGGTGCGGGGGCATCGCCTTTGGCGTCTCTAAAGACCGCGATTTTGTGCACGTTAAGTTAGCCAACTCTGAACTCATTGATGGTATACAGACATTTTTGGAGAATCTTTATTCCGTCAAGTTGACACGGCAGCAATCACAGACGTTTTCAGGCTACGAGGCAGAGGAACTCAAGACAGCACTACTGGGAGGATATTCATCCAATAGTAAACTACAAATCGTTGCCACAAGCTTTCGCCGAACAGCCCTCGCGTCGCGAGCTGCTCTTTGCGTCTCAGGAGTTGAGCAAACTTCGTCAGTCCGTCAGGACTTGATCACCCTGAAGGAAAAGGGGATTGTCTCACTCGATGCTCTCGATGACATTGAGTATCTGCAGGTGTCACTAAATGAGAAGGTCGTCCGTATCGATGTGGAACAGGTTTCTGGCGGCGCACTACGATTTTCACTGGATGATTCAAACTGTAGTGCTGACCACACGGACGAATTGAAAGGGGAATTCCAGGACGTGTTTGGAATTCCACTGAACAGATTGATTGACCCACAAAAGCTTGCGATGGGCCATGTGAGGATCATCACCTATCTGCTGAACATGCGATTCGAGAACGAGTTGCTGGCCTACCAACGAGAGCAGTTCGACTACTTGACTAAACACGGATATCTATCGCTTGAGACCCTCACCGGCAATGCATGTTCATCATCAATTTGCCTCGGCTACAGGAGGCCAGTGTCTGATACAGCATTAAAGGCGTGCACTGTCTGTGACCGTCCCCTCGAAGAGACTACCTACAAAGAGGCTACTCGCAGTAACTCGAGAGTAATCAAATTGGCAAAAGAAGTCCTGAAAGAGGCTGGTTGGGATCTTGGTGCGGAACGTACGTTCGAGGGGAAAGAATATTACCCCCTGATCGAAAACAGTCATGCCGCGAGTGATCCGGTTTGGCTTCTTCATCGCGAGAGCCTTCCGGAGGCTGCCAAGACCCAAATGGAACGATCCAGTCAGGCACTGATTGTCCTGACAACCCGAACAGATGATCGGTACGTGTATGTTGATTCGTCGGGCATAGGCTACGTCAGTATCTCCTACATGATTGCTGCGCAGCAGGATGCTGGGCGCAAATCGGAATGCGTCAACAAATGCAAAGCTGTCATCGAACAACTTCAAAGTTCGTCAGTGCACCGGATCGAGAAGGCAGCACAGATCTCGATCAAGCATCTTCGTGAAGGCACAGCTGGTGACAAAGGCAATGTGTACGAGACGGAAATTTTCAACGTCCTTCGCTCGATTTTGCCGTACAGCTATAAGCTTGGCCGCGAAGGAAAGGCCGAACCAGATGGCTTTGTCAGTATTCCCGTCTACGGAGATGGCGATGGAAACCGAGATTTGGGTGATGTGAATTCATGGAACTACACATACGACGCGAAGCACTCAGACAAACCAGCCGGCTACGATCTCGGTCGTGAAGAGCAACGCAAAATCATCGAATACATCGACTCAGTTCGTCGCAAGCGTGCCTTAATGGGGAAGAACCACAAGCTCAAAGCACATGTGATCATAAGTAACAACTTAAGTGACAGAAAGATGAAGTCGGCGGCGAAATATGTCTTCGGTGACGACGGTGTTAAGAAGGGAAACAAGGACGTCAAATTGATTCTTATGCGAGAAGACTTCCTGACAACGCTCTACGAAGAATTTCGCAAGAACCGGGATGCAATTCAGCGGCGGCTGCCGATCGTCGGTGAGTGCCTTGTCGAGGTGTTGGACAGCGAACCTAAAGATGGATACGTCTGCCTTCAAAAAGCTGATGCTGTCATCGTTGTGAAGACAATCCTGAAGTCCCCGGAGATCGAGAGCGTCATCAAGAGAGGCGAAGTGGCTGATGGGTTGGATGACAAGAATTAAGGCCGACGGTCGAAGGTGTACCAACCTGCTTCTGAACAATGAAAATGCGTCGCGGTGAACCTGTCAGGAGTTAGAGAAGATGAAAGTGGAAGAGATGATGAACTCCCAATGGCGTGTCAGTGTGTCTGTTGTTTCGATTTGGGCACTGTGTGGCTTGTTGGGAGCACCTGATTCTCCGGCAGATGACAAGGTGGGTCTGTTCGAGTCAGGACATTTTCTGGCTTCTCCGACCTACTCCATCCGGTCAGTGCAGGACATTCATTCCAGTCAAAATCCAGTATTCGTTGCACAGGGGGAACTGGACGCCTTAATCCATCAAGATGGAGGAGGCGCCTGTCCGATATCCGCGGCTTTGATCGCCATGCAGACGCTGCGATCGATGGCCGGTCTGCCACTTCATCCTGAGCCCCAGAAGTTTGCACTACAACTCTTTCGACAACATCCAGAATTGAAGGAAGGACGAATCACGAATCAAAGATTCGTCAACTTGTTTGGCTCGATCTCCGACCAGATTCCGGGGCATGAACTACAGGTCGAGATTCTATCCGCACGCAACAGCACTCATTCGGAAGCGGGGCCGTATTGGCCCGATGACGGGCCCGATCTGAGGGTCACCGGAGGCGAACTAAAAATTCTTGCTTACACCGTTACGACCGCTGAAGGGAACGTACTTGGGCGGCACTTTGTGTTGTTGAAGGAATGCGGTGACACCCAGATTCGGGTACTGAATCCCGGTAAACCAATGAAAGACTATCAGTTCAATGTGGTAACACGCGATTCGCCAGATGCCAACTTGAAACAGGTGTTTCTGGAAAGCCCGGGAAGACAATCAAAGAATGCACTCGTACTTGAACTGAACACCGTCTTCAAAATCCGCGTTGATCGTCATGAGAATCAATCTGTGTGCTCAAGTGGGTTGACTGTCGACCAGGTAAAGACTGCCATCGATCAGCTTGCTGCAACATTGGCGGTAGAAGACAAGCTGACATCGCCACGAGACTGGCGCAGACGTGGAGCCAGTTTCGGCTTGCCTGGCCTTGATTTGCCAACGTCTGCCGGTGGGAACGGTTGGAATGCGGAGCAGATGCTGGAGATTTTCCGACATGCGGGGCGATACAATCTGAATCTGAGAGACGTCGTCGGAGGCGCTCACGGAAGACCGGCAGTGAAGATGGATTCCGCGATCGCCCGCGACGCATTGAAGCAGCTCGTCGACGGCAATGCTTACTTTGCAGTGGCAATCACAGAGGAGAACGCTGGCACAGACACGAAGAGCATGCAGAGCAAAGCCGAAAAAGATGGTGAAGGATTTCGATTAACGGGAACGAAGTTATGGAATGCACGGCTTCGTCAGGCGACTCATGTGGTGCTGTACACGTCGTCTGCAGACGGCTCTGCTGAGGATCGGTCCGCGTTTCTCCTTCCGATCAACCATCCCGGTCTGGAAATTCTGGACCGTTATGCTCACGGGCTGACCGGCAATTCGTTTGGCGGATTGAAGTTTGAAAACATGTACGTAGGTCCGGAGCATCTGATCGGCAAAGACGGTGGAGGCGGCGATCTGTTTGACGAGCATTTCCTTTACTGGCGTTTGATGCAGGCTGCGGCCGCGATTGGTTGTGGCGAGCAAGCCTTAGAAATCATGGCCGAGCGGCTGCGATCACGTCATGTCTTTGGTGCTCCGATTGGAAGATTCACCCATCTTCAACAACCGATCGGTGAAAACCTCACAAAGTTACGAATGGCGTTGGCGCTGGCCAAAGAGGCCGCTCGTCACTACGACCGAGGTGACTTTGATGCGGCTGAACCACTGGTGAACGGAATCAAGGCAGAAGGCGTTGAAATTGCTCTCACTGCATGTGATGAGGCCATGCGAGCCCACGGCGCTCTGGGCTACAGTCGCGAAGTCGACCTCGGAGATCGAGTACGCGATCTCATGGGTTTGCGAATAGCAGACGGCACAACCGACGTGATGCGAATGACGGTTGTGCGAGAGAATTATGGTTTTGATTTTTGGGGAATCGCCGTTCGTCCTACGTCAGAGTAAATGGGAGGAACACGTATTCTTTTTGGATGCATCGAGTTTTTGAGAAATGCTTACGTAGTGTTTATGGATTTGAAGGCTGCGAGAATGTCTGCCGTTGCTTATGTGTTCCCACGAGTTCGATTTCGAGAAGGGAATTCACGATCGGAACAGTTCACGCTTGGCCCTCTAGACGTGTTTCCGGATGAGGCGGATGCGTGGCGTGAACAACTTGGACATGAGCGACCAGCCTGGCTGCAAATGTTTCGCGATTTCCCCAATGATCGGCGCGAGACTCCTCCATGTGCTCACGGAAGCGTGATCGTCTCTGAAGATGGGAATTGGTTGTCTCAGAATATCGATCGTCTGATCGGTGTTCTTTACTTCATGGGACTCCACTCGAATCACTGGCACGTTCCGTCAGACGCACTCGTTCACTTTGGCTTCAAGGTGGCGTCTGGCGACGGTCAAATGGTTGAGTTGGCCACGAAGTCAAGACCGTTGATCGAGCATCATGATTCCATTCAGCTTCTTCCTCCGCTCGAACTTCGAGCAGTCGGACGGTGTTTTAGCCTGGGTCTTCACGAAACCCCGAATCAGAATCTCGCAGATCGCTTCTTCACCAATCCGGAGGACGGCTTGGTCGTTGCCTGTTACCACCTGTTCCGCACTCAATGGGGAAACTTTCAGCAGACTCCGCTCGCTCAGGATTTTGCTGCGTACTGCGCTTGTCTGGAAGCTGCGATGCAAGTTCAAGAGAAGTACCCGTACAACATATATCGCGGACTTGCCACGCGGTTCGAGGACTACCCCGGCCTCGAGCAATGGGTGAAGGGACTGTATGCAGAACGCTCGGTATTCAATCATGGGATCTCGGATCCAAACGCCGACTCTTCCACAGATAACCGGGTGCAAGCACTTCTGCGATTTCGAGATCAACCTGGAAACTGGCATGTGCTCAGGGAAGTTTGCAGAGATGTGATCCATCGCGAGCTCGAACCGTTCACTTCAACTGACGAAAAGCGATTCATGCGTAGTGTTAGAGTCGCTGACAAAGAACTGAGGCAGCTACTTCTGTCTCAGGGTGTCTGGCGGACTGTTTCAAGACAACTTTCAGCGAAGGGCGCTGTAAACGCATTGCAGAATTCCGCTGGGGATGCTGAGGAGTCCTGGAGCACACTCGCGTTGCAGTTCAATGAAGAGCACGACTGGAGGTTCGTGCCTCGCCTTGAAAACAACGAAAGATTGTATTGTTGTCTTCGAACTCTGGCCGCTGGAGCAGGAATGCGAGCACGTTCCAAGGGCGACTCAACCGCCGACCGTATCTGGTCGGCACTCTATGCGGCGGCGGAAACGTGTGACGATGCCGCCATTCGCAGTTGGTCAATCGCGCGAAAGCGGGCGGGGGCGGCAACAAATATTGGCCTTGTGTTTAATGACGCCTGCTTGATGATCGCTGCTAAGATCGCAGAATACTTTGAACGATACTGCCGAATCAAACCGTCGTGATTTGGCCGAACTTCAAGTAGCGAAGTCTCACGCTGTTGCCGATTGCGACGTCAAAGAACTTATGTCTTATCATAATTCACATTATGTTAGGTTCGGTCTGTCGCTGCCTTCTGCGGTTCCGTTGTCAAATGGTGGACGGTGATGCACCGCGGCTTCGTGGCAGTTCTTCTTGCATCGTGTATGTTGCCACTGGTTGACAGGTCTTCTGTTTGAGGTGAAATCGAGCTTGCTGGCAGACGTTGTCGGAACGTGTGGCCGGAGACTCCGGCGACGGACGAGTTGCTTTTGGTTGCGGCATCGGGACAGCAGCCGTGGCTGGTCTGTGCGATGTTTGCGGAGTCAGCATTCTGCCGAGTCCTCTTTTGGAAGCGGGATCAGTGATACGGCCACGGTGTTGGTTCGCAGAACGGCGGGATGCATTCGCAGCTGGCGGCGGATGAAGCGGCGGAACAGTTCGTGGGATTTGTTGTCGACGTACATTGTCAACTGTACGTCCCAGTCCCCTCCTCCCGTCA
>JAGQPY010000259.1 GCA_020426485.1 Planctomycetaceae bacterium
CGGACGTGTTCCATTGGATTTCGCCGGTTTCAGCGTTGATGGACATGCCTTCGGCTGCGGCTTCCAAAGCAAACACAGGCGTGCCGACGTCCGGATTGAAGTCTTCCGCTTTCGCGGTCATGCTGACGGATTCACCGGGAGCGATCGTCTTGTCGCTGATGGACGCCAGTCGAGGACGAAACACTTTGGGCGGAGCCGGTTTGGTGAACGGCGACCCGGCCAGAAACTGTTCGTAGCTGTCAAAGCTGTTGCCGCGTTTCAGAATGGGAATCGGAAACAGCTGCACACTTTCTCCCACAGCATGCTCCACCGCACTGGTGCCTTCCTGCCCACGAATGACGGTCCACTTGTGCTCATCCGCAGCAGTGACCTGCACCATTTCGCGCCCCAGCTGCACCAGAAACGGCGTTTCTTTGGGGAAGCCGTCGATCGATTCCACCGTCAGTTCCGTTGCCGCAGCCGTGACAGCCTGCGGTGAAACGGTGCGGGGAAACACTTCGCTGTGTTCAGGCGAACGAGCGACGCTCATACCTTCCGCCGTCAGATTGATTTCCAGGCGAGGATTATTCTGAGAACCGGTGCTGCGAATATCCAGTTCTGCAATTCGATGCTGCAGATCGGCCTGTTCGAACAGGTACAGAAAACGACTGAGCCCCGCCAGATCCGTTTCCGCTTCCAGATCGACATTGACCGTCAGAAACTGGTCGCGGCGATAATCGGTCCGACCGGGAACCACCTGCAGTTGAGCAAACCGGCACTGTTCGGCCAGATTGGTGATCCACGTTTGATACAATCGCTGAGCATCACTGACGCGCGGCGGCAAACTGGTGGCTCGCGCGCGTTCGATGCGTTCACGGGCGATCATCAGTTGTGTCTGCTTGGCATCAGCGCGTTCGAAGTCGGAATTGGCAATGTCCAGTCGGCGCTGAGCATCCCGGACGGGATTCAGCAGCACCTGATCCGGACGAATGGCCATAAAGCCCAGCACTCCGGCCAGAACACCACCCAGAACTTTTGTTCGCTTTTGTTGATCCATTTTCTTCCGCAGTACGGCAGGTCAGTTTCAGGTGAATCAGTTTCGCGTCCGGCACAGCCGGACCTACGCTTTTTTAGATGCTGGTTGAGAAACCGGGACGGGGATGCTGACTTCCAGTGACAATTCCATGGGATAGCCCGCATCGCGAGCACTGGTTTTGATTTCGGTGGGTGCGACTTCATAACCGGCATCCGTCAGAACTCGCATCAGATCTTCAATGTCGCGGCGTGAACGAGCAAACCCTTCGGCTTCCACAACCGCCAGGTAGTCTCCTTTGCGAAGGCCAAACTTCAGCCGTCGAATGTAGACGTCTTCGGTCCCGCCCATCAAAGTTCGAATCTTTTCGAGTTCCGCCAGCCAGTTGATGTCGCGATCCGTCCATTCGGTCAGACGGCTGTCCAGCAGAAGCTCATTTTTCGCCAGACGATACGCGCCTTCAATGTCTTCCGTTTCACCGGCGACGACATTGATTTCCTTTTCGATGCCGGCCACCTTTTCGCTGCGCCACTTCCAGCCACCCGTCAGTGCCAGAGCCGCTGTTCCGGCAATCAGCAGATTGCGGGCTCGACTGTAGTCCTTCTTTTCGCGCTCTTTGCGAGGATTGATCAGGTCGACTGCGGCGACGCTGGACTGCTGACAATTGGAGATCACGCCCGCCACTGCCAGCAGATCCGAGGGATTCGTGCCGTCCGGAACCTGGCCGCCGAACAGCGTTTCTTCCGGTGAAACTCGTGCCACCGGCGCGTCGTTCAGACGTTTGGAAATGGTATCGGGAACGGCAGACGTGACATCGGGACTGCCGATCAGTGTCAGTCGACGAACGGTGTATTCGCCCAGATCTTCCGCCGCGGAAAGTCGAGCACGGGATAGTTCCGACCGCACAGTCTGCTCAATGCCATCGGGAGAACTCCAGGACGCCCCACTGTGAGTAAACAGGACGGAATCCTGAGCCATGAAGACCAGATCAATGGAATCGGAACGCAGTCCGGCAATCACGTCGACCTGATTCTGACCGTCGCCATCGTGGAGCAAACCCGAATGCACGGCGGAGGCTGCGATTCCAAAACTGCTGACTCGCACACCGGTCAACTGCAGCCCCGCCGTCTGCAAAGTCGTTCGCACATCGTTAACGTACTTCTGCGGCACAGAAACCAGCAGAATGTCGCGTGTGTTTTCACCAGCCTTCAGGGGCAGCGGAACGAAATCCAGACAGACGGATTCGACAGGAACGGTCAGTCGAGTCGCCGCCTGCAATCGAGCCATCGTGGGGATTTCATCATCACTGATGTTTGGCAACGTGACCCGATGAATGGTGACCAGCTGCCGCGGAAGCACAACAATGGCTTCGCCGGCCGCAATCCCGGAAGTACTGAGCGCGCGTTTGAGCGACTGTCCCAGTTCACCGGGAGTCTCTCCGCTTTCGCGATCGACGGATACCGCTTTCGAAATCTTCACGGAATTCGATCGGGCGGAACCCTGAGCGACCAGCAGATGGCTGCGGTCCCATTCAATGACCAAAAGATCCGACATTCAATCCTTCACTTTCCCACGCAAGTCGCGACGGTCCACTGTGCACGACGCCTCATTCATAATTCAGAACATCAGTTTCTCGTTGCAGTCCAGTAGGGCCGGTTCCTACCGGCCAACGGAGACGAATAGATCGCAATTGGCCGGTGGGAACCGGCCCTACTTGACTCGTCCAACGGCGTCGACCTTCCGGCGAACAGTCGGAAAATCTTCTCCCATCATAAACCCCGTCGTTTGCCGGAGGGTGTCGAAAAATGCCAAAAGCGTTGGCCGAACAGAACTTGTGGCCGTCAGGTGATGCCGTTTGCAGCGGTTCTGCCTGAACGATTGTCCCGTTGACAGCCTCAAATCACGCAGCAATGGCCGTCGATGGCTGGTCAAAGAGCGAATGTCGTCGACCACGCGAAAACCATCGAACGCTGCAGCAGATGGGGCTGATGCCTTGGTTTACGACAAAAGGCCGTACCATGAAAACGTCCCAAATCCTTTCCAGAGTGGGAGATACAACAAATCAGCGAATTCTGTGTCACCTTTGGGCGGAAATCGCATAGTGATCGATAGCATCACCCTTCTGCAGGACTTTCGCCATGACCGAACCGTCTGATTTCACCAATCCGTCTCCAGACCACTCACCTCGTCTCTGTGCTCAGTGCGGGGCAGTTCTGGCGGAAGACGGTGCGTCGTCACTGTGTCCGGCGTGTCTGCTGCAAGTGGGCTTTGAAACTCAAAATGGGGAACTCGGACAGCCGGGCGATTCGTCGGCGGCCTATCAGCCCACGTTTCTGCCGCCGAGTGTTGACGAACTTGCACCTCATTTTCCGCAACTGGAAATTGTGGAGGTGGTTGGTCATGGCGGCATGGGCGTGGTTTACAAGGCTCGCCAGATTGAACTCGACCGCTTGGTGGCTTTGAAGATTCTCCGGCCCAACGTCAGTAGCGAAAAAGGATTTGCCGAACGCTTTCAGCGAGAAGCCAGGGCTCTGGCCAAACTCAATCATCCCAACATCATCACGGTTTACGACTTTGGCCGAAAAGATTCTCTGTACTACTTCATCATGGAGTACGTCGAGGGCACCAACCTGCGGCATCTGGAACGATCCGGAAACCTGTCCCCCCGCGAAGCCCTGCAGGTGGTGCCTCAGGTCTGCGCGGCGCTGCAGTATGCTCATGACAACGGCATCGTTCATCGAGACATCAAGCCGGAAAACATTCTGATCGCTCGCGACGGCAGTGTGCGTATTGCTGACTTCGGGTTGGCCAAGCTGGCGGGCGTCACCGATGATGCTCCACTGACCGGAACATGGCAGGTGATGGGCACACCGCACTACATGGCTCCGGAACAGTTCGAAAAGCCAGCCACCGTGGATCACCGAGCCGACATTTATTCGTTGGGAGTCGTGATTTATGAGCTGCTGACCGGAGAACTGCCCATTGGTCGGTTTCGTCTGCCATCGGAAAAGGTTCGCGTTGACGTGCGGCTGGATGAAGTGGTTCTGCGATCGCTGGATAAAGAACCGGATCGGCGTTATCAGCGAGTCACCGACGTGGCGACTGCTGTCGAAGATGCTTCCAGCGACACGCCAGGTTCTGCAACGTTGGCGGAACTACGAGCCCGCGTCGATCAGACCGGTCAGCAGGCCAAAGAATTCCTGCGGAAGGCCGCCGGACAGGTGCGGGAACACGCGACGACATTGAAAAGCTCGGCCTCCGGCTGGGAGCCGGTGTTGCGAAAGATTCACGGATGGCTGGGAGATCGCCACCGAGGTCTCGGCCTGCTGCTGATGATTGTCGGAGTGGCGGAACTTCTGACAGCCGCTGTTTTTCTGCCGGATACTCGTTCCGGCGAACGATTGATCGCTCAGATGTTCGGCGGAGCGTTCGGCGCTCTGACGATCTGGTTTGGTCGCGAATTGCGACGTGGAAGAATCACAAAGAAACATCGCTGGGCAGGACTGATTTGTCTGTTGCCGTGGCCGCTGAGCGGTGAAGTGATCAACCTTTTCAGACTGTTGCTGATGCCGCTGGCACTGATCGCATCGTTGCATCAACGTGCGATGTCGAACATCGACAACCCGCCGGAAGCCGATGTTGTTGACGCCGCGTTCCGCTTTCTCAGGCGAGCCCGAGAAGTCCTGAATCGTCGCCTGTTGACGTTCACACTGCTGGGGATCATCGGCTGGTGTGTGCTGACGTCAATCGTCTTCGGGGCTGTGCATCTGTTGTGGTTTGAAAGTGACGTGCCGTCGCGTTGCCTCATTACTGATACGTCGGCGAATCGGGTGGAGCCTGTTTCTGACGAGCGGATTCAGTTGTTTTTCTTCGCGTCGGACAATGTCAGGTCGCGAGGAATTGACTTCGACACTCTTGATCCCGCACGAACACAACTGACATTGATCGGTAGTTCACGTCAGGGGCATGCGGAGCTGCAAATCAATTTCCTCGATCGAACAGCCACCCTTCGCGATCGATCCGGAATCGTTGCCGAAGATCTGCCCATCCGGCGAACGGCCGTTGAATCGTGGATGTCTCGCTTCGCCCGGGATGTCAACTCCGCAGAAACTCAACGAGAAATCGAACATCTCACTGACGTTGTGGGAGTCATGTACACGACTCAGGGGTTGACACGTCGACTGAGTCCGCTGGTGGAACAATGGTATCCGACCGCGGCGCCTCAGATTCGTGAGATTCAGTCGAATCGGACACTGATGGCCGGGAAGATCATTCCGGTTGGCCGACTGCTTGACCCGTCTTTGTTTCGCAACACCACCACAGATTCACGAGTGACCTGGCATGTGATTGCTGACCCTGTGTTCGTCTACATCTACCTGCTGATCATGTTTGTTGTGTGGTTGTTCGGCATGGTACGAGTGGTCCGCATCCTGTTTCGCGAACTGTGGGTACCGGCGATGAACGATTCGAGCACAGAGTTGTCGGGAAGTGCATCATCAGCCGAGGCCACTTCCGAAGTTGAAGTTCGTTCACGCGTGGCACAACGCTGGAACAGGTGCTGTGTGTCTCTGATTTTGACCAGTCTGATCTCGATGTTCCTGGTCGCTTCGCTTGCGTCCTGGTCCGGGCTTTTTCACCTGCGAAGCTCGGTTTACTTCGACCGATTTTCGCTGCACATTCCCGTCTGGGTGATCGAACCCGCCCTGATCGTACTGACGTTTATCGGAACGGTGATCGCCGCGTCGGCACTGTTCGCACGTCCCGTCTTGCGCTTCGCAGGTCGGAGTTTCGGGTTCCTGAGCGGAACATTGGCGATGGCAACATTTCCGATCAGCCTGCTGACGTGGCCGTCCGGTCTGGCCGCCCTTATTGTGTTGACCGACCCATCGGCTCCACAATTGTTCGCCAGCCAACGGCGTTCGACCGAATCGTCCATCACAGAATAAATGAACGTCGAATGTTTTTCCGCTGCTTGTCGGTGCGATGCTGTCCGGCCGACAATGAAATCAACGGAGATTTCCCCGCGGGCGGAGGGCGTCGGGTTCACAGGGTGAATCGCTGGCGAGCATCCTGAGTCAGGCTTGATGGTTCAGATGGGCGTCTGGTCCAGATTTGCCACGATGGATTCTCGTTGGCCAGTTTCTGCCAGTCGCCGGACTGTTGCAGAGCCGAAGGGTCTCGGGATGACTTCAGCACCAGCACGTCGATTGCCGAGGGCAGGCGACTGACGTCCACCGAATTGTTGGCCAGGATCGGCAGCAGTTCTTTCTGTCGTTCCAGATAGCCCGGTGTATTGAATTTGTGGCACAGCCACGGGCGAGTCGCCGTGTAGGTGGGCATCAGATAGCTCAGGTCCAGAGACTCGCAGAAGACCACCGGATTCTCGCCGGTCTGCAGCGCCTCAAGGACGGCTCGATCATCGCGCGACAGGCGAAAGCATTCGGGATTGGTGCCGGTGAACTGCCAGTAGCAGTGAGCCCCCACGAAGGCCATGTTGTCAAACATCACCAGCGTCAGACACGCGGCGGCGATCAGAGATCGATGGCGCAGGGGATAAGACTGAAACGCTGTCAGCATGGATTGCAGCTGGGGAACAGCGATCAGAAACACGGGCATCCAGATGTAGCCGCGAGTAAAGTGCAGCGGCTGCACGGGCTTCGGCAGAATTCGATCGTGAATGGCCAGCCCAAACGCCACCGCGGCGCAGGTCAGCAGAAACTGTTCTGACCGATCGGGATGCCAGTGGCGACTTTTCATCCACAGTCCGGCCACAACAGCGACCGGGCCGTAAGCAAACAGAATGGTGGTCCATTCCGCGACCCACGCCAGCGACCAGTGTTCCTGCAAAGCCGCGTGAGACGGATAACCGGGCAGCCAGATCTTGTAATATCCCAGCAGCAGACACAGCATCAGCATCGCCGTGCCCAGTTCTGTGATACTTCGCCCCGAACGAAATCGAATCGCTTCCAGAAAGAACCAGGCATTCAGCATCAGCAGCAGTTCCAGTCCGGTCCAGGGGTGAGTCGTCGCGGCCAGCGCGGCCGCCATTAAAGCTCGCCCATGCTGTCCGCGCAGGACAAACAACCAAGCAGCTGCGACAATGCAGTGGTACACGGATTCGGACGCAAAAATCACGTTGCGCCCCCAATTCAGAAACCAGAGTCCTCGAGTCGGATCGAATTCAAACACCGATTCCAGAATCGTCTGGCCGCGCAGCAGGCCCTTGAACAGTCCGGGAATTACCAGCACGCCGCCGCCCCACATGGCCAGCAGGAAAATCAGGGGACTCGACTGCGGCGATCGTTCTCGAATCAGTCGCCAGGTCAGCCAGCCAAACAACGGCAGCACGGCCGCCATGACCAGCGAATTCATGATTCCCGGCTCCGCTCCCAGAGGCGCCACCAGAGCACCGAAGATCCACGGCAGCCAGTGAAAGTAAATGACGGGGGCATCGTCGCTGGGGTCGGACGGATTGGGATACATCAACCCGTTGCCGCGTTCAAAGATCGCTCGACCATTGGCCACATAATACGGCTGATCGTACTGAATAAAGCCGGTCGCCTGTTCACCCTGACCGACATAATGCGACACCAGAATGGTCAGCCACGGCACCAGAACAATGGCAAAAAAAACAACCCGGCGCGGGAGGTTCTGTTCAGTCCCCGCGGCGGATTCTGCGGCAGCAGGACGAAACGTCAGTGGTGAAGTGAAATCGTTCAGCATCGCACCATTCGGGCCATCACAGTGCTCAGATCAATTGAATGCGATTCCTTCGCCTGACAAGGGCTGAGCCCTTGACCCAATGGCGTAGA
>JAGQPY010000025.1 GCA_020426485.1 Planctomycetaceae bacterium
CGGCAGGCTCAGCTGTGGCAGCCGAAAGTCGGGCGAATTGGGATCGTTCGGGATAAACAGCGGGTCGTGAAGACGCCCCAGAAAACTGGCTCGCTGCCCCGGAGTGATGGAACCGTCCGAAATCGAATACGGAAACGAAACGAACGTCGGCATTCCGTTGGTGTTGGGGCTGAGTCGATCCACCACCGATCCATAGGCCGGAAACAATTCCACTGAATCACGCAGTCGCTGGTCATCAATCGCCGGTTCCACACCGGTCAGAGCTGTATAACCGGCACTGTTGTGGTTGTTCATGGTGTGATGCACCGTGCGAATCTGAGCGACCTTGTGCATCACTTTCGCCGTCTCAGGCAGATGCTCCACAATTCGCATGCCGGGCACGGAAGTCGGAATCGATTTGTAGTGTGACCGGTAGCCATCCGGCGCGTTGGGTTTCATGTCGAACGTATCAACGTGACTGGGGCCTCCCCATTGAAACAGAAAAATCACCGATTTTGCCGACGCGGCAGCTCTTCGAAAGCTTTGAGATTCTTCGGCCTGCAGCAGTCGCGGCATGTTCAGCCCAAACAGTCCCGCGCCGCCAACTCGCAACAGGTCTCGTCGGTGCAGAGCCGTGCTTTGTGCCCAGTGATATGAGTTCAGCATGATCAGAATCCGAAATCAGCAGTCAGCAGTCCGGCGAATGCCTCGACAGTCAGGCCGAGCGACGCCTCAGTTATCACACAAAAATCAGTGTCTCAACAGAAACTCGTTGCAGTTCAACACGGCCCAGGTGACGTCCTGAAACGCGGCCGGAAGATCGGAAGCATTTCGAATGTACACCAGCAGCGCTGATTGTTCTTCTGACGATGGTGGTCGGGAAACAGCGGCCCAGTACAGATCGGACACAAATTCCTCGGGGCTCACATCACTGCTGACCGCGTTGACAATTCGATTCCCGGACTGCGACATCAGGCCGGAAATGAGTTCACCACTGACCATTTCGAAGGTCTGAGCCAGCGTCGGATCGTTACTGCGTTCGCATTCACAGCTTTGCAGTCGGCTGGGGCGCCCGAACAGTTTCAGGAAATCATCGCCCGCTTCGGGACGTGCGTAGCGAAATTCCCCGTTGCGTACGCCGATCAGTTGAACGGCCTTGGTTCCGGGTTCGTGCCCGCCAAACGGTACATCGGTTTCCAGAACCGTGCTCACAGCATCCAGCATTCGTTCGGAAGTAAGCCGTTGAGGAACAACGCGTGAAAAACACAATTCGTCGTGTTGGTTCGATGGATTCGGTTCCGAAGACAGCTGGTATGTTCGAGACATCATGATGGTGCGAGTCAGACTGCGGACATCAAAGTTTTCGCGAATGAACTGACTGGTCAGCTCGTCCAGAAGGTCTTTGTTCACGGGAGGATTCGTCGCACGAAAGTCGTCAATGGGATCCACGATGCCGCGCCCCATGAGCTGGTACCAGATTCGATTTGCCTGAGTGGCAGCGAATCGATGATTTTCCTTCGATGTCAACCACGCCGCCAGCAGTTGCAGCCTGTCCTGTGAACCTGTTTCTGCAGCGGCGGTCTCAGCTTCTCCAAGAAATCGAAGCCCGGCCGACTGACGTGTGCGAGCATTCCGGATTTCGCCATCCGGCTTCATCTTCACAATCTGTTCGCCGACGAATTCGTGTTTGTCGCTCTTGTCGCGGCGTTTGTTTTCAATGATTTCGTAGTCGATGCGACCAAAAAAATTGGACCAGTCATAGTAGTCATCCTGAGTCCACTGATCGAACGGATGATTGTGGCACTTTGCACACGTCAGGCGAACTCCCAGAAAAACCTGAGCCACCGTTTCTGAGCGTTCTTCAACACTGCGGAGGGCTCGGTAGAAGTTTGCGGGAGGAACTTTGTAGGTGCTGCCGCGAGCGGCGATGATTTCAGAAATGAATTCGTTCAGTGGCTTCCCTGAGGCGATGCTGTTCCGGATCCACTGGTGATAAACCTTCAGGCCGGTTTCATCCAGCGTCTTTTCTTCGACTCGCAACAGATCTGCCCAGTACATCGTCTGCTGGTCGACGTAACCTTCGGACGCCAGCAACCGATCAATCATGGCAGCTCGCTTGTTGGAATCGGTCGACGCCACGAAGTCTTTGGCGACATTCGCCGGAGGCAACTGGCCCGTCAGATCCAGCCACGCTCGCCGAATGAACACACTGTCGCTGCACACCGTTGACGGATTGATGCGCAGGCGCTGCAACTGTCGAAACACGTGTTCGTCCACCACATTGGCGGGCTCCGGAGCGACAAACTGAAAATCCGGCTGATCCGGAATGATCTCAATTCGAATCGGTTCCTGGAATTCCAGATAACGAACGGTCACGGTTGTCAGCCCGGGCTGGTCGACTGAAACCTGTCCCTGATCGCTGACATCTATGGCAATCGAAGACGAAGAATACACCGCCAGATGTGTGACGTCGCGCGTTGAACCATCACTGAAATGAGCAACAGCAGAAATCTTTACAGGAGAACTTTTCTCCACGACCGTGACCTGTGTCGGAGTAACCGTAAGTCGAAGAACAGGGCTCAGTGTGTCCGGGTCTCCGGGAAGTCCGGCGGCAATCCAGTCGTTCAGAATCTGATACTCGTGTGAAGTCACTTCAAAACGACGACCGCCTTCGTGCGGCACCTCCATCAGCGGCTTCAGAAGCAGCAGACTCTGATCCGGTTGAACGATGTTTACTCGCCGACTGCTGAGTTCTCTGGTCAGCACGCGGAAATCGTCATCCGGATCCTGTCCACGTAACGAGAGCTTCAGCCCACCCTTGCCGCTCGCACCACCATGACATGTTCCCAGATTGCAGCCGCTTCGGGAAAGAACGGGCATCACGTCCTGACGAAACGACGGGACCAAATCACCGCGGGCCATGACATCCGAGGCACTGACATCAAAAAGGATCAGCAACAGACACGATGCGGAGACCACACTTCGAAAAGCCAGGCGGCAGGCAGGCAGGTGTCGAAAATCAACAGGCATGCGCGGAACTCAAAGAAAACTTAGAGGGGGAAGAGTGGGGCAGGCGTTCATCAGCCGAACGCCGAAGATCCGGCGGTCCGCTTGACCTTCATTGTCACCAAAAGCACCATTCCCGCAACTCTTTTCAGACAGAAGGCGAAGGATGGCCGGCGGATTCGTTCCATGATTCCCTGGTAATTCACCGGAAACGTCAAACTTGCGGAATCTGAGCCAAAACCGACATCATGGTCAGAGACCGACCGGCAATCCATCGGAACAGACACGTTGTCGATTCAACGGGGTCAGACGTCACAAAGGTATCCGGCTCGGTCAAATCGACAGGCCTCGGGGTAATGGTGCCTGGAAGTGGTTTTCTGGACAAATACTGCGAAACCCGAGACACAAGAACTGGTTTGTTCGATCAGCGGCAGCCGGAGAAACCGACGAAAAGGGACGTTCCTGATGCTCAGCGAAGTGACAACGCAGAGCTGGGAATAGAAATCACAGCAAGTTTTTTTCGCACTGTCAGAACAAGTCTTCACGTTCATGGACTCACGACCAATGAGAATCTGTCTGATCGCATTGTCCGGATTTTTGCTGTTCACGAGTCGTGGTCAATGCCAGTCCCCGGAAAGCCTGTTCCAGGCACTCGACAGGAATCAGGACGGCGTCGTTTCCGTCGATGAGGTTTCGGATGATCGACTGACGTTTTTCCGCAGAGCCCTTCGCGTTGCAGATCGAAATGAAGACGGAGCACTTTCGGAAGAAGAACTGCGGGAAGCGATCTCCACACCTCAGCCGGTCACAGTTTCCACGGCCATCAACGGGGGCCGAGCCGGTGCTTTTGATCCCGCGGCCCTGGATCGAAATCGCGACGGTAAAATCGCAAAGGACGAAGTTCCAGCTCAACTGATGGATCGATTTCAGCCGTTGTTCGCGGCTTCCGGAGGAAATGAGATCCCGGTTGATGGCCTGCGTCAACTCATGGGACAGCGTCCGGAGAACAAATCGACAGGGAACAAATCGACAGAAGTCACGATGAAGGAAAAGGATGAAAAAACCGTGACCAGGCCGGAGGAAATGTCGGCGGCTCCGAATGCGGACCGACTGCGGGAAATGCTGCGTCGGCTGGATCGAAACGGTGACGGGGAACTCAACACTGAAGAACTGAAACGAGCTCCGGAATCAGTCCGTGCACTGGATCGCAATCAGGATGGACGACTCAACCGGAACGAGCTGACTCCGGACCGCGGTCGTGATAGCACCAAGGAAGATTCTTCAGCGGAGTCCAGCGACTTTTTTCGAAGGCTCGACACCGACAAAAACGGACGTCTCACACAGAATGAACTTCCTCCACGCATGCGTCAGAACTTCAGCAATCTCGATACGAACGGAAATCGGTCGATCAGCGAATCCGAATTTGAAGCAGCTGTCAGACGATTCCGAAGTCAGCAATGAAATAATCAAAGCAGATCCGGTCAATTGGTTCCGACCCCACGTCGCCGGCACTGAGTTGTTGCCAGACGCACTCAACACGAAACAGGCCATCTGATGAACACCCATCTCTTCGATCACGTCACTGTTCATGCCGATCATTTCTCGCGACGGCGATTCCTGACGACCGTGGCGGCAGGCAGTGCTGCAATGGGTTGCTCTTTTCGTGAGCTGATGGCTCAGGAAGCGGAGAATCTTCGGAAACAGGGTCGAGCCATGATCCTCCTTTGGATGCAGGGCGGTCCCAGCCAGTTTGAAACATTTGATCCCAAGCCGGGCACGGAGAATGGCGGCCCCACAGAAGCAATTGAAACATCCGTCCGCGGAATTCAGATTGCAGACAACTTTCCTCAGGTCGCTCAGCAGATGGAACACATCGCACTGGTCCGGTCAATGACCAACAAGGAAGGCAGTCATCCACGTGCGACCTATCAGATGCACACGGGCTATATTCCGTCGGGAAGTGTCAAACATCCCTCGCTGGCCTCCTGCATTACTCAACAGATCGCCGATGCTGAATGCCGGTTACCGTCCTTTGTTTCTGTCGGCAGAACTCAGGGTGCCGGATTTCTGGGAATGGACTATGAACCGTTCGTCGTCAATACTCCAGGGCAACTTCCATCGAATATTACCGCTCCGATCCCTGCAGATCGATTCGATCGTCGGCTGGGTCTGCTGAACAGATTGGAAGATGAGTTCGCGCGCAGAGGAGCGCCTCAGTTGGTTGCAACGCACAAATCCCTGTACGACAAGACATCGCGGCTGGTGACCAGTCCGGAAGTCTCTGCCTTTGATATTTCCGATGAGCCACAGTCGCTGCGGGATCGTTATGGAAATTCGGAGTTCGGTCGCGGCTGCCTGCTGGCTCGCAGACTGGTGGAACGCGGCGTGACATTTGTCGAGGTTCGATCCGGTAGCTGGGACAGCCATCAGGACAACTTCGATCAATGTGCCGACAACGCAGCTCAGGTTGACCCTGGCATGGCAACTCTGATTTCCGATCTGAAAGATCGCGGCCTGCTGGATTCAACCCTGATCGTCTGGATGGGAGAATTCGGCCGAACTCCAAAGATCAATGCTCGCACCGGACGCGATCACTATCCGCGAGTCTTCAATCTGGCAATAGCGGGCAGCGGGATTGTCGGGGGGCAGGTTTGCGGAGCTTCAACAGCCGATGGCACAGACATCGCCGATTCGCCAGTCACGGTGCAGGACCTCTTCCAGACCATCTGCAAGTCGCTGCATGTGAACGCCAATCACGAAAACATGAGCCCGCTGGGTCGCCCGATGAAGATCGTAGACGGGGGAAATGTGATCCCCGGATTTCTGACGTAGTCTGCCGGTGGCAAAAGCCAACGGCTCGCCCGATGGTGCTCACAGCAGTTTCCAGCCGCGAATCGCTGAACGCAGCGTGGTGACTATTTCCGCTTGTGGATTCGCTTGGGATCCTGGCTGGGATGAACCATCGCCACTTTTTCCGGCCAGCCGCCTCTCAGGACCAGTAACGCTACGCTGCGACCTTCCAGACGATACTTGTTGTCGCTGGAGTATTCACGGTGCTCGATGGTGTTGCTGCGAGTATCAAACAGGGGAACCCATCGTTCGGACGGTTTGTGGCGCGGCAGACTGAACGAAACCATGGCTGGCTGATTGCTGAGCAGAATCAGCAACGTGTCGCCGGAAATCTTTTCTCCGAATTCGTCCACCTCATTGATGGACTCACCGTTCAGTCGCACGCCAATGGAGTGCACAGAGCCGGAGTTCCATTCGTGATCTGTCAGCTCTTCACCGCTGGGTGAAAGCCATGCAATGTCCTTGACGCCGGCACCACGGATTCTGCGTCCCTGAAAAAAATTGCGACGGCGCAACACCGGCTGATCACGCCAGACCTGGATGACCAGCCTGCAAAAGTCCAGAAACTGCTGTTGTTCCTCGTCAAGATCCCAGTTCAGCCAGCTGATTTCATTGTCCTGGCAATAAGCGTTATTGTTGCCGAGCTGAGTATGGCTGAGTTCGTCGCCGCCGCGAATCATGGGCACTCCCTGCGACAACAACAGCGTGGCAAACAGATTCTTCCGCTGCTTCAGGCGTAGTCGGTTGATCGCCGGATCGGACGTTTCGCCTTCGGCACCACAGTTCCAGCCATTGTTATGGCTTTCACCGTCACGGTTATCTTCCAGATTGGCGAGGTTTCTTTTTTCGTGGTACGTCACAAGGTCCCGCAGGCAAAAGCCGTCATGAGCCGTCACGAAGTTAATACTGGCGTGCGGCTTTCGTCCGCTGTGTTCGTACAGGTCGCTGCTGCCGGTCAGTCGAGTTGCGAATTCATTAACCGCACCTCCATCGCCCGCCCAGTAGCGACGAATCGTATCGCGATAGCGACCGTTCCATTCTGACCACAAATGTGGAAAGTTTCCGACCTGATAACCACCGCTTCCCAGATCCCATGGTTCTGCAATCAGCTTCACACGCGACAACACTGGGTCCTGAAGAATGATGTCAAAAAAAGCACTCAACTTATCGACATCATGAAGCTCCCGAGCCAGCGCGCTGCAGAGATCAAAACGGAATCCGTCGATATGCATTTCCTGCACCCAATAGCGCAGGCTGTCCATGATCAGCTGCAGAACTCGCGGACACTGCATGTTCAGAGTGTTACCGCACCCGGTAAAGTCCTGATAGTAGCGAGGATCGCTGGGCATCAGTCGATAGTATGACGCATTGTCGATTCCGCGCAGCGACAGAGTGGGACCGAAGTGGTTGCCTTCACCGGTGTGGTTGTAGACAACGTCAAGAATCACTTCGATCCCGGCTGCGTGCAGTCGCTTCACCATGTGCTTGAATTCGCGAATGACCTGTTGAGGATCGTTCGATGCCGCATACCTCGCATCCGGTGCGAAAAAGCTGAGAGTGTTGTACCCCCAGAAGTTGACCAGCCCGTTGTCGACCAGATGGCGGTCGTCCACATGATAGTGAACAGGCATCAGTTCAACAGCCGTCACCCCCAGACGCGTGAGGTGTTCAATGGCAGCGCCGGAAGCCAGTCCGGAATATGTTCCCTGCAGTTCCCTGGGAACGCCGGGGTGAAGCTGCGTGAATCCTTTGACATGAGTTTCGTAGATGAGCGTTCGGTGCCATGGTGTCCCGGGAGGAGCATCGTCGCCCCAGTCGAAGCTGGTATCCACAACAACGCCCAGTGGAGCGAATGCCGCGTTGTCACGTTCATCAAAGGTGGTGTCATCTTTTCCAATGACCCAGCCGAACATCGAATCAGACCAGGAAATCGGCCGGCCGATTGCTCGGGTGTAGGGATCCAGCAGCACCTTGTTCACGTTGAATCGATGTCCGGCGTGCGGAGCGTAGGGCCCGTGAACGCGAATTCCATACAGCTGCCCGGGACGCAGGTCCGGAAAATATCCGTGCCAAACCAGGTGAGTTCGTTCCTGCAGGGGAATGCAATGGGACTCACTGCGATCGGAAACATCATCAAACAGACACAGTTCCACAGCCGTCGCGTGTTCTGAAAACACTGCGACATTGACACCCCGACCGTCCCAGGTCGCTCCCAGAGGATACGGCAATCCCGGCCACTGGCGAATCGTTTCCGGTGTTCGCTTCTTCTTATCTGCTGTTCCGGCGTTCAACATTTCAGCACACTCCCTCCGTGGTGTAATCCAACCGCATGAATCGGCAAAGCGAGTCACCAGCAGGATCTGCCGCGGTTCAGATTTGGGAAACAAATTAGGAAACGTCGTCGCCTGACAGGTAAAACGATAATCGGTCCGAGTGCAGGACGACGTTCGAATCGGAATCGCTGTTCAAAAACCAGGCAAATTCACAATGCCGATTGTCCGGATTATCGTGGTGAGTCGAGGAATTCGGTTTCCTCGGGCGATCCCCCAGTGGCTGTGCGAGCGAACCGATACTTAAAGCGATGTACAGCCATTTCAGGCCTCAAATGGTCAATTCCCCGCGAGATGCAGCAAATCAGCTTCTGCAACCACTTTCTGTTTGACTCTGTTTTCCAGGCCATCCTATAAATTGGGGTGGAAAAGTGCATAATCTGCACATTTGGGCCAGTGATTCCTGCAACTTCCGACTGATCTGATGCAAAGTCTGTTTCCCAAAATTGCGGCAGTTCTCCTCACGATTTGCTCCGTGGCATTTATGGGGATGTCGATCGCTGCGTTTTTTGGACGCCCCGATCCGATCTCAGAGATGCACTCGCCGGAAACTTCAGAATATGTTTTTACGGCCGCTCTTCCTCCGGAAAATTCGTGGACGGTTACGCCAAGCGTTGGCGAAGATAAGAATCCCAGGCAGCACCCCACCGCTTACCCTGCATTGCTGGATGCTCTGAACCACAAAGCGGGGCGCAGCGAGAGTGCGGCCAAAGAGATGAATGAAGTGACAACGCAGGTCCGAGAGACCGTCACGCGAGTGAGGGCGGAACAGCAGGAGGATTCTCAGGCACTTCAAAACGCCATCGACCGACTGCGACAACTGGCCGAAGCCGAGGATGCTCAGTTAATGCAGCGTTCTCAGGAACTGCAGAAGCTCGCGGTCGACACCACTGACGTCCGCAATGAAACCACCAAACGCCGCGAAGATGTCATTCGTCTTCAAAACGAACTTGAAGAACTGAAGACCGACAGGTTTCGACTGGAAGAGCTGCAACGAATACTCACCGACCGACTGCTGCGTCTGCAACTGGAAAATGAATCTTTGCAGATTCGGTCTCGGCAGCTGGCTTCAGATACCGGTTCGAACAACAACAGCTGAGCACGGGAACGCTTCCCGTGTAAAATCCTGAGCACCCGGACCAAGATGAGTACAACTGCGAAAATGATCGTGATTCCCGTGATGGAGACTGCAACATGAACAACGTCGTCGGCAAAATGTTGATTGTGATGCAGGTTGTCTTCAGCATCCTGTTTTTGTGCTTTGCCGGTGCGGTCTACACGTTTCAGGGTCAGTGGAGAAACAAGGCGGATTCTCTGGCCAGCCAGCTGGATGACACCCAGAAACAGGTGGACGATGCCAAAGCGTCGCATGACCGCGACAAAATCCAGTGGGCAGCCGATCTGGAGAAGATGAAGACCGAACGAGACAACTTTCGTGCAGAACTGGAGAATGCCCATTTGGAGGCAAGAACCAATCAGGCACTGCTGGCAGCTGCGTCTCTGGAACGTGACAAGGCGATGGCAGATGCCACCGTGGCCACGACCGAGGCAGCATCACGAGTGGTCGAATCGACTGCGTTAAACAAGGAAGTTCAGAGTCTTCGCGACCGTATCGCGCAGCTGATTGATGAAATTCAGACCATCGAAGACGAGTTGCTGGATAAGAATGGGAAACTGGCCGCAGCGACGGAAATTGAAGAGCAGCACCTCGGTGAGATTGGACGCCTCAAAGACCTGCTCCGGCTGAATGATATTGACCCGACTCAGGCTGTGGCCGGAAACATTCCGGAACAGGTCGAAAAGGTCGACGGTGTGGTGAAACGATCCACACGCAACAAATCACGAACTCAGGAACTGGTGGAAATCTCCATCGGAAGCGATGACAAGGTCTTCGAAAACATGATGCTGACTGTTTTCCGAGAAGATAAGTTCATCTGTCGAGCCCGAGTGGTGAAGGTTTACTCGGATGCCGCAATCTGTCTGGTTGACGAAAAATCCCGGCAGGGCAATATTGAAAGTGGAGACAATGTCACAACAAAACTCTGATCCAACCGTCTACGACGGACTGATGTTTGTGGCTCTGGCTGCTGTGATCACGGGCATCGTCTTCCTTGTGCTGACCCTCGGACAGTATGGCTGGAGCGGACCGTAACGGTTCCATCCTGTCAACGAAGGAAATCCGCCCGGGATCTGATGATCAGGAATCTGGTCGCGTCCACAAGTGGCCCCCACAGGCGTTGTGAGGCACCACGCCTGTGACCTGCAGATGTCTGACCGACTCTTTCACCTTCCACGATACGCTGCCATCGCAGGTAGATCGTGGAAATGTCCGTCCATCCAGCGTTTGCAGCACCGCAGGAAATCTTCGACGCCGAAGATCCACTCCATTCGAAGATCCACTCCGTTCATAGCGGCGTCCGGCCCCCTCTCTCCCGCGAGTATTCGAGTCTGAAACCGTGAGAGACCTGCGCACAGCGTTTGCGTGTTGGTCAGGCATCACCAGAAGCGACAGGTAGTTCTGAAGGGTCGCTCAAACGCGTGCGTGCAGGGCAGAAATCAGTCGTTGACGACGTAGAGAATTCGTCCGCAGGCCCGACACAGAAGAAACTCACCCATATTCAGACGAACAGCATCCTGAGGTGTGACGCCGGTGTTACATTCAGAACAAAAACCGTCTTCAACAACCGCCAGCGCAGTGGCTCCCTGTGCCGCACGAAGACGACGATAAGTGGCAACAGCGTCGCCGCCGCGAATGACGGACTCCGCTTCGCCGATTTCGCTTTGCAGTCGCGTGATTTCCTGCTGCAGCTCCGGCTCCCGACTGCGCACGTCTGATTCCACTTCTTTTTGTTGTGTCTTCAGAGCGGCAACCTGCTCCGTAAGTTCACGAAGTTCGCTCTTGGCCTCATCAACCTGTGCCAGCAGACTCAGGATTTCATCCTCAAGCTGATCGTCCTCCTGTTTTCGGGAGCTGATCTGAGCCTGAATGATGTCATACTCCTTATTCGAAGAGGCTTCATTCAGACGCAAATTCAGTTTTTGAATCTCGGCCTCACGGCTCTTCAGATTCAAAGAACTCTGATCGGCTGCCTTCTGCAGTGCTTTGATCTGTTCTTTCCTGCCGTCACATGCAAGCTCCGCGGCCTTGACCTTCTTTTCGGCAAGCTGAATCCGTCTGGGTCCAAGGCTGAGTGCATGTTCGGCGTCGCTGAGTTTCCGGAGAAGCTGATGCAGATTATGAAAAGCCTGTGATGTTTCCGTCGGCATCTGGAACTCACTCCTCAAACACGCTTGCCCTGTTCCGCGGCATGAAATCAGCATGACTTCATCGCCGTTAGTGCACCCGTGACTTCATTCTAAATGGACAGGAGTTTAATCTCTACACACTCGCCGAATTTGATCAAAACACGAAATCGGGGAGACCCTCAGCCCTTCGTGACTCGCTCCAAAGTGCGTCGAGTCATCCCGGAAACCGAATGATCGGGGCTGGAGCAGGTCCGGCATCGAAACATCCGCGCATCGTGCGCAGATCTTCCAGAGCAGAATTCAACAACGGAAGCAGCGTCTGCTTCGAACTCAGGCCCACGCGGGTGGTTCCATGGCTAAAGGCAAGGTGTTTCTGGTGGGTGCGGGGCCGGGGAATCCGGGACTGATCACCGTTCGAGGTCGCGAGCTGCTTCAGATCGCCGACCTGGTTCTTTACGACGGACTCGTCAATCCGCTCATCCTGCGCTGGGCACATTGCCCCTGCGAAAAAACGGCGCGTACCAGACGTCATGGGCAGCAGGTTGTTTCTCAGGAGACCATCAATCAAAGAATGATCTCGGAAGCGGAACAGGGACGAACCGTTGTTCGTCTCAAGGGCGGTGATCCGTACATTTTTGGGCGGGGGAGCGAGGAAGCCGAAGCTCTGGCGAATGCCGGAATCGACTATGAAGTCGTTCCGGGGATCACAGCAGCCACCGGAGCAGCTGAATTCGCCGGGTTCTCATTCACACACCGAAAAGCGGCTTCCGCAGTCGCCTTTGTCACCGGCCATGAAGACCCAACAAAGGAATGCAGCCGACTGGACTTCGAGGCTCTGGCGGAATTCCCGGGTACACTCGTATTCTACATGGGCCTCAATCGGATCCACGATATTTGTGCCAAACTCATCGAATCCGGAATGCCTCAGTCAACTCCGGCCGCAGTGATTTGTCGAGCATCGTTACCTGATCAGAAGGTGGCCGTTGGAAGTCTGCATTCCCTCCCCGAATTCGTCGATTCACGGCACCTGAAGGCCCCATCCCTGATCGTCGTTGGCGACTGCGTCACGCTCAGAGAAGATCGTCCCTGGTTTGAAAAAGGCACGCTGTTCGGGCTCAACATCGGCATCACCCGTCCGAATGATCAGTGTGACGAAATCGTGCAGAAGATCGTCCAGCGCTCCGGAAACCCGGTGCCCATGCCACTGATCAAAATCTCGCCGATCGAAGCGGATGAAGCCTCTGATCTTCAGAAAGTCATCGGCAGCCTGCAGAACTACAACTGGCTGATCTTCACCAGCACCAATGGGGTTTCAGCCTTTTTTGATCACCTCTGGAACGGGGGCGGCGACCTGCGCTGTCTGCATTCGCTGAAAATTGCGGCAATCGGTACAGCAACGGCAGCGGAAGTACAGCGCCGAATGATTCGGGTCGATGTCGTTCCCGGTCAGTTTCGGGCGGAGGCACTTGCTGCAGAACTGGCACCTCTGGTGAGAAACCAGCGAGTTCTCTGGGCTCGTGCCAGTCGCGGGCGAGACGTTCTTCCGGCACGGTTGCGCGATGCCGGAGCGGATGTGGATGAAATCGTCGTCTATCGAAATGAAGATGTCGAACAGTTCGATCCAGGTGCTTTGGAAATGATCCGTTCGGGCGATCTGCACTGGATCGGGCTCAGCAGCCCTTCCATCGCAAGGCAATTTGTAAAACTGGTCCAGGCTGCTGACCTGAAACCTGCCGAACTGCGAACGAAAATCGCCACGATCAGCCCGGTCACCACCGCGGCGCTGTCCGAATGTGGTTTCTCCGTCGCTGCAGAAGCGGACACCTTCACGTGGGATGGCATTATTGAGGCGATCGAAAAAACGACGGCATCAGCCTGAAAGAGACTGATCTGCATCGTCTTCGATCTGCTTCAGAAACAACTTCATGTCCTCCCAGACCTGCTTCTTGGCTGACTCAACCCGCAGCAGATAAGAAGGATGATAAGTGCAGAGCACCTTCGCGCGACCATGCTGAAAGAACTGCCCTCGAAGTTTCCCGACCGGGCGGGTGTCATTCAACAGATTCTGAGCAGCCACCGTACCCCAGCAGACAATGTATTCCGGGTTCACAATCTGAATCTGGCCGTCCAGGAACTCCCGACAGTTGGTCGCTTCCTGTGGATGCGGATTTCGGTTACCGGGTGGACGACATCTCAGAATGTTGCAGATATAAATCTCGTCTCGTGTCAGCCCCATGGCCTGAATGATCTTTGTCAGCAACTGGCCAGCCGCCCCCACGAACGGTTCACCAACTCGATCTTCGTCTGCTCCGGGCGCCTCGCCGATGAACATGATCCTGGCGTCAGGGTTTCCGGTACCAAAAACGGTCTGACGCCGCGTCTCCGCAAGCTCTGAACATCGTCGACACGCGGCGACAATCCCGGCGAGTTCACAGAGCCCTGCGGCCTTCTGTTCCACCGTTGTGAAATCACGCTGAAGGAGCGTCGAAACAGTCTCCAACAGTGCCGGTTTCGTCACCGTGCGTGAAACCGGAGCTGTCAAACTCCCCGCGCCCCCGTGATCCACTGCGTTTTTCAGGGGTGACACCTTCGCTGACGGCGAATGAGACGACTGCGTCGCTGCGTTCGAAAGTCGCTGAGCCCTTGGAAGCTCAACCGGAAGCTTGACAGCAGGAAGGTGGGTCACGCCCGCCGTCGCCAGCATTTCCAGAAACTGCCGAAGTGACCTCGCTTCACCCACCGCCTGCGACTCCTGACCACCGTCAACGTGACCGACAAACAAGTCTTTTGAACCGAACACTGATCGAAACGCAATAACCTATCATCGGAGCATTCTTCTGACATCCGATCGATAGCAGCCCGCACACAGCGTCAACACAACCCAACTCAAACGCTGAAGTTGGACGACTGTAGACCGTTGTTGATGTCGTCGCGAAAAAGAGTGTTTTCCATCAGTCCGCTTCGCTGGCCAAACGGCAAATCCTGCCGATCACGGCCATGGACCTTGACGTCTGGGCAAATTGTCTCTGCTGTTCCGAAAATCTCAATCAGCACGACAATACTTTCGGTTCCAATTCTGTAATCCCGGCAGGATATCGTCGATGAACATGATTGTCGCGTTCAGTTCTTCCGAACGCACAAACCTCTTCAATGTCTGCCCTTACTGTGCAATCCGGCTCCAACATCGCTGCGGCGATACCGATCTCAGGCAGATGAAGGGTGGGTCCCGCAGCGTGCGGGGTCTCATGGATGCCAACGTATCGTTCAGATTTGCAGTGACTCTCCGATACTGAGGCCAACACAACCAAAGATCGACAGCAAACTTTCGGGAGGAAGCTGGTGTCGGTTTCAGGGATGAACGCGAGGGATTGAGCGATGATCAGGAGATCATGGGGAAAGCTTCTGGCCGGGTTGACACTCGCCAGTGGGCTTGCGGTGCCCGTCACTGCATCCGCTGGTGAGGTGTACGACGCCAACCGGGCGGAATTACGTTGTCAACAATTGTTTGCAGAATCCGGTGCCGGACCGGCCGTACAGCTGACATCGGGAAGTTGCCTTTCCGATGACTGTTGTGCTCCTGTTGGGTGCTGCGAAGCGACCTGCTGTGCTCCGGATGGCTGCTGTGATCTGAGTTGCGGCGAAGGCTGCTGCGACTTCGGTGAAGATGACGGTGGCGAAATCAACTTTGGTGGCTGGGTTCAGTTTGGTTACCACAGTCGTGTCACACCTGCTGGTGCGGGCAAGAATGCTCTAGGCTCGTTCAACAACCATCCACACCGTTTTAATCTGCATCAGGGCTGGCTCTATGCAGAGAAAATCGCAGACGGTTCCGATGGCCTCGACTGGGGCTTCCGAATGGATGCGATGTACGGGGTCGACAGCAGTGACACTCAGGCTTTCGGTAACCCCATCGGTTCCTGGGACAACGGAGGAAGCTTCTCCCGTGGTGCCGGACCGGACGGGACGTTCGCCGCATACGGCTTTGCAATTCCTCAGCTGTACGCTGAACTTGCCGCCGGCGATATCAGTGTGAAGGTTGGTCACTTCTACACGCTGGTCGGCTACGAAGTTGTGACCGCTCCGGACAACTTCTTCTACAGCCACGCCCTGACGATGTACAACAGCGAGCCGTTTACTCACACGGGTGCGATCGCGACCTACAACGCCAGCGATGACGTGACCATTTACGGTGGCTGGACCGCTGGCTGGGACACCGGTTTCGATCGGCTGAACGGCGGCAGCAACTTCCTGGGTGGATTCAGTGTTCCTCTGTCAGAGAAGACCACACTGACCTACATCAACACCATCGGCAACTTCGGCTGGAAGGGTGCAGGAGCTTCCGGCTATGCTCACAGTATCGTGATCGATACGGCCGTCACGGACAGCTTCAACTATATCGTTCAGAGCGACGTACTGCGAGTCGGTACCATCGACACTGTGGGGATCAACCAGTACGCGATCTATTCACTCTCTGATAAACTCGGAGTCGGAACTCGTGGTGAATGGTGGAAGAATGAAGGTAACTCGCAGTATGCGTGGACCGCAGGTTTGAACATCAAACCGGCAGAAAACATCATCATTCGACCTGAGATTCGCTACGACTGGAGCACTCCAAACGGCGTGGAACGAAATACCACCACGTTCGGGTTCGATGCGATCTATACGTTCTAAACCGTTGTTCTGCCTGATCCCGGCAGTCGAAGGGCAGAGTGTCACCCACAACGCCCTGTTGTCGGAATCTTGCTGAAAACTCAGAAGCCACAGCTGTTCATGAAACGGCTGTGGTTTTTTCATTGGCTCACGCTTTCGTCGTAACATCTGATGCAGCTTTCCATGCAAATGACACGTCGACCAAACTGCACGTGTTTCTGCGAATCGGGTTGACTGAACCGGTGATCTGCCGCACCACCACCACGAAGCCGCTCCCCCCCGAATGAACTGAAAAAATCAGGGCAATTACCTCTGTGGAAGCAGGTCGCCCGGTTAGTTCAAATCGCCGGTTTTTTCACCAGCGCCCAGACACTAAAGTGCATCTTGGGTCGGGCTTCTTGGAAACATCTCGGAATCAGACGGGCATCGTGTCGGCGACGGAGATTGAACAAGGCAACAGCCGGCAAAACACAGAGAAAGCACAGTTTGTGTCAACTGAAAAAGCTGAGGCGATTATCATCCGACAGGCGGACTTCAGCGAATCCAGCCGGGTGATCACTTTCTTCAGCAAAGAATTCGGGAAATTCGCTGCACTGGCGAAAGGTGCGAAACGGCTGAAGGGCCCGTTCGATGCTGCTCTTGACCTGCTTTCGACGTGTCGAATAGTCTTTCTTCGGAAGTCCACGGGATCTCTCGACCTGCTCACACAAGCGAGTCTGGTCAGAAAGTTCACCCCGGCTTCCGGAAATCTACAGGCACTCTACGTCGGCTACTACGTCGCAGAATTACTGTGTCTTCTCACGGAGGACTATGACCCGGATCCCCGGATCTTTGATTTGACTGTTCACACGCTGGAGACTCTGTCCTCCGCTGATGTTGACACTTTATTTGTGGTGGTCCGGTTTGAATCCCGCCTGCTGACGCTGGTGGGAATCATGCCGAACCTCGACGAATGCAGTGTCTGTGGTGATCCGGTGAAGGCCGGTCAGAAATTCGCCCACTGGGTCTCTCAGGGCGGACTTCTGTGCGAAAACTGTCGCCAGCAGGAATATGCGGGTCGATCAGTCACGTCCGGTGCCATTGCCGTCCTGCGACAACTCACAAAATCTGATTCCGACCTCACTCAACGAGTTCGGCCCACTCGGGAACAAATCACGGAATGTCATCAACTGGCGGTTTCGGTAATGGTGAATCTGATTGGGCGTAAGCCATCAACTCTTCGATACCTTCCTTTCTGATACCTCCTTAACGTCCTCTGCTGACTGCTGTCACAAACCATCAACAGGGTGACGTGATCAGCTCTGACTGACCCCTCAAATTCATTTCAGAATTCTCCCTGCTCACACCACTGATTCAGACGGGATGTCGACAGGACCGGAAGAATATGACTTCGCGCAGGATGCTTCATTGCCGAACGGAATCGGCCTTCGCACGGCACCACGGCTGTCTCAGGCAAATCGCTGCGCGCGTTCTGACGGTATGCATTCTGACGTCCACTTTGGCTGCTGTCGGGTGTCGATCACTGCGACCATCGGACCATGAAGGGATATTTGCCGGAGGCCTGCTGAGCACCGATGGCATCCGAGGTCCGCTCGAACGATCGTTAAGTCGCAGCGATGACCCCCTGCAAAGCGGTGAGAAGTTTTCGCCGGAAGGTCAGAAGCAGGTTGAGATCGCTCGAAATCTGTATGACCAGCAGAAATACGAAGAAGCCATCAAGGTCTACAAGAAGCTGACGAAGAAGTACGAGAATTCTTCGATTGGCGAAGAGGCGTGGTTCTACATGGGCGAATGTTACTTCGCGCTGAAGGACTACCCCAAAGCTCAGGATTCTTACGACAAGCTGTTTGCCGACTACCCATCGACAAAGTACGTCGCAGACACCAGCGAGAGAATGTTTCAGATTGCGCGAATCTGGCTGGAAATCACCGACCCGGTCACGAAATCAAACATCAAATCCGTCAGTCATTCTGAAGCCGCTGACGAAGCACCGTCAAAACCTTCCAGCGATCCCACGGTTCGCTATGGCCTGCTGCCAAACTTCCACAATCGACAGCGCCCGGTGTTTGACACCGCCGGTCGTGCCAGAAACGCATTGAAATCGATCTGGCTGAACGACCCAACCGGTCCGCTGGCCGATGATGCACTGATGCTGACAGCGGCATACTATCTCCGCAGAAATAACTACATTGAAGCCGATCGATATCTGGAAATCCTTCGAGACGAATATCCGGACAGTCCTCATCTGGAAGACGCATTTGTTCTGGGCGGGCACGTTAAGCAGATGTCTTATCAGGGGCCCTATTACGACGGCACCACGTTGATCTCCGCGGAGAACCTGAAGGAACGCACGCTGCAGATGTTTCCGGCATCCGGTGATCGTGAACAGGTCCGAAAAGATCTGCAGGAAATTTATCTGATGAAGGCTCAGCGAGCCTGGGCAAGTGTCGATCTGTGGAAGCGAAAAGACAACCCTCGTGCTGTTGTCGTTCAGGCAATTCAGGTCGCCAACGATTTCCCGGACACCCGATTTGGTGCGATGGCGCGCCAGGAACTTCGATCCGCTGACCCGAATCTGGTCAAAGATCTTCCCGGCGTTCTGGAGTTCATTCAGTCACTTCCTGAAGAATCTGAGGCGACTGCTCCGCCTTCCGAAAAGCGAAATCCAGTCAAGTCCGTCAGCTTTCCCGATCCAGACCAGAAACGACCGACTCTGTAATGAGACGTCTGATGTTCAGAAGTCCGTCCGCCGAATCTGCGCCCGTCGACGTAAGTCGGCCCGACGGCCCAACAGCCCTCGGCAGTCTGCCGGCGTCACTTCGGCCCCGCCTGCGGTTGGCCCAGACAATTCGGATCAGGACGTCGGGACGTTCTCTTGTCCATCCGCTGCTTTTGGTGTTTTCGGTACTTCTTGCCAGCGGCTGCGGGTACATGCTGGGACCGGCGACACATCACGACGTTCGCACGATCTATGTCCCGGTTTTCAAAACAGACAGTTTTCGCAGAAACCTTGACTACCTGCTGACCGAGGCGGTTCAGAAGGAAATCAAAACGCGTTCCGGCTATCGTCTTGCCGATGCCCATGATGCAGATACCATTCTGCAGGGGAAGATCGTCGATGTGCGCAAGAATGTTCTCAGCGAAACCCGGTTCGATGACCCCAGAGAAGTCCAGTTGATGCTGGGAGCAGAGATCTCATGGATCGATCGTCGAACCGGCCGAGTCCTGCAGCAGCGCGTCTTCCCGATCGGCCAGGAACTGGCACAGCACTCATCACAGGTCAGCTTTGCTCCGGAAGTCGGCCAGTCCATGGCCACCGCACAATCGGATGCCGTCCGTCGTCTGGCCGCTCAGATTGTCGACCTGACTGAAATGCCGTGGTGACGCGCAGGTTCCTGTACAGGCCGACCTTCGGCCTGAACAACTGCGGGATCGCTGAACCCCTGAAGAGATGCCGGAGTCTGACGAGCCCCTTATTCGGCAGAGCTTTTCTGCGGAACGGGCAACGCTGAAAGTCCGATGCCCGAATAGTAAAATCCGCGACGAGCCATCTTTGCTCGATCGTACAGATTTCGACCGTCAAAGATCACCGGAGCCTTCATCTTGACGCGAATATAATCGAAGTCCGGATTCCGGAACTCATTCCACTCCGTCACAATCGCCAGAGCATCCGCACCATCGCAGGCATCGTAGTGATGATCGCAGTAGACAATACTGTCACCCATCTCTCGGCGTACATTCTCCATAGCAACCGGGTCAGAGACTTTGACACTGGCTCCCGCTTCCAGCAGATGCTGAATTAACACCAGGGACGGCGCCTCTCGGATGTCGTCTGTTCTTGGTTTAAACGACAGACCCCAAATGGCAATCGTTCGTCCACTCAGATTGCCTTCAAAGTAGCGGTGCAGCTTTTGAAACAGCACGTGCTTCTGCTGATTATTTGTTTCATCAACCGTTCGCAGAATACGGGGCTCAATACCATTTTCCGCAGCAACGGACGCCAGAGCACGCACGTCCTTCGGGAAGCACGAACCTCCGTAACCCACACCGGGAAACAGGAATGAAAATCCGATTCGAGCGTCATGCCCGATGCCCTTGCGAACCTCGTTGATATCTGCGTTCACCATTTCGCAGATATTCGCCATCTCATTGATGAAGCTGATCTTGGTGGCCAGCATGCAGTTGGCCGCATACTTGACCATCTCCGCACTTTCGATGCCCATGGCAATGAACGGCTTTTCCGTTCGCAGAAACGGCTTGTACAGCTCCTGAAGCACATCCGATGCTTCTTCTTCGTCCACGCCAACGACAACCCGGTCGGGCTTCGTGAAGTCATCAATCGCAGCGCCTTCTTTCAAAAACTCCGGATTGGATGCGGAGTAAAACGGCGTCTGCGTCTTAGCCTGAATCCACGCACGGACTTTACGATTTGTGCCAACAGGTACGGTGCTCTTACAGATGACGATCGCGCCGGATTTCAGAAACGGAGCCATCTGTTCCGCAGCACTTTGAACATATTTCAGGTCTGCAGCCCCGGAATCATCCTGAGGAGTACCGACGCAGATGAACACGCACTTTGCCCCGGAGATGGCCTGCTTGTAGTCCGTTGTGAAGATCAGGCGCCCTGCAGCAACATTGCGCCGAACAAGCTCCGTCAAGCCCGGTTCGTAAATCGGAATGCCACCACTGTTCAGAAGATCGACCTTCTTCTGGTCGACATCCAGACACGTCACTTCGTTTCCGCTTTCCGCGAAACAGGTACCGGTCACCAGACCGACATAACCTGTTCCGATCATCGTCACTTTCATTGGACAGTCCCTGTTCAATTGTTGTCTGAGCAGACTTCCTGGGGCCTTCAGTTCAACGGATCTGTTTTTCAAACGTTTGTGCAAAGTGTCCCAGAATCACCATCATTCCCGGTTGGCCGCAGCAGCAGTAAGAGTCACCTTGGGAAGTTTATCGCAACGTCCGAGGAACTCCGCCGGGGCGCACCTGACCCTCTGCAGATTCGTGTTTCCGATGATTCCATTCCTCATCGACCTCACTCAGAACGCGGTCCAGCTTGTGCATTCCGCTTGCCGGTTCCGACCGTTCACGCAGACTGTAGTTTCGTACACAGTCCGCCACAAACGTCGGACGTTCACGGACCTGATCATAAATCCGAATCACGTATTCACCAAGCACGCTGATGCCCAGCGCATTCAGAGCACCAAAGAAGGAGGCCGTGATGATGACCGATGCCCATCCGGGAATCGCGAATCCCGTGAACACTTTATGATAGACGACAAATGCTGAAGCCGTCAGGCAAACCAGCCCTGACAGTGCGGCAATCGTGACGAACAGCGTCAGCGGAAATGATGAAAACGAAAAGATGGCGGTCTTGGCCAGTCGAAACAGTCCTTTGAGTGAAACTCGGGGCTGGTCATCGTGGCGAGCCAGTCGCTCCACCGGGAAACCTGTCTGCCGAAAACCGGTCCAGCTGCGAATTCCCGGCAGATACCGATCGCGCTCAGGAAGACTGCAGATCACATCCAGGACACTGCGGCTGATCAGACTGAAATTGCCTGCATCCCGCGGAATCGGGCTGTCTGAAACCGCATTCAGAACTCTGTAAAAGCTGTGAAACAGCACGCGCTTCGGCAGTGATTCCTTGCGATTGAATCGCTGAGCATAAACAACGTCGAAGCCGTTTTCCCATTCGGTCAGAAAACCGGGAATCGCAGCCGGGTCGTCCTGCAGATCGGAATCCATCAGGATGACCACGTCGCCACGAGCATGAATCAGTCCGGCATGTACAGCGGCCTGGTGGCCAAAGTTTCGTGCCAGGTGAACAACAACAATTCGCGCGTCTTCAGCTGCAAGACGGTCCAGACATTCACGACTTCCATCAGAGGAACCGTCGTTGACGTAAACGATTTCAAACGAAGCGCAGTTTCCGTGCAATGCCGTTCGCACGCAGTCCGTCAGCTGCTGCAGAATAACCACTTCATTAAACACCGGCATCACAACCGAGACGCAGCAATTCTGTCGGTCTCGAACGTTCAGTGACGTGGACGCGATCATTTGCACAGGACTCCCGCAAGCGACAGTCCGGCCGGAACGGGAAGTCTGTCCATCACCCATCGTTCGGCGGCTGCCGCCGACTGCAGTGCCGAATTGGTGAAGTCTGAGATCTGCGGAAAGTCCGGCTGATCACGACGCGGAAACAATCGCTCCCAACTGCGAACAGCCACCGCGGCCGGCAGCGTGAAGCTGTTCCAGTGATTCAGCCACTGCACACGAAATCCCGCTTCATTCGCCTGACGGCGAAACTCGCGAACAGTGTATCTTCGAAAATGACCAAGCTGCTCGTCCCAGCGACTGTACAACCACGGATAGGCGGGAACCGTCACGATGACAGCTCCATCATCCGACAGCGACTGGTGCACATGACGCAGAACATCCACAGGAAACTCGACGTGTTCCAGCACATCCAACAGGACAACAGCCTTCAGGCTTCCGGCATCGACAGGCCAGGGATCTCCCAGATCGTGGACTCGAACATCTTCGATCCCTCGCGATCGGACGTGAGCCACAGATTCCGGCATGAGGTCGAACCCCGTAACGTCGTAGCCCATCTGTTCAAATTCGATAAGGTTACGACCGGAACCAATGCCGCCTTCGACAAGACGTCCGGGAGCCGGGCAGTACTTGTCCAGTAGACGAGTCACCAGCTGTCGCTTGGCAACATGCCACCAGTATGAATCTTCCAGATCAACAAGTTGCTGCAAATGGCTGGCTTGCATGTCACGCAATTTCAAACGAGATCAACAGAGAACATCACGAGAAGCGCCGGGCGCTGCTGGCAATCTAGCACGGGAACATGTCGTGTCCCGGGATAGTCGATTCCGGCGCTACTGTTCCGGAGATCTTTCGGAAAGTGTTCCGGTCGTATGCATCGTGTTGATTTGCGTCAACGCTCCGCACAAACGGAACCATCGTCACAATCACTGAGGCCATACCCCACGTCGCGAAATTGCGACATGGCGCTGCATTCGTCGCAAAAAGGTTTCCGTTCGTGAAGCAAACTTCAGGCAAGCTGCGAATCTTCCTGTGCTCATGGACGCAACATCTTCCAACGCGGTCTGCTCGCGCTGCTTATCGACGAATTCTCACTGCACATGAACACCCCAACGAAACACGCCACTCACGCGATCGCTCGCGAAAGCCGCGACGAGCCGAGCGTTTTTCCTGTAAGTTGGGTCATACCGGCACTTGCCGTGACGACAGTTCTTGTTGTTCCGTTGTTTGTCTGCATGCCGCTGAATTCTGATACGGCATTGTTTGACGTTCAGGCACGAATGGCCATGAACGGCGGAGTGCTGTATCGCGATATCGTGGAACCGAACCTTCCGGGCATCGTCTGGATTCACATGGCCTTGCGTTCGATCGTTGGTTGGTCGTCAGAAGCAATTCGCGCCGTCGACCTGCTGATTCTGCTCGGAATTCTGGCGATTCTTTGTCGCATCGTGTCGAACGACAGGCCCTGCTGGCTCATGGTGTTCACGGCCGCTGTGTTCTACGCAACGCGAAACGAATGGTGCCACTGCCAGCGCGATACATGGATGCTGCTTCCCGCACTGCTGGCGTTGCTGATCAGAATTCGGCGGAGTCATGAACGAGACGACCAAACACCCTTGGTTTCAACAGTGTCCACCGCCGACTATGACCACCGGGTGACGAGCGATGCCCTTGTTCGTTCAGTTGCAATGCCTTTGCTGGAAGGCGTGTTGTGGGGAATTGCCTTCTGGATCAAGCCTCACATTGCGATACCTGCCGTTGCTGTCTTCGGATATTCGTGTTTAACAAACCGTGTTTCCGGTCGGCGAAAACTTGCGGAAATCGGTCTGGTGCTGGCCGGAGGCTGCCTGGCAGCGCTTCCCGGGATTGTCTGGCTGGCGACATCCGGTGCGTGGGCACCGTTTTGGGAAATGATGACGGAGTGGAATCCGGAATACCTTGCCGCCGGACGGCAACGTCAAAGCATCGACCGCTGGTGGATGATGGCCGTTCGATTTCATCCCTGGTGGATCGTACACATCGTGGCCGTTCCTCTGGCGGCCAAAAACGTCATGCAGCGATTTCAGAACAAGACTTCCGCTAACAACGCAAACATTCTGCCTTCAACAGAACTGCTGGGAGTGCTTTACCTGAGCTGGACCGCTCAGTCACTGCTTCTGCAGCATGCAATGGACTACATTCACGTTCCGGCAATCCTGCTGGGAATCGCGGTCGTTTCCGCGTCTCCGTGGACTCTGCCTGTTGAATTTCGACGGATTGCGGCAGGCAGCCTGTTACTGGTTGGAGTTGCCGTCGTTCCGACATTTCGGCCAGGCTACCTGTCGAACTGGAACGCGTGTCTTCGCCACGGAAGCACGTCCGAACTTCGCGAACGGCTTTCACACGGCAACTTTCCGCACTGGACAGACATCGCAGCGGTTGCCGGTTTTCTTTCAAAGCACGACGCATCCGACAAAGACCTGACCTGCATGAACGTGCACAGCGTTCATCTGTTTCGAGAACTTGGGATTTCGCCCGCGACTCGTTACTGGAGCGTCGGGATTCTGCACGAACTCTTTCCTTCGCATCGATCCGAAATTCAAGACACCGTTCGAAATCAGCATGGCCGGTTTATCGTGGTGGAAAACGACGAATCAGAGCTGGCAGAACGCTGTGCTGCTTTGGACGACATCCTGAATGGCATGACCACCGTCTTTCAGTCCGGCACCTATCGAGTTCTGGCCGAACGCGACGACACCGTTGCGACTTCAATCACGGCGCGCACCAAAACGCAGGGCAGATTGAATTGAAGTCTTGTCTCGTCAGATCCTCGGGGCGTGCGAGAGACACATCTTCCGGCTGTCACCGCAGGACCTTCGTGCTCCGTGGAGCCAGCAAACAACGGCAGCATCCCGGCGCGTCAGATCAAACAACTCGCCACGCCATCGGGGCAATGACGAAACCCGGAGTCAACCGACTGGCGGCCACAAGACCCACCAGGCCAGAGCGATCGGCCCGGCAAACAGAGGACTGTCGAGCATATCCAGCAGGCCGCCGAAACCGGGCATCAGCGTCGCGGAATCCTTCTTTTCCACGTCGCGTTTGATCAACGATTCGCAGAGATCGCCAATCAAACCCACAACTCCAATCACAGCGCTGTAGCACAGCACGGACGTCATGTCGGAGACCACGGGGCGAGCATCAAAAAGTCGGCCTCCAAACGTCAGCCACAACCAACCGCCCAGACAGCTTCCCACAACGGCGCCGAAGCCACCCATCCATGTCTTGCCGGGGCTGAGCAGGGGAACCATTTTTCGTTTTCCCCACAGCCTGCCAAACGTATACGCCATCACGTCACCAGCTTTGGCGGCAATGATCACCGAGCCCATCGCGAAGTAACCAATCTGCGGGTTCGGATACCAGCGAAACTGAGCAATCACGGCCAGCAGGCCGCCGGCGTACAGCACCGTCAGCGAATTCGCGCCGAGCGACTCCATCGAGTGTCCCGGCTTTCGATATCGAATCGCCTGAGTCAGCAACAAAATCAGAAACGAAAACACCAACGATGCACCAACCAGACCCATCGACTGCAGCAGACGCGGCAATCCGGCAGCTGTCGGCAGCAGGCGGTGCTGCCCCCACGCCGCAAGTACCGTCAACACGCAACAGATGGCTGTGACAGAAAAGACCGGCCTCATCACGCGGGTCTTCAGCAGATAGACCAGTTCAAACGCACCGCGAATCGTCAACAGCAGGCAGAAAACCAGCAACACCGGCGCGCCGTCGCCCAACTGCGAATCCCAGTAAAACAGTCCCAGCAATAAAGGAACAACGATCGCGCTTACGGCGAGTCGCCAGCCGAGCATATCAGCAAATCCATTGGAAGTTAGAGAATATGAATCGGGCGTCGATCATCACAACCAGCGAACCGACACCTCGACATCAGGCAGACGCCGGAGAAGCATTTTCCGACGTTCGGTTCAGTCCGCCAAAACGACGATCGCGAGCCGCAAAATCCCGCAGAGCCTGATGCAGCATCGGTTCGCGAAATTCGGGCCAGAAGGAGTCCGTCACCCACAGCTCGGCATAGCTGATCTGCCACAGCAGAAAGTTGCTGACTCGCATTTCGCCCGCTGTGCGAATCACAAGATCCGGATCGGGCATGTGGCGAGTCATCAGGTGATCGCGCACCGTCTGTTCTGAAATCTCTTCCGGTCGAAGCTTTCCCTGCTGCACAAGCTCGCTGATTTCTCGAACAGCATCGGTGATCTCAAGGCGGGCTCCATAGTTCACAGCCAGACACAACATCATGCCGTCATTGTTCGCAGCCACCTCTTCGGTCTTCTCGATTTCCTTCTGAATCGAAGGTTCCAGTTCTTCCGTCCGGCCAATCACCTGAAATCGAAGCCCCTGCTCCTGTATTCGTTTGCGTTCTTCGACCAGATAATGCCGCAGCAACTGCATCAGCAGGCTGAGTTCCACGCGAGGACGCTTCCAGTTCTCGCTGGAAAAACAATACAGTGTCAGCTGATCGAGTCCCAGTCGAGAACATTCTTCGACGGTCGCTCGCACGGAATGAACACCACGCCGATGGCCTTCGATACGAGGCAATCCCTGCTGCTGAGCCCAGCGACCGTTGCCATCCATGATGATGGCAATGTGGCGAGCCAGACGCTCACGGCTGAGCCCCAGTGCTTCAAGCTGAGCATCAGTATATGGAGGTTCTTTGGACAACAACGGGTCTCCGTTGGCAGGTCGGGTACAGCGAGTCACGACGGTTCCGTCGTGAGAATTTCGTGGTGACAGTTCTCAAAGTCATCGTCGACTTTCAGACGCCGCCAAAGCCCGCTGTTTGAGCACGTTTACGCAATCTCTGGGGCGGCAGTTTAGCCCATCCACTGTCAGCGGGCCAACCACCGAAAAAGAAAAC
>JAGQPY010000260.1 GCA_020426485.1 Planctomycetaceae bacterium
ACTGCTGACCTTGTTGACCAGACTGCTGGCCTTGCTGTCCGGACTGCTGACCCTGGTGTCCTGACTGCTGACCTTGTTGACCGGACTGCTGACCTTGTTGACCTGACTGCTGTCCTTGCTGGTCAGGTTTCATCTGCGACGAATCATCCTGGCCGGAATTGCTCGAATTTCCATTCTGTTGTTCAGCCGATGGATCTTGCTTCTCTCCCGCAGAGTTCTCTTCACCACGAGTTGCGTCATTCGCTGCGTCGGCACCCGTTTCAGACTTGTCCCCTGAGGCGTTCGGTGAATCTTTGTCCTCGGCTGAAGCCCCCCGTTCTGAACTTCCATCCGAATTCTGCTGCTCCCTGCCACTCTCCGTTGCTGAATCAGCACCACTGGATTCGCTGTCCGATTGCTTCGCCGGAATTTCCTGAGACGCTGATGACGAAGTCGAATCATTCGGAGCGTCGCCTTCAGCAGGCATCCGGGATCCGGTTGTGGAACTCTGATCGCGGCCTTCGTTGCGGTTGTCTGACGTCGGTGGCCGCTGATCTGATTCCGCACCACCATGACCGGTGTGATCCGTCGTCTCGGAATCCATTTTCCCTTTGTAGCGATCGATCAACTTCTGCAGCGCGTCGTTGTCATCACTCGGACGTTGACCGCTTTGACTGCCTGTCGCTGTCCCCGAGCTGTCAGGCTGGCTGCTCTGACCATCACCGGATTCTTCAGAAGAGACGCCTGTCGACTTGCCCATTCCGTCTGCGGCCTCTCCCGACTTAGCCGTCTCACCCGTCTTTCCGCTGCGTTCGCCGGATTCCCCGGCCCCATCAGTTCTCTTCTCATCACCGGAACCCTGTGTGCCGTTGCTCCGTTCCTGAGCCCCGTTGCCACCTTCGTTTGGCCTTTCACCACTTCCGTCCGTTTGTCCATCAGCGCTGACGTCCGGACGATTTTCCTGAATCTCTGACGGAGCTTTTCCGTCGTCATCCTTTGGTGGGTTATCCTGCTTGTCGTCACCGTGATGAGGAGTTTCTGTTTCGGTGTCGGAAGGTGTGCGTCGGAACTGCTGGTCCTGCAGCTGTCGGTCTTCGCGAAGCTGTTCTCGAGCACGTTCCGGAGTGACCGCAGCCTGAACATCGATCTGCAGCGTTCCCGTGCGACTCAGCCTGCCCAGAGGTGGGTGATTGTCGCGAGCAGCAACGGAATACCGAATCACATCGCCTTCCTGAACGCCCAGCGATTCGAGCGAGAATTCCCAGACCCCCGACCATTCCCGCCGATCACCCTCGCGCGTGGCATCAAACAGCAACTGCGGCGTCCGAGCTTCCCCGTTGACTTCAAACTCCAGCTTCACCGACCGCAACAGAAAATCGGGATCCTGAGCTTCGACCAGCATTGGGATCACGGCATTCGCGGCAGCTCGCAGATCCCGAATCGGATCCAGCAACCGAATCACGGGAGCACGATCCGGCCGCACGTTGACCGAATAAACCGTCGGCGATGGATCTGTGCGCCCGGCTTCATCAATGACTTCGATGCGATAAAATCGAGCCGACGTGCCGTCTTCACGCAGGTTCAGTTTCAATCGCCCGCTCAGTTCCATGCCGTTGACATTCAGAAGATAATCTTCCGCCTGCACGTCAAATGTCGGTGTGTCGCTGAATCTCAGAACGGCCGTGGAAAGAGGTACGTTGGACTTTGCCGTCACCTCAATCTCCGTGCCCTCCCAGACATCTATGTTTCCGCCATCGACGTGACGAATCGGCAGCCCCATGTAGTCGGGGTAGGTACACTTCAGTTGTTCCACATGAGCCGTGGGAGGCTGATCGACCGTGATCGTGTAGCGTTCCGATACCGCATCGCCGGCAATCACAAAGTACGTGAAGTCCTGACGGAGACCTCGATCGCCATCTCCCGACAACAGAACGTGGTAACGTCCATCTGCATCACCTGGTTCCATTGTCAAAGGCGTGTCGACGGACGTGCGGTCCCTTGTGGTGTACAAGACCTGAATGTTCTCGGGAATTTTTCCACTGATGTCGACCGTAAACTCCACAGTGCTTCCCGCATGAATGGTCTGATGCCCCGGACTCACCTTCAGAATCCGAGTTGTCGTGGCAACGGCAGCATCAGCCGTTGAAAACGCTCGGAGCAGATCAATCGACTTGGGGCTGAAGACGGCGTACAGACACGTGGCGAGCACCAAACAGAACAACAGCACGCCCAACCGCATCAGCAGACGACGGTCGATCATTTCATCAACGTTCAGTCCCGCCAGATGAACGGCAGCTCGCTTCTCCATAGAATTGATAACCGGTTCCGAGACCGAGCCGCCACTGGTTCGCAGGTCAACAAGGCTGACCAGTGTTCCGTTCGACACGTCATCTTTTCTGTCCAGCATGCGAGCGGCAAACAACGGATGAACCTGATGTGACCACGGTCGCAAAATGAAGCGCCAGGCAATTCCCGCGCAGGTACCGGAGACGACCATCAGCATCAGGCCTCGTGACAGCGACGAGAATCCGCCCTGAACAAACCAATGATCAAACACCGTGAACGCAAGAATATATCCCAGAACCAGTACACCGATCAGCAGGACGGCCGTCAGCAGATCCGTCCACCGAATTCGATCACGAGCGACCTGCAGCTGATAATCGATGAACTCTTCGCATTCCGCATAGGTTCCGGCAGATGTGGAGGGTGATGACATAGGTTACAACTTCCGCCGTTGAAGATTTCACGTGATCGGAAAGGCGTGGATTCAAAACAGCACAAACGTGGATTGCCGAAGACAGCCGCTTTCAGCAAAGCCACCGCCCCTGTGACACTACGAAACAATCGACTTTGCCTCGCAGATTATATCGGTCGCGGAAACGTTGCTGAGCCAAAATCACTGTCTCGTGACGCTACCACAGCGAAATTCTCTCAGGATGCGCCTGATTCAGGTCACACCAGTCCAGAAACGGAATTTCAGGAGCGATGACGGGGAAATAAGCGTCCACAAGCCCCGCCTTGTTCAGATTTTCTGCCAAAGACCGCCGAAATCCCGTCAACCGGCGACCGTCCGGCGCGACACATGGTTGGTCGACGCTTGATTCTTCGGTGTTCGACTCGGTTCGGATGGGCGTCCCGCAATTGAGCAATTCACTCGGAATTGAGGTCGACTTCACCAGCACAACCCTCGGAATGCGCCATTGCCGAGCGATCCAGATCGTGATGGAATCACTGGTGACATCCCATGATTCAGGCAGACGCTCGTCAATGGCAGTCGTGGCTTCCGCAGCTCGCAGCAAACGAACCACATCAAGCACAGGGACTTTGCGACGACTGACGGCAGCCGACCATGTCTCGGAATCATCAACCCGTCGAAAACAACTGTCCAGCGAGCACACAAGCTGTGCATTCAACGACATCGCCCGAATGGCCAACCAGTGAGCAGCCGACTCGGACAGACCATGCAGCACCTGCCAGCTCCGCACCAGATCCGCGCTTCGGCCTCCGCCGACAATGATCGCCGGAACTTCCGGGATCATCGTGGCCAGCAGCGACCGCAGTCGTGCCCGAAGGTCCGGAAGCTCCAGCAGACTTCCCCCCAGTTTGATCAGACACGGACCACCAGTTGACATCGCTTCGGCATTGGACTGACGCTGCGATTGTCCGAATGCGGTCACGACAGATCCAGCATCCCCGTGCTGTTGCCAAGAGTTGGAATCTTTGCCCCGACACGGTCCGCCATCGACAGAAACAGATTGTTCAGCGGCGTCTCGTCTTTCATGCGGATAACTCGACCGGACCGAATCGTCCCGCCGCCATGTCCTGCCAGAAGAATCGGCAGATGATCGTGCGAGTGACGCATGCCATCGGAAATCGCACTTCCGTACAGAACCATGCTGTTATCCAGAAGATTACCGTCGCCTTCCTTCACGGCTTTCATGCGCGAAAGAAACGCAGCAAACTGATCAACCAGATAGCGATCGATGCGAGCAATCTGAGCAATCTTTTCGGGATCGTCGCGATGGTGCGAAAGTTCGTGATGGCCGTTTTTAACTTCCACCTCGCGATACGTGCGATTACATCCGGCGTCCCCCACCATGAAGGTAATGATGCGAGTGGAATCCGTTTGAAGAGCGAGAATCATGATGTCGTACATCAATCGCAGATGTTCCGTCAGCTCGCCCGGCACGCCTTCCGGAAGATCCATTTCCGGAATTTCCTGAGGTCGCAGATGATTGGCTCGATCAATACGCTGCTCGATTTCACGCACGCTCGAAAAATATTCGTCCAGTTTGTGGCGATCTGAACTTCCCAGAGTTCCCTGCAGTCGCCGAGCATCATCGGCCACGAAATCCAGAATACTCTTCCGGTATTTGTTGCGACGCTCTTCCACAACAGCAGCTTCGCGAGTCCCAAAGATTCGCTCGAACGCCAGCCGCGGATTAATCTCTTTCGCGGTCGGTGTCGTGGGCGACCTCCAGCTGATGTTCGTTGAATAAGCACAACTATACCCGGAATCACAGTTTCCGGCATTGCGGCCTCTTTCAATGCCCAGCTCAAGTGATGGCAACCGCGTCTGATTTCCAACCAGCTGAGCGGCCGCCTGATCAATCGACGTTCCCACAAAAATATCCGCACCAGACGTCTTGCGTGGCTGAGCACCCGTCAGAAAAGCGCTGGCGTTGCGAGCATGATCTCCACCGCCATCGCCGTTCGCTCGCGCGTGGTGCTGAGCCAGCCCCTGCAGGATCAACAGATCATTTCGGTGAGGCTCAAGGCTGCTCATCGTGTCATTGAATTGAAACTCAGCGCCGTCTCCCTTTGGGTTCCAGCGATCCATGATCGCCCCGTTCGGAAAGAACACATACGCCATTCGCACCGGGGCCGTCGGCGCATGAGCGGCTTGAGCAGCAGGCTGCATGATGTCCAGCAGCGGCAGGCCCATCGCTGCCCCAGCGCCTCGAAGAAGTGTTCGTCGATGGAGAAAAGTGGATTTCATGGCGGGTTACTCGGGAGGATGTTGTTCTGAGGACGGTGTGATGACACACTGCTGTCGACAAAAGGGCAGGGCAGTCAAACCAGGACAAGCCCCAGACTGCCTTCCTGCAGTGAAGCAATTCGCTGCGGATTCTGCCACGACTGCGACCCGGCAAAGAGCGACACGTCTTTATTCTTTATATCGTAGTATTCCAGACCGGGGCCAACTGCGTAAACCAGGATTTTCTCGGAAAGGGTTCTCTGAAGCACTTTTCGGCGGGTTTTCACGATCCATGTATCTCCCGGCACGGAGCGAATTCTGTGACCAGCAACCGGTATGCAGTGGCTCATCTGTTCGACGTGTCCTGCTGGTTGGGCTTATGACGGTTGACGGCTGTGGCGCACGTTCGCTTGTGCTCGATGTCCTTTTCATCCTCGATGCTGCCCACCAGTTGCTCCAGCACATCTTCAAGTGTCACGATTCCCAGAGTTGTGTTCCCTCGCCGAACAATCGCCAGGTGATTGTGTGTCGCCCGAAACAACCTGAGCAGATCGTCGGCCGGCACATGATGATAGACCCATTCGGTCTTTCGAATCAGTGATGTCACTGGTTCCGTCCGGCGACCATCGGCTGCCGCGGCCAGCAAATCCCTGATCAGCACCATCCCGATAATCTCATCTGGTGTCGCACCAAAGACAGGAAAGCGAGAATAAGCAGAACGTTGTGCTGTCTCGACCGCATCGCCGATTGTGGAACTCCCGGCAATTGAAACCACCCGGCTCAGTGGAGTCATGATATTTTCAGCGGTGCGGTCGTTCAGAAAGAACGTTCGACGAATCAGATGCCCCTCATCCTGTTCGATGTAACCAGCGCGGCGACCCATCGTGGCGAGTGTACGAATCTGTTCCTCGGTACCGATTTGCCGAGTGCCGGTGGCAAAGAATTCTGACAGCCATTCGAGCGTAATCACAACGGGATACAGTATGGCCTGCAGAACCAAAATCGGCGACGCTGCCAAACAACCAATCGTTGTGGCGTACCGCCGACCAACGGCTTTGGGAATAATTTCGGAAATCAGAATCGTGCCAATTGTCAACACGACTGCGACAACGCCAAGGTACTTCGCACCAATCGTGTTCATCGTCTGTCGACTGACCAGGACTGGCCCCAGCACATTGATCGTATTTGTGGCGATCACGATGACGACGATTGCTCGGGTCAGTTCCCGACGCACCGTCTTCAGCGCACGTGCCCCATTTTGACGCTGGTGAATAAGTTCATGCACTTCCGGGCTGGTGACACTCAGCAACGCCGCATCGACCGCCGCCATGACACCCGACAGCAACAGAAATGCAACAATCAGCACGATGAGCCAAAACATAGTTTACATTTCCCAATCCCGGTCAGTCTTCCCGGAAAGCCGTCCCCTCTGTCAGCAAGTTGCGAATCGAACGAACAACCTGTCGTTCTTCCGAGTCCAGTTGATCGATCAACGCGTGCTGACGCAGGTCAAATGAACGCCGAGGCTGCCCATCAACCGATGTTTTGGTTGCTCCGTTGTGGAAACACCAGCCGGCAGCTCCACCTTCCATTGCCCCGCGAAGATCCGTCAGGAAATCTTCTGCTGTCGGTTCCCATCGAGCGTACCCGCGTCGAAACGGTTCCTGATGATGAACCGGCGCTTTGAATTGCAATTGATTGACCATGGTCAGGACTTCTCTGGTACGTTCAGCGGTCTGCTGCGGTGATCCGGCGTGTCGAGGACGGTGCACGGCCAGAAAATCGGCACCGACGATTTGCAATACATCCGCCACATCTCGCTTCGTCAAATCATGACCACCAAAAGACGCGGTCACCAGCAGTGAAGGATTCAGTTCGCGAGCCCGTTCTCTGAGCTTCCCGAGTTCTTCGACGCTCACAAAACGATCATCCCGCACGTCACGTTCGTTGGCCAAATCAAGGTACCAATTTGGGAGTGGACGCAGAGCCTCAACGATTTCTCTCACGGCTCGCATGTGAGCCTCCGCATTTTCAATGTGAACACCGGGAGCGTCATTCTCCTTTCGTTCACCGCGGGCCAGAGTGACATCCACAACCATTCCGCGACGGTTACATTCCGCGACGACTTGCCTCAGTCTTCTCAGATAGAATTCTCGCGCCGTCCCGTCGGCATTCACGGCAGAAACATTCTCGCCGAAACTGTCCCACGTAGCCCAGACACGCAGCCAGTTGAATCCGGCCTCGCGCATCGCATCCAGATCGCGCTCCAAAGTTTGACCACTGGCCCCCAGTGCTCCGTAATAACTGAAGCCCACCAGAAACGCGGGGCTTCCATTGATCGTGAACTGCTGATCCATCAGCCCCAGCACGGTTGGAGAACGGACTTCCCCCTCGCCATCGGCCCGACACACGACACCAAACAAAAACAGCAGGCCAAGCAATGTCACTGGCTTCATGAGCACACTCCCTGAATATCACACTTTCTGTGCTGCACGCTCCGTTGGATCGGGGCAAGAAACGCGGCGGTCTACTTTCGAAAACTCAGTACTGCTTCCACTCATGAGTTGTCGCGTGCGCTACAGCCCTATGCGGCGAACCTCATTAACGAGACTGAAAACCAGAAACGACACACAAAAGAGCAGTGGGATTGCTGACAGCACTCGCTGGAGGCCGCGCCCGCGAATCCCCCCGACTGAACTGAGGACCGTACAGGCCAACAACATCAGCAAACTCACGACCGAAATCCATGTCCCGAAACTGCGTGAACTCGGCGGCCGCCAAAGTCCCAGAACACGGTAACCATATCCCGAAGCCAGGTAGACATCCAACAAACACAGAACACTGGCGGCTGTCATGTA
>JAGQPY010000261.1 GCA_020426485.1 Planctomycetaceae bacterium
CAGGGTTTGCATTGGGTCATCAGGATTTTTGGAGATGAGTGATGTGCCGTCTCTACGGGTTTCGTGCCAATGAAGACACTAAGGTCGAGTGTACCTTGGTTCATGCTCAGAACGCTCTGTTGATGCAGAGTCGCTCCGATATGATCGGCCGCGCTCACCCGGATGGTTGGGGCATTGCCTTTTATCATGGTGAGTGCCCGGAGGTGGAACACAGTGCTGCCGCCGCTTTCGAGGACATGCATTTCAGTAACACCGCGGAACGAATTTTTACACAGACGGTCGTGGCTCACGTCCGACTGGCGACTGTTGGCGGTTCATCGGTGCTGAATTCTCACCCGTTTGTTCACGGACACTGGACCTTCGCGCACAACGGAACTGTCCGAGGCTTTGAAACACTTCGCGAAGAACTCATCGCAGAGACTCTGCCGTCTCTGCGGCTTAGTCGACGAGGCCAAACAGATAGTGAGCATTCGTTCTATTGGCTGCTGTCTCGCATGTCATCGGCTGGTATCAAACTGGAAGAGAAAATCACGGACGCCGACAAGCTGATCGAAGTCGTCCGTTCCGCCGTCGTGGAGCTGAATGAGCGTTGTGCTCGGCTGAATCAGGAAGATCCGCCGCGGCTGAATTTTCTGTTGACCGACGGGCACGTCATGATTGTCACCCGGTGGAATAACTCCCTGTACTGGGTGTCGCGCGTGGGAGTTCACGATTGCGAGATCTGCGGCATTCCACACGTGAAGCATCACACAGGGACGACTTATCATGCCGTCGTTATCGCTTCGGAACCAATTTCACATGAAGAATGGCAGGAAGTTCCAAACCAACATCTGCTGTTTGTGGATTCCAATATTGACTGTCGTCTGATTCCCATGGGATCTCAGGTTTCTGAAACCAGCGCCGCATCGCTTTCGTGAGGATTTCGCCATGCTGAGCGACATTCCGGTCATTCCGCACTTCTTCTGTTCCATGACAACGGAACAACGTTCGAGGATCTCACAGGTTGCGGAACGCGTTCGGATGGCTTATCCGGAACTCAAACGGGACGAGCGGTTTCGCGCGTTCATTCCCCAGTCGCTTCCTGATGGTCCGTGCCTGCATCTCGATGATCTGAGCGAGATACATCTTGCAGAGAACAGTGCAGAGTTCGTGGCGATGCAGGAACGCGCTCGGCTTCGAGCCGGACATGGCGATTTGGTAGCCGCAATCGCTCCGGACGTTGATGGCTACGAAAACTATTGTCGCAATCAGTTGGGGCTGGGTTCGGTGGACTGGATTCACCCCAAAGCCACAGAGAATCCATTGAGAGTCGCTCACGCCTGCTGGGAAGATCGAAGTGTTCGCCATGAATTGATTCACCGACTTCGAACAGATGCTCTTATGCACCTGCACCTGCACATGGGGACAGTTGGCGGATGGGAATTGGCGGAACTTCTGCAAATACACAGTCGGCGACCGCTCAAAGTGATTGGTCCACCGCCTGCACTTACGCAACTGGTGAACAACAAAGTTGCATTCACGCAGATTGTCGAGTGGCTGTTGGGCCCCGAAGCTGTGCCACAGACTTTTTCGGCATGGAATTCGGCCACGCTCTCAAAAGTCGTCAGTGAGTTTCCGGATTCGATTCGCACGGTCGGTGTCAAACGCCCGAACTCCGCGGGAGGCATGGGTATCGTGATTCTGGAAATGGCTCCGTTTCGTGGAAGATCTCTTCAGGACATTCACGACCTGCTCATGGAAGCTCTGGCCCCGATTCACTGGGATGACGGCAGTGAACTGCTGCTGGGAGCGTGGGAAGATGATGTTCTGTGCAGCCCTTCGGTGCAGATGTGGTTACCGCCGACCGGAGACGGAATGCCGGTTATTGAAGGAATCTTCGCTCAGCACATGAGACAGGGAACCGCTGAATTCGACGGCACCACAGCCGCCAATCTTCCGGAATCTGTCGGCCAGAGAATCGCCGATCAGGCGTGGCAGATTGCCTGCCTGTTTCAACAGCTTGGTTACATCGGTCGGTGTTCGGTCGACACAATTCTCGCGGGTTCCAGTTTGAGTTCCGCTCGAATCGAATTCATCGAGTGCAATGGCCGATGGGGAGGTACCTCCGCGCCAATGACTTTGATGAACCGACTGTTTGGTGATTGGTGTCGCAGGCCGTTCGCCGCGAGGTCGGTGTCACTTGACGGCCTGAGGCAAGTGACATTCCAGCACTTCCTCAATCATCTCGGCGATCACGCTTATGACCAGCGTACCGGACAGGGACATTTCATTTTGTTCGTCCCAGGAAGAATGCGAATGGAATCGACGGTGGGATTAATTGTCGTCGGGAATTCCTACATGGAGGTTGATCGATTGCTCAAGTCGACTTTTCCGGAACTCTTGGCCACCGCGGTTTCCGCGACGGATTCATTTGCACAATCATTGAGGCCGAAGGTGTGTTGACGTGAAGCAGTTCGCCGATCCACTTCGGCGTGACAAGTCGCGGAGGGCAAACCTCGGCCAGCGCCCCTGTGTCAGCCGTCCGTTGGCGTCGTCCGCATTTGTCGAACTCAGGATTGCCTTCCAAAGTGCGTCGGCAATGACATTCATCCCTTGATCACCGGGGTGACCCGCCAAGGCCCTGCACGCAAATATGTTATCGGATTCATCAGTAGCCGCCGGGCGTTAGCCGTGGCTTTCAAAGAACCGGACGCTGACGCGTTTCGGATCATTCGGCAACTCATCTACCGACGACTCCTCAGTCATGCGGTGATCGTAACCCCGCATCAGGAAGCGGAATGTCTGACCTCAAACGAATAACGCGTGGACAATTCCTGAACAACACGGCCGAAACGATTCATTCTGTCCGTCGACTTGCTATTCCGATGCACAGTCAGAACACTGCCGTCTGGCGTGCAATGTCAATAGAATTCCCTGCGGGACCATTTTGTCGACCAGCGGAATGGTCTGTTGACGTTGCCGTTACTTTAGGTTGTTGATTTTCCGTGGTCTGTTTCGGGTGAGGTTTCATGTCTAACGTCTGGTGTTCGACATTTCTGTGCCACTTTCGCGTGTGGTCACACTGTTCACGATTTCTGTCGTGCGGCGGGTTCGTTCTGATGACGCTTCTCATGCCATTGCCACAGCATTCCCTGGCCGAAATTCCTCCGGAGGAAACTCTGCAGACCCTGAACAGCGGCCTGAAAGAACTGCAGGCGGAAGTGCAACACCTGCAAAGCCGCCCAGAGCTGCAGACGCGAGACGGCAGGTCTCGGCTGGCAGACGTCGCCATTTGTGCGAAGGCCGTCGAATGGATGCTGCGGCACAATGAGTTTCCCAAAAAGGAATACGCGGCACAGGGACAGCGAGTTCTGGAGATCGGTCGAAAGCGAGCCGGAGAACTCAAGGCTGGTGCAGCTCCCTGGGAACAGCAGACCGGAGTGACCATTCGAGGTTACTTTTCGAAAGTCGACGGATCGGTTCAGCCCTACGCTCTGACATTGCCGGAGGGAGTCAACCCGTTGTCCGGTACTCGCTGGCCGTTGTATGTTCATCTGCACGGTCGCGCCAATGACATGAACGAAGTGAATTTCATCAGTCGCCACGAAGGCAGGAAACTGCCGGAGGGACAGACATGGATTCAGCTGGATGTCTATGGTCGTGGCAATAACGCTTATCGTTGGGCAGGAGAGACGGATGTCTTTGAAGCGATCGCCGACGTCAAGCGACGATTTCGAATCGACGACAATCGCATTACGCTGCACGGCTTCTCCATGGGCGGAGCGGGTTCGTGGCATCTGGGACTGCATTACCCTTCGCAATGGTGTTCCGTTGGTCCCGGCGCAGGTTTTGTTGATTTTTACAAGTATCAGAATCAGCAGGAACAGCTTCCGAAGTGGCAGCACGAAACTCTGGGCATTTACGACGCCATTGACTATTCCCTGAATGCAGCCAACGTTCCGGTGTGCACTTATGGCGGCGAAAATGATGCTCAACTGGTGGCAAGCACAAGCGTGGTCGATACGGCGAAGAACCTCGGAGTTGACATAAAGCTGCTGATCGGTCCGGGAATGGGGCACAAGTTCCACCCCGACAGCCTGAAGGAATTCATGGCGTTTCACGCTGAAAAATCACGCGAAGGGCGACAGAAGATGCTGGGGCGTCCTCAGGTTCGATTCACAACTCGCTACCTGAAATACAACAGTTGCGATTGGGTCACCATTGACGAAGTCGATCAGGTCTATCAACCCTCAACAGTGGAAGCGAAACTGGCTGCCGATGGATCAGCCGAAATCCAGACCAGCAACATTTCCGTCCTCAGCATTGCTCGCGACGTCGCGAATCAGGTTGTGATTGATGGAGACGAACTGCCCTGCTACGAAGCGGCCGAAGGACTTCTGCCGCATGTCTTCTACGAAAAAGCTGTCGATGGCTGGCACGTTCTGAACTATGACGATTCTCGCAGCTTTCAGGACAACCCGGAAATCAACAAGCGACGAGGTTTACAGGGGCCGATCGATGATGCGTTCACCGATTCGTTCATCTGTGTTCTCGGAACGAAAACATCTTCCTGTGGCGCGCTGCATGACAGCTGGGTTCAACGGACTTACAGCCGGTTTGCCTCGGAATTCGACAAATGGATGCGAGCCACTGTGCCAACCATTCATGACTCCGAAGTGACGGAGGACATCATCCGAGACAATAATCTGATCCTGTTCGGCGACTTCACTTCGAATGCAGTTCTGCAGAAAGTTCTGCCCGACCTGCCCATCACAACATGGACGGCGGACACCCTGACCGTTGCGGGTAAGACCTACAACGCCAAAGAGCATGGGCTGTGCATGATCTTCCCCAATCCGCTGAACCCCAGGCGGTACGTGGTGATCAATTCGGGGCACACATTCCACGAGCAGGATTTTCGAGCGTCCAACGCCTGGCTGTTTCCTCGCATGGGAGACATCGCGGTGGTCAAGTTTCAAAAAGGTGACGATGCCTTCCTGACAGACGAAATTGTCTGGGCGGCAAACTTCAATTCCAACTGGAAGCTGGCCCCTTAGTAACGTCTTCGCGTTGGTTTCCGGCCATGATCGCTGCGATAATGAGCACGGTCGTCTGAAAACGAGGTGAACATGCCGCTTAGCGGAACCGCTTCAGCGCCTTTAACGGGCATCGCCGACGGATTTGCCACACCCATTGGAACAAGGATCCGGTGCTGATTCGGCCTTTGGTTTCAAAAAGTGGATGTCGGTGGTTCCTTTGGGGTCATGCCGCGATCAAATGCGAGTGGATCGTCCGATTGGGCTGCCTGGAGTTACCATTTGCCGGGTATTTTTCAGATTCCCGCAGCCCGTTTCGCGACTTGTTGAACTGGCGATTACACTGCGAAGAATGACGTCGGCGTGCAATTTCTAAAGTCACAACTTCTCGCAAATCTAAGGTTGTTTCCCGGCAAATGTCTCTGCCCATCATCAATCCCGATGCTCCTCAGCTGCAGCCCAATGTCCCGGATGTTGTGGGCGAATGCCGAGGTCGCTATGCCTTTGTCAGTCTCGGCTGCCCCAAGAATCTTGTGGACAGCGAAAAGATGCTGGGCACTCTGGCCGTCAATGGCTACGCGCTGGTGACTGATCCTGCTGATTCAGATTTCGTCATCGTCAATACCTGTGGATTCATCGAAAGTTCCCGACAGGAATCTCGGTCCGTCATTCAGGAGATGCTGGATCTGAAACGTTCCGGCAAGACCAAAGGCGTGATCGTGGCCGGTTGCCTTCCCGAGCGACTTGAAGAAGGCGGCCTTTCGGCGGAAATGCCGGAGATTGACTACGTCGTCGGCGTCTTCGGGCGGGACGAGATCGGGCAGGTCGCCGATCGACTGGTCGGACGATCGGCGTCTCCATCCGCATCTCTGGATGAGCAGCGCGAAGTGTTTCGGCCGGCCCCCATCAAAGCGCTGGACGATCGTGCCAGACTGCGAATTACGCCTTCGCATTTTGCATACCTGAAGATTTCGGAAGGCTGCGATCGCACATGTACCTTCTGCTCCATCCCCATGATGCGCGGCAGGCACGTCACCAAGCCGATGGAAATGGTGATTGAGGAAACTCGCGAGCTGGCCGCCGATGGTGCCCGAGAACTGATCATCGTGGCTCAGGACACCACCTATTACGGCAAAGACCTGTACGGCGAAGTCCGTTTGGCGGAACTTCTGCGGCAGATGGAACAGGTGGATGGCATCGACTGGATTCGGCTGATGTACCTGTATCCGATTCACTTCACCGATGAACTGATTGATGTGATCGCCGGGTCTTCAAAGATTCTGCCATATCTGGATATGCCGCTGCAGCACATCAATTCTGCCGTTCTGAAACGCATGCAGCGGCGAGTCAACTCCGAACAGACGCGAGAACTCGTCAGCAAATTGCGAGAACGAATCCCCAATCTGGTGCTGCGGACGACGTTCATTACGGGATTCCCCGGCGAAACCGACGAACAGTTTGAAGAACTGCGGCAGTTTGTCGAAGAAACTCGTTTCGAACGCATGGGCGTGTTCACATACTCGGTGGAACCGGGAACTCCCGCCGTGAAGCTGGATGGGCATCTGCCGGAAGACGTGAAGGAAGCTCGCCGAGACGAACTGATGGCACTGCAGCAGCAGATCGCATTTGAACACGCGGATTCTCTGATCGGCTATGAGCTGGATGTGCTGATCGACGATCAGGTGGAAGACGAACTGTTTGTTGGTCGATCCTTCGCTGACGCCCCGGAGATTGATTCGAATGTCTATGTCTCCGGTCGCGATCTTCAGATTGGTTCGATGGTTCCTGTGGAAATGGTTCGCCGCGAAGATTACGACCTGATTGGTGTCGTCAGCGGCGATTAGAAAACACACAATCGTGCCCTCCATTTCGTCACTGCCGCAAGTCGTTCGCAATGCAGCTCGCCTGCAGCAGGTGGTGGGAGTCCTTACGAAATACGGTCTGGCGCCGTGGCTGCATCAGGTTCCTCTGGACTGGCTGCAGCAGCACTTTAAGACCTCTCAGGGAGACGCCATCGCTCATCTGAGCTGGCCGGAACGCATCCGGGCAGCCATGGCAGAACTCGGCCCGACGTTCATCAAGCTCGGGCAGATTCTCAGTACTCGATCCGACATCGTCGGCCCCGAGCTGGCTGAGGAACTTTCCCGACTCCAGTCCAATACTCCTCCGGACGATCCGAAAGCTGTTCGGGCACTGGTGGAAGCCGAACTGAAGCGACCGATTGCCGAACTCTTCTCGACGTTTGATGACACTCCCGTCGCCTCCGGTTCGATTGGACAGGTTCATCGAGCCACACTGAATGATGGCACGGCTGTCGCAGTCAAAGTGCAGCACTCCGGGATAGAAGAGAAGATTCGCAGTGATCTGGAAATTGCCATGGAGCTGGCTCGCCTTGTGGAAACTCATTCCACCGAAGCAGCCCTGTATCGCCCCACGGCCACCATCAGCGAACTGAAGCGAGCGCTGCTGACGGAACTGGATTTCTGCTCGGAACTCCGCAGTTGTCAGAGCTTTGCACACAACTTTCGAAACGATTCGTCCGTTCGTTTTCCCGACGTTCACCCGGAACTCAGCACGCGCCGAGTTCTCACGATGTCTTACCTGAACGGCACTCCGTTTTCTGATCGAGCAGCACTTACCGAGGCCGGCTGCAATCTGCAGAAACTCTCCGAACAGGGCGCGCGAGTGTTTCTGGAGATGATTTTCCGCGACGGCTTCTT
>JAGQPY010000262.1 GCA_020426485.1 Planctomycetaceae bacterium
TGAACCGCGTTTCTACTGAACCGCGTTTTTCCGGACGGCGGTGAATTCTGTTGCAGCCGAGCTGCAGCGTGAGGTAAATCGGCACGGCCGGGTGAGGAACGATACAAAAGATTGGCGATTTTTCCATACTCAAACGGACGTTCGAGGCCAAATTCCCGACGGATTTCCCGGTTTTCTGTTCCCAAGACACACCGTTAATCGGCAGGTTCAGGTGGCTGACAGCGAAGGAGGAGCGGCCAATTGGGCGTTATTCGTGTCGAAGAGCTTCGATGGGATCCAGTCGTGCGGCGGATCGGGCGGGGTAAAGTCCGAACAGGACTCCAATTCCCACCGAAATAAAGAAGGCCAGCGGCAGACTGGCGGGAACCAGTGTGGGGTGCATTTCTGAGAACATCGCGCTGAATTCGCTGCCCGCGCCGCCTTCCAGAACAAAGCGTTCCACGATGGTTCGCATGCCATCGAAAGCGGCGGGGGTGGCCAGACCCAGCAGGATTCCGATGACGCCGCCGGTTCCGGATAACACAATCGTTTCCGTGAGAAACTGAACGGTGATGTCGCTCTGACGAGCCCCGAGTGCTCGGCGAATCCCGATTTCCCGAGTCCGTTCGGTGACGGTCGCCAGCATGATGTTCATGATACCGATTCCCCCCACAATCAGACTGATGGCGGCGATGGAGCCCAGGACGACGTTGAAAATGTTCTCGATCTGCTCGGCCTGTTTCAACAGTTCCAGGGGAACAACAACGGCGTAGTCGGCGTCCGACTTGTGATGACGCCGCATGCTTTCACGGATGACGTTGGCCGTTTCGACGACGCGATCCTGCGAGTTGACTCTCAGCGTAATCTGACTGAGTTCCCAGTATTCTGAGCTGAACGAGCCGGTGGTGCGGTCGATGTTCAGGTCTCCCATCCGAACTCGCATGGTTTCCAGCGGAATGTAAATGTCGTGATTGTAGTCCTGTCCGGACATACTGCCGCCGATCGCCGCGCTGGCCTGTCGGGGCATGGTGACTCCGACGACGGTGTAGAATCGGTCAGCAATTCGCACAGACTGGCCCACCGGATTTTCGTACTGAAACAGATCGTCGGCGGTGCCGGAAGCCAGGACGGCCACGTTCTTCTTCTGCTGACGGTCATCGTCGCTGATGAAGCGTCCCTGAGCCAGTTGCAGATGATTGATGTCCAGATAATCGGGCGTGCAGCCCACAATGCGAGCCGTAATTTCGTGTTCGCGATGGCGAGCTGCCTTGTTGAGTTCGCGAATGGGAATGGCCTGGGTGACCGTTGGAATGGTCTTGTCCAGCAGGTCGTAGTCGGCTCGCAGCAGGCCATAACGCAGCACGGAAGCTCCACCGCTGCTGACCGCGCTTTCCGGAGGCGGTTTAATGCTGCGAACGATGATATTGGTGGCCCCCAGTTTCAGAACCTGCTGCTGAGCCTGCTCGCTGGCACCTCGACCGATGGCCAGCATCGCAATGACGGAAAACACGCCGAAGACAATCCCCAGCATCGTCAGCCCGGAACGCAGCTTGTGCAGCATCAGGCTTTTCATGGCCAGCTGAATTGTTCGGAAGATGTTTGGCATGGAAGTTTGTCTGTTGAATGGCGTCCGGAATCAATGGTTCCAAAGCAGCACTGCAGGAAGGTGGTTACCCGGGAAAGACGCCTTCTCCGGCGACGACACCGTCTTTCATGTAAATCTGTCGTTTTGCAAGTTTGGCCACCTGTGGTTCGTGAGTCACCATGATGATGGTCCGCCCTTCTCGATTCAGCTTCAGCAGCATTTCCATGATTTCGGCTTCCGTGGCCGAATCCAGATTTCCCGTGGGCTCGTCGGCCAGAATGATCTGCGGGTCATTCACCAGCGCGCGGGCAATGGCGACTCGCTGCTGCTGACCGCCGGAGAGCTGGAACGGGCGGTGGTCCAGTCGATCGCCGAGACCAACCATAGTCGCCAGTTCTTCAATGCGGTCCTGATCTTTGGACGTGATTGGCGGATAGCCTCGCCGATAGTGCAGCGGAACTTCTATGTTTTCCACAACGGTGTATTGCGGAATCAGATTATACGACTGAAAAATGAAGCCGATCATTTCGTTGCGAATGGTGGACAGGTCATCGTCGGAAATCGATGACACTGGTCGTCCGCCGATGATGTATTCGCCGGACGTCGGCCGATCCAGTGCCCCCAACAGGTTCAGCAGCGTACTTTTTCCGCTTCCCGAAGAACCCATGATGGCCACAAAATCGCCATGTGGAAAATCAATTGAAACACCGCGCAGAGCTTTCACGACGACCGCTCCAAGGTCGTAGTGTTTTTGTAGATCGATAACCTGAGCTGCAAATTCCATGGAATGTTTCGAATGCTGGAGAGCTTAAAATACTCAGATGGCACGACCGAAGTCGTGCCATGCAGGTCTGTTGACGACAGGAATGGAAACGCAACTGTTGGGCCGTCCACACGACGGGATCACCAACGGCAGCTCACACTTCGGTTGCGCCGTGTTTCGCGGATGGCACACATATCGGTTCGCAGGTCTGATGGAGGGGCGAATCCGGAGATCGTGCCGGTTGCGATCGACCGGCGTTTGGGAACATTCAGCGATTGCTGAAGGACGCTTTGAGTTCCTCCAGTGTGACCTTTCCATCACTGTCTGTGTCATTGCGGTCGAAGTTGCCCCGCATATCGCTTTCATCCTTGGTGATGACTCCATCCTTGTTCTTGTCGAGTCGTTCCATGATTGCCGCCGGATCCGGCGCGCCGCCTCCGCTCGGACCGCCGTTTGCTCCACCGGGTCCTCGTTGTCCTCCGCCGTTGCCGCCTTCCGGTGCTCCACCGTTGACTGCCGGACGGCCTGCCTGCGGTCCGCCATTGGCGCCGCCTGCGCCGCCGACTGGACCACGATTGGGACCGCTGTCCGTACCTTCGGCAGCTGCCGCGCGAGGAGCACCCTTCGGTCGGTTGGCATCGAGTTCACCCAGAAGTTTGACTTCCAGTTCGTTGATCTCGCGTGAGAAATGGGTGCGAGGATTCATGATGACTTTTTCGCCTTCCTGAATCCCATCGAGAATCTCCATGTATTCGTCGTTGGCGTCCCCGACTTTCAATTCACGTCGCTCGGTCTTTCCTCCGGCAGCCACATAGGTGAAGAACCGGCCCGCGATCGACAGAACCGACTGAACGGGAACCTGCAGCACATCGTCTTCCCGGTCGTCGACAATAATACGAATTTCGGCCGTCATGCCGGGTTTGAGTTGTCGAACCAGTTCGGTGTCATCCGTGATCCGAATGGCCGCCTCGTATTCCTTGAGGTCGGTATTGGGCCAGTTGCCGGGCACCGGAACAGAAGAAACCGTTTCCAGAATTCCGTGGTAGGTGATGTTGGGCAGAGCATCAATGGAGATCTCCACACTCTGACCCAGCATGATCCGGCTGATGCGAGATTCATGAATGCGAGCATCAATCTTCATCTGGTCCAGGTCGGGCAGGTTGATCACCGCCTGCCGCTCACGAACGGTGGCCCCTTCTTCAATGATCACCGGTTCGCTGCGGCGACTGTTCTGCGATGCATAAACGACTTCGCCCTGCTGAGAAGCGACCAGTCGACATGCTTTGATCTGACGAATCAGTCGCTGGAGTTTCTCTTCTTCCACCTGCAGCGTCAGCCTGCGTGCGTCGTAGTCGGCTTTCAGGCCGGCCATGGCGGCTTCACCTTCCAGACGGGCTCGTTCTGTTTCACGTTTGCTGTCTTCTGCGGTCTGCAGCAGTTCACTTTCGGTGCGTTCTTTGGTGAACTTTTCCAGCAGCTTCAGTTCGCTGGTTTTGACGTCCAGCAGAATCTGTTGCTGAGTAACTTTTATGCGAGCCGCTTCCAGGGTGTTCAGGTTTGTGTAGCCGCGGCGAGCCTGCTGGCGGACTTTTTCGTAGTCCTCCTGAGCCATCGCCACCTGTTCTTCAAACTGTTTGATTTCACCCTGAAGAGTCTCCACGGCCTGTTGGTATTCGCCATCGGGAGCCATGTATTTGTCCAGGTCCAGCTTGGCCAGCTTCTCCGCCAGCCTGGCCTGAGCCAGAACACTTTCATTGGTGGTCTGCTGAATCTCCAGATTCTTGGAGGCCTTCTCCAGATCGGCCCGCGCTGTGGTGACGTTGATCTGTTGTTGTTTTTCGTTTTCGACAAGTGATGATGAATCCAGTTCGCAGACGACATCTCCCGCGATGTAATCGCCTTTGCGAACCCTCGCGCCGTTTTCGGCAAGGACTTCCGTGAATTCGCCCATGGGGAATTCGTAGACCTTTGATTCGCCTTCGTCAGACGTCAGTTTGATCGATTTCTGAGACTCCGACGCAACGTCCAGATATTCGATCATTCCCTCAAATTCCGCGACCACCGGGGCATTGACTCGACTGCCTTCCGGCACCAGGGAAATAATGGTGGTCGTTCCTTCGACGCTGTTGGCCAGTGTCGCATTGCGAAGGCTGTCCACCGTTCCGTTTTCGGTAATGGTAATTCGAAACGGCCCGACTTTGGCCTGATGCAGGATGTACCTGCCGTCATCCTTGACTTCAGACTTCACGTACTTCGTCAGTAGTTCCTGAGTGATCGGCAGCTTCCATGTGATGCCGCTCGCAACCAGCAGGCCCAGAATAATCAATATGCCGCGCGACATTCCGGACCGCCGGTGTGATCGAACCCGCTGTGACAGACGGGTCGATTTGTGCTTAATCATTGGAATCATTCTCCATCGCAGGCGGAATTGGCGGGACACTGAGGGCAGGCAGTTCGGTTTGAGTGGCATCGACCGGAAGTGGTTCCAGTGTGACAGGTTCGGCTCCGGACATCCCGACTCCCTCCATTTGATAGAAGTCATCCGTCCAGATTCCAGTCGAATCAATATCCATGATACCCATGTCGCGATAGATGTTAAGTCGATTTGACTCGTAAGTGATCCAGTCAGAAACAAGTGCGTTCTGAGCCTGCAGGATCGAATCCAGCGCCTGAAGCAGGGAAAGTGCGTTGTTTTGTCCCTGTCCGGTGGCGACGTTGTCATACTGCAGGGCAGCGTTGCGGACGGTTTGCCGGTCAATTTCCAATCGCAGCCGCGACACCATCAGCTGACGCCAGCTTTGACGAATCTGCTGTTTGACGCGGTCTTCCTGCTCCATGTAGGCTCGCCGCTGACGCTGGTAGTCAATCAGAGCCGCACGGTATTCATTGCGCTGGGCCACCTGATCGATGGGGGTCTTGAAATCCAGACTCAGATTGACGGAATCGTTGTTCGCTCCGCCGTCCGGGTCGAGCGTACCACTGGCGCGGACATCCAGCCGGGACATCAGGGCATTCGCGACAATTTCAACATTTCGGCGAGCGTCCATGACCTGCGCTTTGGCATTCATCAGGTCATGGCGGTTTTCCAGGCCGATCCGGATCACTTCTTCAATATCCGGGGTATCCGTTCGTCCCGGCAGCGTGAATCGGTTCAGAGCGATCGCGTCGGTACGCAGACCCACCTGCACAACCTGAAGCCCCTGAGCAATCTGCAGCAGCTTTTCACGAATCTCCACCGCAGTATCCCGCATGGCACTGATCAGCTGGGTCGGCGTCATCTCGGTCACATCTTCGATGGTGGCAACACGAGGAAGGTCCACCCAGTTGGTGGGCAGTTCACTCGGACGGATCTTTCCATCGGAGTCCTTGTCCAGCGACATCACCAGCTCTTCCAGGCTGTCGGCCGCCACAAGATCGTTCAACAGCTTGACCACACGTGTGTACTGCCCGAAGTCTCGTTCATTGATGCGGAACAGTCGCAGATCGCGAGCTACGTCCGCGATGACGCGTTTGCGTTCTTCATCATCAACGAAGGATCGTCCCGATCCGCTGTTGAGATCGGATTCGGTGGCCTTCAGGATTTCTTCCAGCGGTGCGAAGTCGCTGCGAACCTGATTCAGACCATATTCTTCAAGGTCATCACGCAGTCTGGTCAGCCTCTGCACATACGCTTTTAACGCAGCGTATTCCGGAGGTGCACGCAGCGCGCCGGGATTGGCGGGAATCAGATCGGGCCCCAGTTCTTTCGCGAAGTCCTTCAGATCCGTCTGAACCTCAATCAGTTCCGTTGTATTCACCTCGAACGGGTTCAGGAACGTGGTATCCAGCGACAGCTGGATATTGGGCGGAAGGCCCAGCCGAATCTTGTACGCATCGAGCTGATCGGCCAGCAGTCGTCGGGAGTTTTCCAGAGTGCTTTCGGCACGATTCAGTCGAGTAATCAGCTGAGAAACGCTCAGACTGACCACCTGATTTGTTTTCCAGCGTATCAACTGCTGCGCTGCAGTCTGGTAGAGTTCGTCGCCGGAGACCGCCAGCAGCTCCTTCTGCTGTTCTTCGGTCATATCGCCCGTCCATTTCAATGCTCGGGAGGCTTCGTCATAGACCAGCCGATCACGCAAAGACTCCGGAATCACAGCACCTTCCGGAAATCGACGCAGCGGTTCCGCGACCTGACCGGGCTGCCAGCTGTCCTGAATCTGGCCAATTTCAATTTGCTCTTCCAGCAGCCGAATATTGTTCACCTGGTTGATGATCTGCTGCTGAGTGCTCTGAATATCCAGATAGTCGGACGCCACATCCGTAAAGAACGACTGCCGAAATCGGGCCATGGTTCGCACCTGATACAGCAGTGATCGTTCCGACTGCGTCAACCCTTCCAGATAAATCTTGCGACCGGCGTTGTTCATCAGCGGCTGAGTAATACTCCAGGCAAGCCGTGTCGCCGAAGATGTACCGGAACCCAGATTCCAGGTGATGGTATTCAGAATATCCGCGCTGAGCTGTGCTCCACTGGGCAGCAGTTGCTGGACTCCCAAACCGCTGCGAAGCCGCGCTTGTTGATTACCGTGGCGATTGATGGTGGAATCGGCCAGCGCTCCACCCAATCCCGCCGGATTGATCAGGAAGCGTGCTCCCATGTTGTAGCGTTGTTCCGTCAGCACCAAAGCGTCAAGGTAGACTTCTTCCACCTGAGTCTGATACTCCCGACTGTGAATGTACGCCAGCTCCACGCAGTCACGCAGCTTGACTTTCGGTATGTCCACAGCGGCATGACCATCAACGGGATCGGCACTCTCCAGGAGGCAGGCATACGGACTCAGCCATGCCGGGTTTTCAACGGTCGGAAGGTCACCAAACTTATGCCACCCTTTGTAGCCCTCACGTTTGCTGACCCAGTGCATGTAGCGATGAGCCGAAGGATCATCCGGTGGCAGCGGCGCACAGTCGGGGTCGTAGGGATCAAAGAACCGGCTGCGAGGATCCGGCGTCAGATCCATCCGCGGCAGCATCCAGCGAGGATCGCCGAGCTTTTCGCTGATGGCTCGATAGGTGTCCTGATCGGCCTGCGTTCGCCAGAAATGTCGTGAGCAGCCTGCCAATCCACTGACCATCACGCAGGCCAGAGCCACGGCGATCAATTGGTGACGGCATTTTGAAAACTGATGCATTTGTTTCGGCGCTCCATCGCCTGTTGGTCTGTCAGCGTCCTTGTGACATTCCGATTGCCCCTTGTTCGTCTGCAGGCTGACGAACAGTTGATTCGCAGCTGTTCCCGCGCCCTCCGGAAAGGACGCCGAAACAGTACGTGCAACAGTCTCGAATTCGTCGCGAGCGGCCATGGGGCTCAACTCAGAAGCATTGCGTCCCCTTGTTTTCGTA
>JAGQPY010000263.1 GCA_020426485.1 Planctomycetaceae bacterium
ATTCGTTTCAAGTGTCCGCGTTTTTCCAACTCAAATCTCTTCACGGCGTTGGGGTTCGCCCTTGACCTGATGACGTGGCGCGCGTTTTGACGTGGCATGCCGGAGGCGCCGAAACGCTCACGATGCTCGCTGAAAAATACGCGTGAAATTGTCGGTTGGGCAGTGTCGGCCGGAAGGATTCTGCGGGTGGTGTTCTTGTCGTTGGATTCACGGACAGGAATGTCCGTGCCACTCAGGAATGTCCGTGCCACTCAGGAATGTCCGTGCCACATCGTCTTTCAGTACGCCTTAGCTGCCTAGCCTTGCTATGTCCTCAGATTTGCCGTGACCGGACGGGAATTGGAAGAAGGTGTGAATCCTTTGATTTCCGAGGCGGGCGGAGTTGATGGAAAAGGCGGCAACCTGTAAAGCTCTGGGCTGCGAACACTTGCGAATTGTGATGAAGATTGAGAAACTACGGGTCGGGAGCAAAAATTGCGTGGCGACCGGTCCAACAGGCCGAAGATGATGATCCGGAAGAGCTGCGTCGACCTCGGCTGCTGCCGAGGGTGGAAGAACTCATGAGAATTGTCGATTGCAAACCTAATGTTTCAGTGAGCGTCGCCGAAGTTTTGGCCGACGTTTTTGCAGCGCGCAAACAGGTATCTGGCAATTCCGTATCCGCAGCCGCGTCCAAACGCACGTATGTCTTCGCACCGGCGAAATCAGCTCCGGCGGCCGCGAAGGCATCAGAAGCCGCCTAGCCACCGTCAATTGCAGTGAACAGACGTGTGGAATGGCTTCAAAGGTGGCTGAAGTCGTTGCGCACGCCGTGCCGTTTCGGTAAAGGCGGCAGAATGATTGGGGAATGACTTCCCCGATTTTCCCGGTCTCCGTTCGGACATCCGGGCGAAATCAGACAGAGAGAAATTCAATGGAAGATCTTCGAGGCAACCAGTATCCGCCCATCGTTCGTCCGTCTTTCGGGGCTCCTGAAGCGGCGGGGCTCTACAGCCCGGAAAATGAACGCGACAACTGCGGCGTCGGTTTTGTTGCCCATATCAAAGGCGAACGCAGCCGTTCCATTGTGACCGACGCCGATCAAATTCTGCGCCACATGGACCACCGAGGTGCCTGTGGGTGCGAAGAAAACACGGGCGACGGAGCCGGAATGCTGACCGCTCTGCCACACGATTTTCTGAAGCGCGTGGCCAAAGAAGACATCAACGTCGATCTTCCGGAACCTGGTCGGTACGGTGCCGGAGTGGTTTTCCTGCCCCAGGATGCCGAACAGCGCGCGACCTGCAAAAAGACGGTCGAAGAACTGATTACGTCTCAGGGGCAGAAGCTGCTGGGCTGGCGTCCGCTGCCGGTGGATTTTGACGGAGCCAACATTGGTCGAACGGCTCGTCAGTTTGCTCCCGCCATGGAAATGCTGTTCGTGGGAGCGGCGGACGGACTGGATCAGGACGCTCTGGAACGTCAGTTGTTTGTGATTCGCAAACTGGCCAGCCACAAGCTGCGCAACAGTAAGCTTTCTCAGGCTCTGGCGTTTTACGTTTGTTCTCTGTCGACCAAGGTCATCATCTACAAGGGCATGTTGACGTCGTTTCAGGTGTTGCCGTTCTTCAAGGACCTGCAGGCAGAAGATTACACCAGCCATCTGGCGATGGTTCACAGCCGGTTTGCGACCAACACGTTTCCCAGCTGGGATCGAGCACAACCGTTGCGGTTTATGTCGCACAACGGTGAAATCAACACGGTTAAAGGCAACAGCAACTGGATGTTTGCTCGACAGGGCGTCATGGAAAGCGACCTGTTTGGCGACGATCTGAAGAAGCTGTTTCCCATCGTGGAACCACACACATCGGATTCCGGCAAATTCGACAACGCTTTGGAAATGCTGTACCACAGCGGGCGGACTCTGCAGGAAGTCGTCATGATGATGATTCCGGAAGCGTGGCAGAACCACAGCACCATGCCGGAAGACAAGCGAGCTTTTTACGAATACTACAGTGCTCTGCAGGAACCCTGGGACGGCCCGGCATCGGTTTCGTTCACGGACGGTCAGTACATCGGCGCGACGCTGGACAGAAACGGGTTGCGTCCCAGTCGTTACTACGTCACCAAGGACGACCGTGTTGTGATGGCCAGCGAAGTGGGCGTCCTGCACATTGATCCGGAAAATGTTGCCTATAAAGGAAGACTTCAGCCGGGGCGGATGTTTCTTGTCGACTTTGGGCAGGGGCGCATCATTGACGACGGCGAACTGAAGTCAGAAGTCGCTTCTCGACGTCCTTACAAGCAGTGGCTGGAAAACGAACGCATTCTGCTGTCCGAGGTTCCGGAAGGCAGCAAGCCTCACTACTACGAAGACCAGGAACTGCTGAACCGCATGCAGGCCTTCGGTTACACCACCGAAACTCTGCAGTTTATGCTGATTCCGCTGCTGCATGCTCAGAAGGACCCCATCGGATCCATGGGCAACGACGCTGCGTTGGCGTGTCTGTCCGATAAGGCTCGCATGCCTTACGACTATTTCCGTCAGCTGTTTGCTCAGGTGACCAACCCGCCGATCGATTCGATTCGGGAAGAGGTCATCATGTCGCTGGAATGTTACGTTGGTCCGGAAGGCAACCTGCTGGATACCAGCGAACGTCAGTGTCATCGACTGGCTCTGCCGCATCCGATTCTGAGCAATCAGGAACTGGCGAATCTGAAAGACATGGATTATCGCGGCTGGCGATCAAAGGTGATTGACATCACCTTTGCCAAAACCGACGGCAGCAGCGGTCTGAAATCCGCATTGGAACGCATCTGTGAGGAAGCTCGGCAGGCGATTCGGGACGGATTCAGCCTGATCATTCTTTCGGATCGAGAGATCGGTCCGGATCGAGTGGCTGTGAGTTCCCTGCTGGCTACGGGAGCCGTGCATCATCACCTGGTTCGTCACGAAGAACGAACTCGAGTCGGCATTATCGTTGAATCCGGTGAAGCTCGCGAAGTGCATCACTTCTGTCTTCTGATTGGCTATGGAGCGGACGCTGTCAATCCGTACATCGCTCTGTACGCTCTGAGACAGGCTCGCGAAGACGGCAAACTGGATGCGGAATTCACCGATGCGAAGATCGTCAAGATCTATCGCAAAGGAGTGGCTCACGGCATGCTGAAGGTGATGGCCAAGATGGGCATCAGCACGCTGGCCAGCTACAAGGGGGCTCAGATTTTTGAAGCCGTTGGTCTGGCCAACGAAGTCATCGATCTGTGCTTTGCCGGAACAGCCAGTCGCATCAAGGGAGTCGGTTTCGACATTCTGGCTCAGGAAGCATTGATGCGACATCATCTGGGCTATCCGGAGAACGCGGACAGCATCAGTCATGAACTGCCGAATCCGGGACTGTTTCACTGGCGACGCACCGGTGAAAAGCACGCCTGGAATCCTCACACGATCGGCCGCATTCAGCAGGCGGCTCGCACCGGCGACAAGAATGCCTACAAAGATTTCAGCAATCTGGTGAATTCAGAAACCACCCGAGCCTGCCATTTGCGGGGCCTGCTGAAGTTCAAGGCCGGAACTCCGGTGCCTCTGGAAGAGGTCGAATCGGCCAAAGAGATCGTCAAGCGATTCTGCACCGGTGCCATGAGCTTCGGTTCGATTTCGGCGGAGGCCCATGAGTCTCTGGCCATCGCCATGAATCGTATCGGCGGCAAGAGCAACACCGGCGAAGGTGGCGAACAGTATTCTCGGTTCACGCCTGACGACAACGGCGATCTGCGCCGATCCGCGATCAAGCAGGTGGCCAGTGGTCGGTTCGGTGTCACCAGCTGGTACCTGACAAACAGCGACGAGATTCAGATCAAGATCGCTCAGGGAGCCAAGCCGGGCGAAGGTGGAGAGTTGCCGGGGCACAAAGTCGACAAGACAATCGCGGCCACTCGGCTGTCCACGCGCGGCGTGGGACTGATCAGTCCGCCACCGCATCACGACATTTATTCCATCGAAGACCTGGCTCAGCTGATTTACGACCTGAAGAATGCCAACCGCACGGCTCGCATCAGCGTCAAGCTGGTTTCGGAAGTCGGTGTCGGAACGATTGCCTCCGGTGTGGCGAAGGGGCACGCGGACAATATTCTGATTTCCGGCAGCGAAGGCGGTACCGGAGCATCACCGCTGACCAGTATTAAACACGCCGGTCTGCCATGGGAACTGGGCATCGCGGAAACTCATCAGACTCTGGTGATGAACGATCTGCGCAGTCGCGTTCGACTGCAGACGGACGGTCAGTTGAAAACCGGCCGCGATGTTGTCATTGCCACCATGCTGGGTGCGGAGGAATACGGGTTCGCGACGGCTCCGCTGATTACTCTGGGTTGTATCATGATGCGAAAATGTCATCTGAATACGTGTCCGGTGGGAATCGCCACTCAGGATCCGGAACTGCGGAAGAAGTTCCACGGCAAGCCCGAGCATGTGGTGAACTACCTGTTCATGGTGGCGGAAGAAGTTCGGGAAATCATGGCGGAACTCGGGTTCCGAACCATCAATGAAATGGTGGGTCGCTGTGACTTGCTGGAACTGGACAAAGAGGTGGCTCACTGGAAGGCAAAGCACATCGACCTGACACCGCTGCTGACTCTGGCAAAGAAACCACATGATCGAGTGCAAACATATTGCACGATCGATCAGATCCATGGTCTGGAAACTGTTCGCGATATGCAGTTGCTGGAAGAATGCAAAGCGGCACTGGATTCCGGCCAGAAGGTTCACGTCGACACTCGAATCCTGAATACCGATCGCGCCTTCGGGACGATTCTGAGCAACGAGGTCAGCAAACGCTATGGTCCGGACGGGCTGCCGGAAGACACGATTCATGTGAAAGCCAACGGTTCCGCTGGACAAAGTGTGGCTGCGTGGGCCGTGCATGGCGTGACCATCGAAGTGGAAGGCGATGCCAACGACTACGCGGGCAAGGGCCTGTCCGGCGGTCGACTGATTGTTTATCCGCCCAAGGAAAGCGATTTCAGCCCGTCGAAGAGTGTGATCATCGGGAACGTGGCTTTGTACGGAGCCACCAGCGGAGAAGCGTATTTCCGGGGCATTGCCGCCGAAAGATTCTGCGTTCGCAATTCGGGGGCCACCGCGGTTGTTGAAGGTGTCGGTGATCATGGCTGCGAATATATGACCGGTGGACGAGCTGTCGTTCTGGGACCGACCGGGCGAAACTTTGCTGCCGGGATGTCCGGCGGAGTTGCTTACGTGTTCGACCCGAATAACAAGTTTCTGGTCAACTGCAATCTGGAGACGGTGGCACTGGAAAAAGTCGAAGCTGCGGAAGACGTGGCGGAACTGAAATCGATCATCGAACGCCACCAGCAGTACACCGGATCCGTGACAGCTCGAAAGATCCTGAGCGACTGGGACACCGCTGTGACTCAGTTCGTCAAGGTCATGCCGGTGGACTACAAGCGGGCGTTGCTGGAAATGGCAGAAGAAGAAGCGGCCGTTTCCTGAGGCCAGGTGATTTTGCATCAGAAAGGACGTCATTCGGATGGACGTCTGTTGCAGAAGCAGGTCTTCGTCTGCCTTAAGGCGTGGCGGAAGGCCGACCTCCGTTGGCTCGCGTCAGGTTCGATGGTCGGTGATGTGAATGTGGATTTCCGGCTCTACTCTGGCTGAGCTGAGAACTGAACGATACGAAAGAAGTGAGATGGGAAAGCCAACCGGCTTCAAAGAATTCAACCGACAGATTCCTGCAGACCGTCAACCGTTACTGCGGATTCTTGACTGGAACGAATTCCACGAACACATGACCACGGACGATCTGCAGTCGCAGGGCGCTCGATGTATGGATTGCGGAGTGCCGTTCTGTCATACCGGCGAACTGATGGCCAATATGGCGTCCGGTTGCCCCATCAATAATCTGATTCCGGAATGGAACGATCTGGTCTATCGCGGACGCTGGAAAGACGCTTTGGACAGACTGCATCTGACCAACAACTTTCCGGAATTCACCGGACGCGTTTGTCCTGCTCCGTGTGAAGGATCATGCTGTCTGGGCGTCATCGAACCGCCGGTCACGATCAAGAACATCGAATGTGCAATCATCGATCATGGGTTCGAGCACGGCTGGGTCAAACCGCAGCCTCCGGCCGTTCGAACCGGAAAAAAGGTGGCGGTCGTGGGTTCCGGACCTGCCGGACTGGCTGCGGCCGCTCAGCTCAACAAAGCCGGTCACCTGGTCACCGTTTACGAACGCGATGACCGAATCGGCGGGCTGCTGATGTACGGCATTCCCAACATGAAGCTGGACAAGAAAGCTGTTGTCGAACGTCGTGTCAAACTGCTGGAAGCCGAAGGCATCACATTTGTGACGGGCAAGGAAATCGGCCGGGATATTCCCGCCGACAGCCTGAAGAAGGACTTTGACGCGGTCGTGCTGGCCACCGGAGCAACTCGCCCGCGTGACCTGCCGCTTCCGGGACGCGACCTGAAGGGCATTCACTTCGCTATGGATTTCCTGCGGCCGAATACTCGCAGCCTGCTGGACAGCGAACTGGCTGACGGAAATTACATTTCCGCGAAAGACAAACATGTCGTTGTCATCGGCGGTGGAGATACCGGGAACGACTGTCTGGGAACGTCCGTCCGGCATGGCTGTAAGAGCATCGTTAACTTTGAAATCGTTGAACAGCCGCCGCTGGAACGAGCCCCCAATAATCCCTGGCCGCAGTGGCCACGGGTGTTTCGAGTGGATTACGGTCACGAGGAGGCCGCTTCAAAGTTCGGCAAAGATCCGCGTGAATTCTGCGTGTCGACCATCGAATTCATTGGCGATGAAAACGGTAACGTCAAAGCCCTGAAAGCCTGTCAGGTGGACTGGCAGAAGATTTCCGAAGGCGGCCCTCCGTTCACTCCCATCCCCGGCACCGAAAAGGAATACCCAGCCGATCTTGTTCTGCTGGCGATGGGATTCCTCGGCCCGGAAAACGGCCCTGGCCAGCAGTTGGGTATTGAAATCACGGAAGGTCGTGGCGGTATGTCCTGGTTCAAAGCCGCTCACGAAAAATACACGACCAACGTGCCGAATGTCTTCGTGGCGGGCGACTGTCGTCGTGGACAAAGTCTGGTCGTTTGGGCCATCAACGAAGGCCGCGGATGTGCTCGCGAAGTCGACCGTTACCTGATGGGCTCCACCGACCTGCCTTAACAAGGACTTCGCCCTTGACCCGATGGCGTGGTATGCCGTGGAATGTGGAGGTTTCCAAGCGCCGAGACGCTTCCGTTTGGCGCTTGGTCGATTGGGAATTCGGGATAACTTCGATTCGGCTGTGCCGGATGTAAAGATCCTCTGCATCCTTCGGCACCACATGCGCAATAAGTCGGTTGCTCCGATGGTGTGCCGTGCCGATGTGAGTGGAAATCATCCGTTCTCCTTTTTCGATCTGCGCTGCATTCAGAACGGTGTTCGAAAGGCGTTTCCCTGATGTTTTTTCGTCAAGCTCTCGCATCGGTTGTGACGTCGGCATTTCGACGGCTGGCGCTGATCATCGGCGGTCTGATAGTGATGACCACGTTTGCAGCGGCACAGGACATCGCCGAGCCTCGTCAGATCAGCGGCGTGTATCCTGACCTGACTACTTATGGTGTCTACAGTCAGGACGGCGCGCATTTGAAGTCGGGGCACGATGAGTGCGGTATCGGAGCCGTGGTGCCGTGGGCCGGCAAACT
>JAGQPY010000264.1 GCA_020426485.1 Planctomycetaceae bacterium
TGACGGCTGACCTGCCGGACGGGCTCGTTTCAGATGTCGGTGCCTCGGATGAAGGGCGAACGTCGGCCGGTTCTCGTGATCGCTCGGCTTTTTGACGCAGCCAGTCATCGTAGCCGCCGTCGTATTCGCGAACGCAGCTGTTGCCTTCAAAGGCGATCACACTGGTGACGATGTTGTTCAGGAAGGCTCGATCGTGACTGACCAGCAGAATGGTGCCGGGATAGTCGGGCAGAGTTTCTTCCAGAAGTTCCAGAGTCTCCGCGTCCAGATCGTTGGTCGGTTCGTCCAGCACCAGAACATTGGACGGCCTGGACATCAGTTTGGCCAGCAGCAGCCGATTGCGTTCACCACCGCTGAGATATTCGACGCGCGTGTGGGCTCGATCGGGGGCGAACAGGAAATCCTGCAGGTAGCCCATCACGTGCTTTTTGCGGCCGTTGATCAATAGTTCGTCGGTGCCTTCGCTGACGTTTTCGCGAGCCGATTTGTTGGGATCCAGTTGACCTCGCAACTGGTCGAAGTACGCGACGGAGATATTCGTGCCCAGCTTCACGGTGCCCTGATCGGGCGTGATTTCGCCCAGCAGAATCTTCAGGAGTGTGGACTTGCCGATGCCGTTGGGGCCGATCAGTCCAATGCGGTCGCCTCGGTAAATCGTGGTGCTGAAATTGCTGATCAGCTGCTTTCCGTCGTAGCCATGGGACACGTCTTCCAGACGTACCACCAGTCGGCCTGACTTTTCTGCATCCTGCAGTTCAATGCGAGCCGTGCCGACTTTTTCGCGCCGTTTGGCTCGTTCCTGACGCATGCGCTTCAGTTCGCGAACACGGCCTTCGTTGCGCGTGCGGCGAGCTTTGATGCCCTGACGAATCCATTTTTCTTCTTCGGCCAGTTTGCGGTCAAAATGAGCCTGAGCGACTTCTTCGGCCGCGAGCAGATCATCGCGTCGTTTCAGAAAGGTGGCATAGTCGCACGTCCAGTCGAACAGGCGGCCTCGATCGACTTCGATAATGCGCGTCGCCATGTCCTGCAGAAAGACTCGGTCGTGAGTCACGAAGACCAGCGTTCCGTCGAACCGCTTCAGGTAGTTTTGCAGCCACAGAATGGAATCGATATCCAGATGGTTCGTTGGTTCGTCCAGCAGCAGAATATCCGGACGCTGAATCATGGCCTGAGCCAGCAGGACTCGACGCTTCATCCCGGCGGACAGTTCCCCAAAGGCCATGTCGGCGGGAAGCTGCATTTCGGACAGTAAACCTTCCAGTCGGTCACCGGCGTCCCACAGTTCGGCATCGGCCAGCTGGTGACTGGCGTCGTCGTACTGAGCCTGTTCGCTCGTTGTCAGAACATCGCCGGATGCCATGCGACTGTTCAGTCGCCGATAGATCTGAACGGCGCTCGCCAGCTTGCCAAGACCTTCGGCCGCGACATCGAAAGCGGTTTGTGTGGACGAAGTGGGGACTTCCTGAGTCAGCCGGGCGACCACGGTGTCGGAATCGATTTCGCGACTGCCGTCGTCCGGTTTCAGTTCGCCGCTGATGATCTTCAGCAGAGTCGATTTTCCGGCACCATTGCGACCGACCAGCCCGATGCGTTCACCGCGTTCAATATGAAGGGTGGCAGATTCCAGCAGAGGTGGATGAGAATACGAAAATGTGACGTTCGTCAGACTGAGTAAGGCCATGGGCGAACTGTAAATGGCGGCGATGGATCTCGCGATGTTCGAAATTCGGTTTCGCAGCATTCGGAAACGTCGTCAGCGGTGGCACGGCTTCGCACCGGGCTCCTTTGATTTTTCTTCCCGGCTGACATAGCGTTCCCGCAGCGCAATGATGTGCAGATTTTCTGGCAGGAATCCTTCGATGGTGAACGAAGTCGTCAAAATTGGTCGGTACACGGTCGGCAACGGTCATCCATTGCTGTTCATTGCCGGACCGTGTGTAATGGAATCGGAAGCGATGGTGATGCAGGTGGCGGAACATCTGGCATCGCTGCGAGATCAGCACGGGTTGCAGATTGTGTTTAAGTCGAGCTTCGACAAGGCGAATCGCACCAGCGTCGACAGCTACCGAGGTCCGGGGATGGAGGCCGGCCTGCGTCTTCTGGAAAAGGTCACGCAGGCCACCGGACTGCCGACAACCACCGATATTCATGAAGCCAGCCAGGCCGTTCCGTGTGCGGAAGTCTGTTCAATTCTGCAGATTCCCGCCTTTTTGGCTCGCCAAACGGACCTGATCGTGGCGTGTGCCGACGCGGCGGTGGCTCGAAAAATCTGTGTGAATGTCAAGAAACCGCAGTTTGTTGCCCCCGAAGACACCCAACACGCCGTAAAGAAGTGTGAGGCCCGGGGTCTGCGCGATGTGTTGCTGACGGAACGCGGAACCACGTTTGGCTACGGTCGATTAGTCAATGATTTTCGCTGTGTTCCGATTATGAAGTCCTTCGGCGTGCCGGTCGTTTACGACGCGACCCACAGTGTTCAGCTACCGGGAGGAGCCACGACGGGCGGACAGCGGGAAATGGTGTCACCGTTGGCTCGAGCTGCCGTGGCGATTGGCTGTGATGCCGTGTTTTTCGAAACACACCCGGATCCGGATCATGCCAAAAGCGATGGACCCAACATGGTGCCTCTGGTTGAATTCGAAAAGCTGGTTCGCCAGTTAACGGTCCTGCGAGAGACGGTACTGAGTCTGTAGAGGCTGATTGAAAGGGGCGCTGCCCAACGCCATGAAGAGATCTGAGCCGGAAAAACGCTGACGCCAGAAACAGATGGTGCTGTTGTTTCAGTTTTTTCAGGCAGGAAGAATGTTTGTTTAACCCGACACTGCAGGCGAGGCTCGTTCCGGCTGCGGTCAACCTCGCCTGCGGCATCGGGTTAAACGAACGGGCTTGAGAGACACGACACTGGAATCACGGACAGGAATGTCCGTGCCACGTCGTTTTTCAACAGGTTGTTCAGCAAAGCCTAACGGGTTTTTAACTCACTGAGTGATTTTCAGGACATCTGACCTGACTATGTTTGCAATGTCGATGAATGTTGTTCGTTCTTCCGCCGTCGAATTCCTGCAGTTCGTTCGGATGCTGGTGTGTGGCCTGTTCCTGTGTCTGGCACTGACCGGATGCCGGAACGAATCGGCGCCAACGTCGACCGAGGATGTGAAGAACGCCGCGGAAACGTCGCAGGCGGCCGAACTGGAAGCGTGTCGTCGGCGTCTGTCTGCCGCGATTCGGCGACTGGAACCCGAAGCGTTCGCTCTGCAATCCAATCCCGAACGATCGGTGAATGGTCTGAATGCCTGGATCAAGTCCTGCGGCGCGGCGGAGCTGAATGATCTGCCGGCCGGTACCAGTGCGGAACAGCTGCTGGACGCGAACGCTCAACGACACATTGCCGCCAGTGTCTACACCGCCAACGACGCCAGTTATATTCGTGACTGCTGGCTGTTGCGGGATCTCACCAATTCACTCAGCGAAACCATCAACGCAGAAGGTCAGGAATCCACGTACGATGGGGCTCGCGTGGAAAAGCTGTTCGAATGGATTGTTCGCAACATCAGTCTGATGTCGCCCAGTGAAGAACGTATTCCGCTGGGTTTGTTTGATGTGATGCTGATCGGTCGCGGAACAGCAGAAGATCGAGCGTGGGTTTTTGGCGAAGCACTGCGGCAGCAGCAGATTGATGCGGTGATTGTGTCGACGGATGTTCCGCCTGGGGATTCCACGGCCCCACTGGATGTCAGTTCGTGGATTGTCGCTGTCCTGCTGAACGACCGTTCTCTGTTGTTTGATATGGCCAGCGGGCTGCCGGTGACCACAAGCGAAGACTTCGATCCTCTCACGCCGTCTCCCGCTGATCTGAAGTTGCTGGCCGGTCACGAACGCTGGAAGAACAGCAGGGCCATGATTGTGGCTCAGACGGCCGCGTTTGCTCCGCGAATGTACGTGCTGCAGGATCAACTGGCGGCGGAAGATGCTTCGGTCCTGTATGAAGAACTGGGCGGCGTTTCGGACATTCGTCCCATCACGGAACGCATCGTGGCCGGCAGTCAGAATCTGTGGAAAGTTGACAGCATTTCGATCTGGCCGTATCCGGAACAGCAGGTGGTGGCTTCGCAGTCTCTGCCGGAAGAACAGCAGAAAGCCTACGGCCTGCTGATGCGCGCCTTCGACGCGCCTTTCGAACGAGATCCGTTCACCACAGAATCGTCGGAAGACCTGTCGGCCGTGCCGGAACAACTCTCGCCTCAGGAACGGCAGGCTCTGGTGCAGCAGCGGCTGATGGAAAAGTTTATGAAGATGATGGAGTCCAGCGAGGAAATGTTCGGCAAGCCTTCACGCCGACTTCTGAAAGCTCGCATTATGCAGCTGGCGGGCGGGCGAGACACCGGCGTCATTCAACAACTGCAGCAGATTCGAATTGCCGGCATGGAAGAAGTGTTGACTCTGCAGGTTCCCGTTGAGATTCAACAGCAAAACGGACTGCCACCGTTTCTGCTGATGCCGTTTCCGCAGTTGATTCGGCAGATCAATCAGAGTTCCACCGGAGCCGCCATGTACTGGACCGCGGGATGCCAGATTGATCGAGGCGAGGTGGGTTCGGCCATCACGACACTGATGAACTATCGGCGTCAGTACCCGGACGGCATCTGGAAGTATCCGTCGCTGATGAGTCAGGCCAGATGCCTGTTGATTCAGGAACGCAAAGACGACGCCGTCGCCATTCTGAAAGAGGCCGATCAGGAAGAAAATCCTGAACGCTGGCAGGTTCAGCGTATGCTGAAGGCCATGGGCGTTGCCGATGTTGCTGGTGCTGCCGAATCGTCGAAAGCCAATGACGCGGAACCGGACGCAGGCAAAACCAACGCAGCTGAAAAGCCGACACCGCCATCGGAAAACGGTCAGCCTGATGGGGCCGATCAGTCGGCATCGGAGTCGGGTGCATCGACCGGGGAAGCGAAGGCTTCCGGTGAGACAAAGGCTTCCGAGAAGACTGATTCGCAGGAACCTGCCGACGACAAAGCTGGCAACGAGTCACCTTCGGAATCGTGAGCTGCTTTGGAATCCGGCAGCGATGCTGTGACCTTCGGCAACGTTCGCCCGACTTGCGAGACCCGCAAAGATCTTTCCCGCAGCAGACTCAACGCACTCCACAGCTCCGCCATCCGCTGCGCAATGGTCGGCGGTGTGACGAATTGGCACGATTTTTGAAATCGTCAGGAAGATTCTGTTTGCGGAGTCGTTTATATTCGTGTGTCGGTTGACGTGAAGCGGGCAGCAACTGAGCCGTTTGTGTTTTGCTTTCCCAATCTCGTGTCGACCAACACGCGACCACAGACCCCATGGAAACGTCCCGGCGTTACGCTCCGCCAGCCTTCACTGACGTCTCAGGCTCCGAACGGGAAACACAGATGCTTGTGCTGAATTCATTTCCACAGCGGCTGACGGTGACGCTGCTGGCTGTCTGCCTAAGTTCGTCCGTTTTTGCTCAGCAGAATTCCGCGAATTCGCCAGCCGACGGTTCTGCTCTGGCGGCTGACGTGAAGCGAATCTTTCGCACTCGCTGCCTGGAATGCCACGGAGATACTCGCCGGGAAGCCGACATCCACATTCTGGAACGCAGTTCGTTTGTCGGTGAAGATGCGGCGGTGGTGCCGGGAAGTGTGGACGGATCGGTCCTGTACGACTTCATCGCCTCGGACGACGAAGACTACCGCATGCCGGAAGCACCACGTCCGGCGCTGAGCAAAGGTGAAATCGAAACCGTTCGCAAGTGGATCGAAGCCGGCGCGCCGGAGTTCCCGCGGGATGTGGCTCAACCGGAATCCATCGGTGCCGATCAGTCTCTGACCAACAACACCGGGGCCGAATATGTTCTGACTCAGATTCTGAAACACATCGACACGGTGCCTCGCGACGACCGTCCCTTCATCCGATATTTCAGCAGTAATCATCTGCTGACGTCAGGTGTGACATCGGAAGAACTGAAAGAAAATCGACAGGCCCTGGCGAAGGCCATCAATCATCTGTCGTGGCAGCCGGACATCGTCGTGCCCAAAGTGGTCGACGAGAAAACAGAGACCATCTTCGCCGTCGATATTCGCAGGCTGGGTTGGCAGGAATCTGTGTTCAAATCTGCGGACAGCAGCCACAGCGACTTCGCAGCCGGTGTTGATCTGTTCGATCTGGTGTTGCTGGAGTATCCGTATGGACTGGCCTTTGAGCATTCTGAAACGTTCACACAGCTGTTCGAACGTTACATGGAACCGGCGGGGCTGATTCGGCCGGTGCCCTTCGTGCGAATTGACTGGTTCATCAGTGTTGCCCTTCAGTCGCCACTTTATGAAGACCTGCTGCAGCTGCCGCACGAACTTGCGGAACTTGAAGAAGAAATCGGCGTCGACAGTGCGGAAAACATTCGCAACTTTGTCGCTCGACGAGCGGGCATGACGCTGTCCGGTGTCTCTCGCAACAATCGCGTGGTGGAACGACATCCGGCTCGTTACGGAGCCTACTGGAAGAGCTTCGATTTTCAGACCAGCAAAGGACAGCAGAATATGTTTGCTGATCCGCTGGAATTTCACTTTGCCGGCGGCGAAATGATCTGGAATCTGCCCAACGGACTGCAGGCTTACCTTGTCACTGACAACGCTGGCCATCGCATTCTGGAAGCTCCCACAGCCATCGTCACGGATAAGTTTGCAGAAGACAGAGTCGTTCGCAACGGCATGGCCTGCATGCGATGTCACGAACGCGGCATGAAACGTTTCGCGGACAATGTTCGTCCGGCTTTCGAAGCTGTCACCGGCAGCACCGGACTGGATAAGCAGCAGATCCTGCGACTGTATGCCACCCGCGACGAAATGAATGATCTTCTGGACAAAGACCAGAAACGCTTTATGGACGCCATGGAAGAAGCTCTGGGAGAACCGCAGCAGGCCGAACCCATCGTGCCGACGTCTCGGAAGTTTCTGGATGCTCCACTGACGATGACTCAGGCGGCTGCCGAACTGGGCCTGAAGGATTCCAGCGGACTGCAGTCGGTTTTTCGGCTGCCTCAGTTCACTCAGCTGGGCCTGGCCGGGCTTTCTGCGGGCGGCGTAATTCGACGTGATACGTGGGAAGATTATTTTGATCGTGTGGCTCGTCAATTGGGAACCGGAGTTCCGGTGGCTCCCGTCGATGGCCTGACTCGCCCCGATCAACTGGCAGACAGTACTCTGGCAGCCACACTGACGCTGTCGACCAACAAACGCAGCAACGTGTTTTCGCCGGGTGAAGAAATGGTGATTCATGTCGCCAACAATACGGATCAGGACATGTTCTTCGAACTGATCGGAACCAGCGCTCGAGGAAAGATTGCTCCGCTGACCAACGGTGTTCGCATGCTGAAGAAGGGTGAGTCCTTCCGGTTTCCGGAAACAGGTTCGATCACCATCCAGCCTCAGCTGGGAACAGAATTCATTACGGTCTTCGCCAATCCGGAATCATTCGAACCGGGGATTCTGGTTCGTGGTGAGAATACAGCCGACCGATTCGTTCATGGTTTTTATGGCTTCAACGCCGACACGGCGACGGTCTCCAGTGATCCGACGCGACTGATTAAGAAAACTCTTCGCATCGAAACTCGCTGAGGTCGTGGGCGTCGCCCA
>JAGQPY010000265.1 GCA_020426485.1 Planctomycetaceae bacterium
CATTCACTTACAACGACCCAATCATCTGGGCGGAATACGCCATCGACACCGCGCGGGCCTGTCGGGACGCGGGCGTTAAATCGGTGGCAGTGACCGCGGGATACATCAGCCGGGAAGCTCGTCCGGCGTTCTTTGAATACATGGACGCGGCCAACGTTGACCTGAAGGCATTCACAGAAGAATTCTACGAAAAGGTGACGTATTCACAGTTGCAGCCGGTGCTGGAGACGCTGCGATGGCTGAAGCACGAATCGAATGTCTGGTTTGAGATCACCAACCTGGTCATTCCTCAGGCGAATGATTCGCCCGATGAACTTCGGCAGATGTGTGACTGGATTCTGGACAGTGTGGGGCCGGACGTTCCCACGCACTTTTCGGCTTTTCATCCTGATTTTCGAATGATGGATCGCGATGGGACTTCGCTGGAAAAACTGCTGCAGGCTTATGAAATCGCAAAGACAGCCGGATTGAACTACGTGTACGTTGGTAACGTGAATGACGTTGCTCACCAAAGTACATGGTGTCCGGGCTGCAAGGCGCTTCTGATCGAACGAAACTGGCACGAACTCAGTACGTATCGGCTGAACGGGAATCGTTGTGCGGCCTGCGGAATGGTGATTCCAGGGCATTTCGACAAACGTCCCGGTGACTGGGGGCGTCGTCGGCTTCCGATTCGCATTCGCGATTACAATGAGCTAACGTCCGCTGCTGAAGCGAATGGTTTGGTGAAAGCTGAGCCTGTTCGTGCCAGTTCCGTTTCCAGAACCTCAGATCCTTCGGAGGGATCTGCAACCCCAGCGAAAGACGCTTCGGGAGCAGTCATGCAATCCGTGCAGGAATGTCCACAACTGACGACAGAGCAGCAAACAGCCATCCATCGAATGGCCTGCCATCTGGTGACCGCAACAGCTCTTGGGAATTCGGTCGAACCCATCGATCCGGAGTTCGACGCGATTTCTGGTGTGACGGTTATGGGCACCTTCGTGACGCTCAAACGCAACGGAGCGCTGCGCAGCTGCTGCGGTTCACTGGGGCGCCCCATGCCTTTGGCGATGGCGTTGACGGAATCCGCTGTGCGAACAGCGAAAGACGATCATCGATTCCCGCCGATTGCTCCGGTTGAACTTCCGTTTCTGACGCTGGATGTCACCCTGCTGTTCAACTTTGAACCGATTCCGGAAACGGGTGAGGATCGACTTCGGGCCATCGAAATCGGACGACATGGACTGAGAATTCAGGGGCATGGTCGGTCGGGTTTGCTTCTGCCGGTGGTTGCCATCGAACAGGGATGGGATTCCCGGCAGTTCCTGAATGGAGTCTGTCGGAAGGCAGGACTTCCTGAGGATGCATGGAAAGATCCGGAAGTGGATCTTCTTCGATTTGAAGGGCGAATGATTGAACGTGAATTCGATACGACCTTCATGAAGCATTACGCGGACCGTCGTCCTGTGCATTGGTCTTCCACGGCGGAAGTGAAACAACTGGCCCGGTTTGCTCGTGGAAACATACTGGCTCAGGAGCAGGGCGCCGTGCCGGGATGTTTTCCGACCAATGTTTCCGACGGCACTGTCGACGGCATCATCGTGAAGGCTTCCTTCGAAAATCCGGACGTCGCCCCGCCGGAGGTCTTCGCTCGAATTCAGCTTCGTGGCGGTCTGCCTCTGCAGATGACGTTACTTCAGTTGACGGATGCGGCTGCTCGATGGCTCAGACAGGTTCATCTTCATCCTCAGCAAAAAGCGTCGCTGCGGATTGATCTCCTGTTGCTGACGACGCCCGCCATGCACGGAACGGCTCAAGCTCCGGATCTTTCCGGTTTCGATTCGTCACGACATCTGCTGATGGCCATCAATGGCCGACGATCGGGGTGGAGCTTTCAAAACGGCGAGCATCCCGACACGATTCTGAACAGTGTTCTGTCCGAAATGCCTTCGCGAGATCCCGCAGCAACATTTTTGTACAGCTTTGATGCCGTTTCGTCCGCCGATCAGATCAGCGATTCCAATGCTCCGAAACCGCAGAAAGGTTCAGCCATTCGGCCGCCGGCTGTTGCCGGTCAGTTCTACCCCGCCGATGTCACTGAGCTGAACGCGATTGTCGATGATTGCCTTGGTGACGTTCCGGCAGAAAAAGAAGCATGGCCGGGAGTCATGGTCCCGCACGCTGGACTGCGTTATTCCGGCAGGATTGCAGGCGATGTGCTGAAACGGATTCGCATTCCGAAAACGGTGATCATTATTGGCCCGAAACACACACCGCTCGGTATGGACTGGGCGGTGGCACCGAATGAAAAGTGGCAGATTCCCGGCGCTGTTGTTGAATCCGATCTGGCTCTCGCGCGGGAGCTTGTGAATCGCATTGATGGCCTGGAATTTGATTCTGCGGCGCATTCACGGGAACACTGCATTGAAGTGGAACTTCCGCTGCTGGCACGCGTCGCCCCGCAGGCGAAGATCGTGGGAATTGCCATTGGCGGCGGCTCCATCGAGCAGTGTCGGAAATTCGGACAGGACTTGGCTCTTCTGATTTCCGAAATGGAAGAGCCGCCGTTGCTGATGATCTCCAGCGATATGAATCATTTCGCCGACGATCGCGAAAACCGACGTCTGGATGAAATGGCACTGAAGGCGATGGAGTCACTGGACCCTGTTCAGCTTTACCAAACCGTTTCGACGAACGGCATCAGCATGTGCGGAGTTCTGCCGGCATTCATCGTCATGGAAACGCTGTTGTGTCTGGATCAACTCTCTCAGACTCAGCGCACGGGGTACGCCACCAGCGGGGAAGTGACCGGAGATCTCAGTCGAGTGGTCGGATATGCCGGGATGCTGCTGGGACCGGACGACGAAGAGTAGATCTTCCGCGTCGGTTCGTCAGATAAGCTGAACCAGCCCTGGGCATCTGCACATTTTCGAACGCTGCGGATCTGCATACAGTTTCTGCTCGACGGTGAATTCTGCACCAACGTCATGGCGCTCGTGGCAAAAAATGCCATTCTCCGGTTGCCACGGTAACTGCATCCGGCGAAGAATGTTCCATTGGTGCGCGTTGATGCGATTTTCCGATGCGCGGTGCGAATTCAGGAGTCTTGCAGAAGACCGTCCGATAATCGTCCGTGGGGGCTGCGTGATCCGAAGTGGACGACGGTGGAGGAGTCTGTGATGTCGAAAGCGATGAACGTGCTGGCCCTCGTGCGTGATGAACACAGATTCATCTTTCTTTATGACGACAACAGCATCGACACCGTCCTTGCCACTCTGAGCGAATACGCGAGCGATCCGGAAATGGAGTTTTCCTGGTACGACGCGGCCATTCTCGCACAGCGCGTACGCGGCCTGATCGAAGATCAGGAATCGGAAGCACATCCTCGCCGTTTTCCCCGCGCTGCCTGATCGTTAATCCCGGTCGCGAGGGGCTGATTTTCATGCAAAGCGCTGTCAAAGCTTTCGTTAATTTTCTGCGAGTTGAACGCAACTCCTCAGACCTCACAATCAAATCGTATTCCGACGATTTGGCCCACCTTTCGGAGTTTCTGCAGGATCAGTACGGTCGTTGTCCGGAGCCTGCAGAAATCGACGTCGGGCAGCTAAGAAGCTACGTCGCCTTCCTTCATGAGTGCGGTTATGCTCGTTCGACGGTTGCCCGACGTCTGGCCTGTCTGCGAAGTTTTTTTCGCTACTGCAATCGCGAACAGATCTGCGATACGAATCCAGCCAAGCCTTTGCGAACTCCGCGCGCTGGTCGGAAGCTGCCACACTTTCTGACCACGGACGAAGTTGGTCGGCTTTTGCTGACGCCACCAGCCAATCAGAATGATGGCATACGCGATCGAGCGATTCTGGAAACAATGTATTCCGCCGGCCTTCGAGTTGCCGAGCTGGTCGGGCTCAACTTGAGTGATCTCGACCGAGGTGCAGGAATTCTGCGAGTGCTCGGTAAGGGACGGAAGGAACGGATTGCCCCCGTTGGCAGCTATGCGTCTCGTGCGATTGATCGATGGCTGGAAGTTCGGAAGCCCGACCCCAAAGCGTCGTCTCGTGAATCAGACGCGCTTTTTCTGAATCGGTTTGGACGGCGGCTGACGACTCGCAGTATCGGTCGCATGCTGGAAAAACACATTCAGACGGCGGGACTGTCGCGGCAAACGTCGCCACATACGCTGCGTCACAGCTTCGCGACTCACCTTCTGGACGGCGGGGCAGACCTGCGAAGTGTGCAGGAACTGCTGGGGCATAAGAGCCTGACGACGACCCAGATCTACACGCACGTCAGCACGCGCCGACTTCGCGAAACCTATGAAGCCGCTCATCCTCACGCCCGGCAGTCGCAGAATCGCCAGACAGGTTGATGTACCGCACGCGCTGACCATTATCCGGAATTAGCTGGCGTGGTGTCGAGGCTATCTGAAAAAGGAGGCTGCTCTTCTCCATGCAGCCGTTGTCGCTGTGTTCCTGCAGCCTCCAATGGTCAGCTCAACGCCGTGAAGTGTCTTGAACATAAAAAAAGGCCGACGTTCCAAACGGACCGTGCTGTTGTTTCAGCTTTTTCAGGCAGGGAACATGATTCGTTTCACCCGATGCCGCAGGCGAGGCCCGTTCCGGATGCGATTAGCCTCGCCTGCGGCATGGGTTAACCAGAAAAGGCTCTTCACGGCGTTGTGGACAGAAACCCTTCCCGATGGGTGTTTCGCAGGATTTCCTGTTCGTTGCGGGAGCCAGTCCCGGTGATGTAAGCGGTTCTCCCCCTGATGTCATGTTGCGTTGTGAATGTGTCACGCGGCACTATAGTTCGCTTGGCGGGAGACAGTTACGGCGATTCATCCCCCCTTGCGATGGTTCCCGCTCGCGAGCTTTCTCGGAATCATTTCTTTTCTCCTGGGGACGGTTTGTCTCCATGTCATCGGACCTGGTGGCTGAAATGGAAGATATTCGGCTGGCAATCGCACTGATGGCGTTCATCTCCATCGCAGCTTTTACGCTGACGTATCGACTGTTTCGGCACCAGTCACATCTGATTCTGGACGTTAGTGCTTTCGGCATTGTCTGCACGATCGTCGCTTATGTTTATGTGGTCTGGGGGCAGTTGTGGATTGTCAAATGGATTCCGTTGCCGTCCGTCATCATTCTGTCCAATTGGTTTCCTCCACTGCTGGCGTCGCTTGCCGCTGTTGTCTGGATTCGTCTGCTACACACAACCGTCCTGCGACGGCTTCCCGTCATGCTGATGCTGTTTGTGGCGGCTGTCTATTCGCTGACCTATTTCATTCCGACGGAAGCACCGGAGTGTGGTGATGAATGGGTGCGACCAAACAACACTTTTCTTCTGCCGGTTTGTCGCCAGACAACGAAGTTCACCTGTTCGGCGGCAGCAGCGGCGACCGTTTTGAATGCATTTGGAATTCCGGCGACGGAACAGGAAATGGCTCGCCTTTGTCTGACTCGGTCCGGTACCACTTGGCTGGGGCTCTATCACGGACTGTCGACGAAACTTCTTGGTACCAACCTTCGCGTGACGTTTCTGGAAGGTGAAATTCAGGATCTGGAACGACACGTGTCCACATCACCGATTCTGCTTTGCTGTCGACTGGATCCGCAGGTTGCCGAGCAGGCTCCGGAATATGTCAACACGGGCGGCTGGATTCCCGGAACGGCTCATACTGTGGTTTACTTTGGCCGAATCGGCGATAAGCATCTGATTGGCGATCCTTCACAGGGTTACGAGGCCTGGTCGACTCAGGATCTGAGTCTGTTGTGGACCGGGACCGGCCTCAGCATCACCGAGTTGCCTGTGGCCTCTGAAACGAAACAGAATTGATCGCCGTTGACTGCAGGAATGGGCCAGTCCCCGAGCAGAACAGGGGAAGAATTCTGCGGGTGTTTCAGCGAATCCGTAGCGTTGCAATGCCGTTCAAAGTGTGTTTCGGTGGACTGAAGGAAACCGCTTCCGGATTTCGATGCTGGGAAATTCTGAAGACTGGTGGGGTGTAAATTGAATTCCCACTTGAGTTTCTGACGAAACGCTGTCAGGATTCCCCACAGCGATCAGCCTTGGTTGCCAGCTACAGATCCCGCAGGCCAAATTCGCCCACCGGGCTTTGGCCGCAATTTGGGAAACCCTTCACCAGACCCTTCGCGCACACAATTCGAAGGTCGGTGTGCTGATCCGCCAAAACTTCCACAACTGAACGTTCAGTCAGTGCGTGGTCGTTCTACCCGAACCCCGCTTTCGGGGCCGAACTTTTTCATTGTCGAAACGGGAACAAAAAGCAATTTCAGAATGGCGAAAGAAGAAGCAATTCAGGTTGAAGGCAACGTGATCGAGGCACTCGCGAACACGCAGTTTCGCGTTGAGCTCGAAAATGGCCACATTGTGATGGCTCACGTTGCCGGAAAGATGAGAAAGCACTTTATTCGTATTGTGCCGGGTGACCGAGTTGTCGTCGAAGTGTCACCGTACGATCTCAAACGCGGTCGCATCGTGTACCGCGAACGGTAATTCCCGTCAGATTGGATCCACTCTCATGGACTCCAAAAGCGCGCCCGCGCCGTTTGTAAAGCTGTTCACGGACGGGGCCTGTCGAGGAAATCCGGGTCCCGGCGGCTGGGCCTGCATTCTCCGCCATCCTGCCAGCGGCAAAGAACGAGAATACAGCGGCGGCGAACGCGATACGACCAACAACCGCATGGAACTTCGGGCGGTCATTGAAGGATTACGTCAGTTGACGCGCCGGACTCGGGTCGAAGTGGTGACCGACAGTCGCTATGTGGCTCAGGGCTGCGAATCCTGGATGGCCGGCTGGAAAAAGAATGGCTGGCGTCGCAAAGAGGGCAAATCGTTCAAGCCGCTGCTCAACAGTGAACTTTGGCAACAACTGGATGAACTGCTGAGTCGCCATGATGTCCGCTTTACCGTCGTCAAGGGACATACCGGCCACCCGGAGAACGAGCGTTGTGACGAATTGGCGGTTGCCGCTGCCGAAGCCATTCGTTCCTGATTCCCAAGCCTGCTGATCAAATCGCGGTCGCTTCGTCCATCCTTAGCCGTCGACTTGCTTGATGACGGTTTGAGGACTTGCAAAACTTCTCCTGCGTTCCGCTGACGGTCAGCTTCTCAGAGTCGAACGCAGTGACAACAACGTGATGCATCGTTCAAACCGGAAGACTCGCCATGAATATTGTCGTACTGACGGACCCGATCACCGGGTCGGAAGCTCGAATTGCCGCTCATCTGGGATTGAACTGCTTTAAGTTTGTTGCCCGGACACCGGACGGGGCTTCAATCGATGTTTTGTATGCGGCCGATGGATTTGAAACCAATGGCGAGTCTCCCAGTCACAGCGGCATTCCGCTTTTGTTTCCGTTTCCCAACAGAATTCGCGAAGGTCGGTATTCCTGGGAAGGCACAACGTACGAGCTGCCTCGATCGCTGGTTGGCTATGAGGGATCGGGGAATGCGATTCACGGATTCTGCCTTGATCGCCCGTGGCGAGTTCTGTCACAAACCGAGTCATCAGTGACGGCCGCCTTCCGCATCAGTCAGGACGCGCCGGAACGATTGCCCCTGTGGCCAACGGATGCTGAAATTCAAATCTGCTACTCACT
>JAGQPY010000266.1 GCA_020426485.1 Planctomycetaceae bacterium
ATCAGCAAGGTGCCTGAGATTGAACGCATCCGGTTTGTCACCAGCTTTCCCCGAGACATGTCCGATGATCTGCTGGAAGCCGTTCGCGATCTGCCTCAGGCGGTCAAATACCTGCATGTGCCTCTGCAGCACGGATGCAATGAACAGCTGAAGCCGATGAAGCGCGGTTATACGGTCGAAGAATATCGCGACATGATGCATCGTATTCGAGCCACCATTCCGCAGTGCAGCGTTTCCAGCGACTTCATCGTTGGCTTCTGCGGCGAAACCGAAGAGTCACATCAGCGCAGTCTGGAGGCTTTAAGAGAGTTCCGATTTAAGAACAGCTTCATCTTTAAATACAGCGAACGTGGCGGAACCAAGGCCGCTCAACTGCTGACAGATGACGTGCCCGAAGACGTCAAGAAGCGTCGTAACAACGAAATGCTGAACCTGCAGAACGAGATCAGCGAAGAAGACAATTCGGAGTTCATCGGTCGGACGGTGCGTGTGCTGGTGGAAGGTCCCAGCAAAGCGGGGGCTCGCAGGAACAGTTCAGAAGACAGCGATGATCAGTCGTCGCCAGCGATTCAGCTGATGGGTCGATCCGAATGTGACCGCATTGTCGTCTTCGACGGGAATCCTCGCCTGGCCGGTTCAACGGCCGAGATTGAAGTCCACGACTGTACCGGCACGACGCTCATCGGCGCGATTGTGACCCGCGAAGTCCAGCACGGTTCCAGCGGCATACTTCCGATCCTGTCCTGACAAGAGCTTCGACCTTGCCCTGGTGGCGTGAACGCCGACGGACGTGGACAGTTTCAAGCGTCGGAACGATTCCGTTGGGCGCTTGGTCGATTGAGCATGCAGACGCCATCGTGGTTTCATGACCGATCTGAGTCAGGTGGTACAGACATTCCTGTCTGTGGAGTTTCAGCGGCAGGTCCGGGCTGTGCAGGACTTTTGTCTTCGGTCGGTCGTATTCGGAGATGAAGAGAGCTTAACCGTATGTGACGACAGGAACAGAAATCGGTGCCCATCTGCGCGAATCCGTGGCTGATGATCGGCGAATGGGGGGTCGTGGGCTGCTGAGCGACGAACCTGCCCGGGGGAAATTGGTTCCGAGACCTTGTTCCGGCAATTGGTGTGCCTCATTGCGGAGAGCCCTCGGAGTTCGTAGACTCAGAGCCGTTCCCGCAAGCCGGTCTGCTGAAATGCGACCGGAATTGCTGACATATTTGTCAGGACCAGGCGAGTCTTCGGCATGACTGGTTCTTCTTGGTTTGTCGACCGCACGAATTCAGATTTTGGGAGACCCAAAACTTATGACCTCGGAAAAGAACAACGCGTCTCGTCGAGACTTCCTCAAAACCTCCGCCACCGCCGCGGGCGCTGCTGCAACGATCAGTTCTCTGAGTGCCGTTCAGGGGGCTCACGTCAGCTATGACGAAACCGTTCGTCTGGGCATGATTGGCTGCGGCGGTCGCTGTACCGGTGCCGCTGACCAGGCCATGAACACCGAAGGCCCGACAAAGCTGATCGCAATGTGCGATGCTTTCGAAGACCGACTGAAGGGCAGTCTGGAAACTCTGTCACGCAAGCACAAAGACAAGGTTGACGTGCCGGAAGATCGACAGTTTGTCGGATTTGACGGCTACAAGAAGCTGCTGGAAACCGACATTGATGTCGTTCTGATCGCGACGCCTCCCGGCTTCCGACCGGTACACTTCGAAGCTGCCGTCAAAGCCGGTAAACACATCTTTGCGGAAAAGCCCGTCGCTGTGGACGCCGCCGGCGTGCGAAGATTTCTGGCAGCGGTTGAAGAGTCCAAGAAGAAGAACCTGCTGGTTCAGATCGGACTTCAGCGACGTCATGAACGAGCCTACATGGAAACCATCCAGCGACTGCAGGACGGTGCCATCGGCAACATTGTGGCGGCTCGTGCTTATTGGAACGGCGGCGGGGTGTGGACCAGAAACCGTGAACCCGGCCAGACAGAAATGGAATACCAGATGCGGAACTGGTATTACTTTAACTGGCTGTGCGGCGACCACATTGTTGAGCAGCACATTCACAACCTGGACGTGATCAACTGGCTGATGGGCACTCACCCTGCGAAGGCTCAGGGACAGGGCGGCCGACAGGTGCGAACCGGCAAAGAACATGGTGAAATCTACGATCACCACTTTGTCGAATTCACCTACGGCGATACGCCTTACGGCAAAGACGTCGTGATGCTCAGCCAGTGTCGCCACATCCAGAAATGCTGGAACAGCGTGGACGAATTCTGCCACGGCAGCAACGGTTCGTGCCACATCGGCGGCGCGAAGATTTTCGATCCGAAGGGCAATCTGACCTGGGAATACGGTCGCGGCGGTCGAAATGGTCATCAGCAGGAACATCATGACCTGTTCGCTGATTTTCGTGGCGGCAAGCGTCCCAACGAAGGCGAATATGGTGCTCACAGCACCATGACTTCCATTCTGGGCCGGATGTGCACCTACAGCGGTCAGGAAATCAGCTGGGATGACGCCATCAATTCTCAGGTTGTGATTTCACCGATCGACAAGTTCACCAGCATGTCGGACACACCTCCTGTTCTGCCGAACGAAGATATGTCCTACAAAATTGCGATGCCGGGAACGACCAAAGTCGTCTGATTCGGGCGATCGTTTCAGGTTGCTGCTACCGGGCAGCATGAACGGGATTCCAGCTGCGATCGCCGTCTGAAATTCCCGTGATGGATGTTTGTGGCAGGTGTCGTCGATTGTTGACGGCACCTGTTTTCTTTTAAAACCCCGTTTTCGCGTGCGGCGCCGGAATCTTTTCTTACGTCACAAAGCTATGTCTGAAACTTCTTCATCCAGCCATCAGGAACAGGCGGCTCGCCTGGTTGAAATCTGCGGTCGCATTCGTGAACAGGTTGGCCGCATTGTGGTGGGCCAGGAAGATGTCATCGAACAGCTTCTGATTGCCATTTTTTCCCGGGGACACTGTCTGCTGGAAGGGGTTCCCGGACTTGCCAAGACCCTGATGGTCAGAAGTCTTGCGGATGCGATGAGTCTGTCGTTTCACCGCATTCAGTTCACTCCGGACCTGATGCCCGCGGATATTACCGGCACGGATATCATTCAGGAGAATCGTCAGACCGGGCATCGCGATCTGGTGTTTGAAAAAGGGCCCGTGTTTACTCAGATGCTGCTGGCGGATGAAATCAACCGCACGCCCCCCAAAACTCAGGCGGCTTTGCTGGAAGCCATGCAGGAACACGAAGTGACCGTTGGCGGCAAGACGTGGCGACTGGAAGAACCGTTCTTCGTGCTGGCGACTCAGAATCCGATCGAACAGGAAGGCACCTATCCTCTGCCGGAGGCTCAGCGCGACCGGTTTCTGTTCAACGTCATCGTTCGCTATCCGTCACGTGAACAGGAGGCGATGATTATTGACCGGACGACTTCCACGGTGTCCGAAAAGATCACGCCAGTGGTGACCGGGCAGGAAATCATCCAGTGTCAGGAAACCGTTCGTCTGGTGCCTCTGCCCGATCATGTTCGTGAATTCGTTCTGGATCTGGTCCGGTCAGCTCGCCCCAAAGATCCGGATACGAAAGACTGGGTCCGGGAACTGATTGAATGGGGACCGGGGCCGCGAGCGTGCCAGCAGCTGGTGCTGGCCTCCAAAGCCCGCGCGCTGCTGCATGGGCGGCACCACGTGATTCGCGACGACGTAGAAGCTCTGGCTCATCCGGTACTGCGGCATCGCATCGTGCCGACGTTCCATGCCGAAGCAGAAGGAATCAGCATTGACGCGTTGATTGATCGGCTGCTGAAGGAAGTTCCGGCGGGGGCTCGCCAACTGATCTGAGCCTGACAATCGCAGTGGCTCGAATCAATCCCCCCATTACGCTCCGCCGTGATGAGGAGGCGCAGACACTCCGAATCAGTCCGTGTTCGTTCCGTCCGCAAGAGAGACTTGCCTCTATGATTTTATGCTGCATTCCGAATGCAGTGTGGCTGTTCTGCACAGGGCCTGCCGCGCGGCTGAGCACGGTGGAGCTTGATGGCGACATTGTGAGCTGCCGCTCGGAACTGCTTCCAACCATCACCTGGAAGAATTGACTCAACGTGAAAACGTTTGTGCAAATCAAGAGTGAAGGGGTGGCTCACCCGGCGAAAAGACGTCCAGTGCTGGTGCAGCATTCGGCACCATTCCTGCCGAGCGTGCTCGATCGGACAGTGTTCTCAGAGCCTGCGACCCGACGTGACCCAGATCAAGCGTCCAGTCATTGACATAGAGTTCGACGTGTTTCATCAGCACGTCATCGTCAAATTCCTGAGCGTACTGCCGCATGGTGGGCAAAGCACTTTCAGGATTCTGCAGAGCGAACTGCAGGGAGTCATGAACGACGGATTGCACGGCGGCGATGATGTTTGTCGGCAGAGACCGCTGGGCAATCAGTCCACCCAGCGGAAGCGGGCAGCCGGTTTCGGTTTCCCAGCGAGTTCCCAGATCTTCCACCATTCCCAGTCCATGCTGCTGCCAGGTGAATCGGCCTTCGTGAATGCAGACACCAAAATCGGCTTCACCCGCCTGCAGTGCGGGCATGATTTCGGAGAAGACAACGTGGCGGATCTGAGTTGTCTGTGGCCAGAACATCTGAAACAGCATCGCAGCGGTGGTGTGTTGTCCCGGGCACAGCGTGACCTGCGACATGTCTTCCGGACGCATACCGTCACGGGCGGACAGCAGCAGCGGTCCCACGCCAAATCCCAGAGCTGACCCGGACGGCAGCACGATCGTGCGGTCGGCCAGCAGCAAGGCAGCATGAAAGCTGGCTTTGGCCACATCGAACTGCCCCGCGAACAGGCGATCATTCAGTTCCTGAATGTCCAGCAGCGAAACTTCAAACTGCAGACCACGCCAGTCGACCTTTCGATTGAGCAGCGCGTGAAATGCAAAGGTGTCATTGGGACACGTGGAAATCCCCATTCGAACAACAGTCACTTCAGAACCTCCAGTGTCATTTCTGCGGCGGCATGCAATGCATCATGGACTTTCCAGCGGGCTTTATGGCGATCTCCCGCACGGTTGGAGATGCCTCGAACAATCCGCAAAGGGCGGCCGCAAAGCTGAGCGGCAATCGCCACGGAATATCCTTCCATGTCTTCCGCAACGGCTTCCGGAAACGTTCGCAGACGGCCACGGATGTCCGCCTTGGTTGACGAAGCGGCACAGCAGGTCAGGAGCTGTCGATCCGGAAGACCGTGATCAGGCTGTGGACGGCAGAAGGCGATCACATCGCCGATCTGTTCGGGCAGGCGACCGCCATGATGATTGCCGGACCACCATTGTGACCAGCCCAGTTCCCCCGCTCGAATAAAACTGTCGCCCGTTCCGGCACCCACACCGTACATCGCCGCCTGAGTGAACTGATAAGCGCGGCCGACTTCCAGTGAATCTCCAATGCACCCCGCAATGCCCACCAGCAACACCAGCCCCGGCTGATACGCGTGAATCAGTTGCCCCGCCCTTGCTGCCGCTGCCACCGGACCAAATCCGCAGATGTCCATGATCACGTTCTGCGCGGATTGCAGGCGTGGTCGAAGAAAATCGAACTCCAGTGGAGTCGGTACGAGGACAAGTCTGGGTGGTACGTGAGTCACGGACGGATCTCAACGGCGATATCGGACAGTCAAAACGCGGATTTCCTTTCCGGTCAATTTCCCTCACCTGGACGGCAGTCGCCGTGGACCAAGCTTCTGCCTGCCGTCCACTGCGAGCCGAACACCGTGCGTCGAAAACAGCGGAGGCGGGAGCCTGCCCTGCGGATGTTTGGTCAGGACAGCTGAGATTCGGCGATGTGAATTGCTTTCAGCATGGCTCGCGCCTTATTCATGGTTTCTTTGTACTCAAGTCGCGGAACGCTGTCCGCCACGATGCCCGCACCGGCCTGAACGTAGATCATTCCATCGCACATCACCAGTGTTCGCAGAGCAATGCAGGTATCCATGTTGCCTGTGAAGTCGATATAGCCAACAGCACCTCCGTAGGGACCTCGCTTGTGAGGTTCGATTTCGTCGATGACTTCCATGGCTCGGACTTTGGGAGCTCCGGAAACTGTTCCGGCAGGCAGTCCGGCTCGCAAAGCTTCCACGGCCGTCATGCCTTCCCGCAGCTGTCCGGTGACATTGGACGTGATATGCATCACGTGGCTGTAGCGTTCCACCACCATCACGTCACTCAGGTTGACAGAACCAAACTTTGCGACTCGCCCGACGTCATTACGAGCCAGATCGATCAGCATCACATGTTCGGCGCGCTCCTTGGGATCAGCCAGCAGTTCCTGAGCCAGTTCGCGATCTTCCTGTTCGGTGCGACCTCGTCGGCGCGTTCCGGCCAGTGGGCGAATGGTGGTCTCGCCGTCTTCGACTCGCACCATGATTTCCGGCGAACTTCCCACGAGATGCAGTTCCGGCGTTCGCAGCAGAAACATGAATGGACTGGGATTCACCATTCGCAGCGATCGATAGACGTCCAGCGGCTGAGCCTCACTTTTTCGCTGCAGTCGCTGGCTGAACACCACCTGAAAGATGTCGCCGGCACGAATGTATTCGCGGCATTTTTCGACCGCCGATTCAAACTGTTCCGGCGTAAAATTGCTTTGCGTTTCAATGGCCGGATCAACGGTCAGATCAATGTCGGCCAGCTGAATGGAATGTTCCGCCGATGTGAGCTTCTGACAGACGGCTTCCAGACGATCTTCGGCAATGCGCCGAGCTTCTTCGATGGAATGTTCCGCCGTGTCCGCCAACGCGACGACCAGAACGACTTTGCGGATGTGGTCGAAGACCACCATGGAATTGTACAGAGCGAAACACAAGTCCGGCAGTCCTCGATCATCTTCCGGCACATTGGGCAGATTTTCGGTGTAGCGGATGACGTCATATCCGGCGAACCCGACGGCTCCACAACAGAACCCCGGCAAACCCGGAACACGTACGCTTGGATATTCGGACAGCAGTCGGTCCAGATCTTTCAGCGGATCGTCGCTGTCCCATTCACGAACAACGCCTTCGCTGTTTCTCAGCTGCAGGTGATTGCCCCACGCCGTGATGGACAGGAACGGACCGCTTCCGACAAAGCTGTACCGTCCAATCCGTTCGCCTCCCACGACACTTTCAAACAGAAACGACCACGTCCCTTCCTGCAGCTTCTGGTAGGCCGTCACGGGAGTCAGAGTGTCGGCCGTCAGCTGGCGGTAGACGGGCACATAGCGAGCCTGCCTGGAAAGTTCCAGGAACTCGTCGGTGGATGGATGAACGACAGCCGTCATGGCTCAGTTCCTGGTACGAAATAGTCAGTCAGGGAGACAGTTATTCCGGCCGCTGTTGGGTGTGTCGGTAAATGGACGGAAAGGTCGGCGAGATTTCGGCGCCGGTCGTGATCGAGGCCGAGAATCGGATTCTATTCATCGAATGCGGAGATGCGGACGGACGCCGTCATCATATCCAGAATCGGACGAGTTTCCTGCAGCTCGTGACTGGTTCCCTGCCACCACACCAGGACCGAGAAATCGCTGGTGCGGACACAGCGCAGCACGG
>JAGQPY010000267.1 GCA_020426485.1 Planctomycetaceae bacterium
CCACGTCAGATCCAGCTGACTGAGAACATCGGCAAATCGGCGAGCACTTCCCGGGCCTTTTCCACTGACGCCGCGTCGGATGCGGTCCGTTTCCGAATTGTAATACAGCTGAGTTGCCCCGCCGACCACTGCTTTACAGGTAACCAGCGAAGGACGCGACGCAATCTGAGCCAGCAGGTCACTGCGCTGATGAATGGTTCCGCACAGCAGAGCCAGTGCTCGTTCCGGATCATCACGGTGCGCTCGGTAGATCTGATACGGTCCCGCCAGCAGATGCCGCCAGGCTCGGTGAGTGTTATCCAGTTCTGCGATCCAGCGAAAGCGATCGCCGGGCACCCGCTGACCATGCACCACCGGACACAATTCGTTAAACCAGAACAAACTCAGCCAGCACCAGAACCCTTTGTCAATGCGAAGTGTTTCCGGGTCGCGTCGCAACAGCCGAAACACGTGTTCCGCCACTTCCATGCGTGTCTGAGCCTGCAGAGGTTCCACTTCCAGCTTCAGGTCAATGGCTTCCGACAGGCGATCATCCGTCAGCGCGTGAGACGGCAGGCGCGACGTTGGGTTCTCCTTCAGTCGCTGCAGAAAGTCTTCGAAACGGTCGATGCCGTCCGCGGTGAGTCGACGTGCCTGCATTTCAAAAATCCTGGTGGAAGGTCATTCGACCGGTCCTTCCCCCTGTTGTGTGTCATCATTCATTGTTCAACTGCCCTGTTCTGATTCGCGCCAGAAGTCACGGAACAGTCGGTCGGTCCCTCTCCACTGACAGAAGGCCGAAACGGCGGAATCGATCCATTCCGCATCCATTTCCGCGTCTTCTTCCTCCGGTACTGAACCGACTCCCGGAAAGGACGACGCGAATCTGAGCCAGCGAGCGGCCCAGTCGTCTTCATCTTCGAAGTAGCGATAGCCATCGATCAACAGAATTCGCGTCAAAATGGACCGCAGTACCTCCGGCAGCACCAGCGACTGAAACACGCTGGCTCGAACCAGCGAATGTTTGTTGGCCAGGCGATAGTTGATTAACAGAATCGGTTCGTCCGAAAAATCGACCTTCCAGATCTCCCGCCCCAGATCGTGCCCCTTGACGGTAATGAGCGGAATTCGGCGAGTTCGATCCAGTGCTTCATTGGTTGCCGAAAGTCGTTCCGCGACACCCAGCAGGCGACCGCGCGGATCGTCGTTGGAAACCACCTTCAGTCGAAACCGAACACCGTCCAGCATACCGAATTCCGTCAACCTGGTATTCGGCGGCGGAATGGGACGCGTGACCGTTCCGAATTCGTAGCGTGCCAGTTCCAGCTGACGATAGGCTTCAATGATGATGGCAGCGGTGTCCGGAAAGCCATAGCTCTCCAGGTTCATGCGGGCCGAAAATGTCGTCTGTTCGTTTTCCGTACTGATGCTGATGCGAACATGATCGTGAGCGATACGGCGACGGCCGGTGAAGTTCAGTCGTGGCATAGGCGGCTACTCCTCCGGATCCTGAAAGAGTGATACCGAACGATCGTCGTGTGTCTGCCGAATCTCCCGAACACGAACGTCGATATACAGGTCTCGATTCACATCGAACCCCGTGACCGCTACATCAAACGCGCTGTCGTTGATGTGCAGCAACATCTGATTGCCATCCAGAACTTCCGCGCTGGCACCTACAGCGTCAATGTGAATCGGGCGGTGAGCCAGATGAAAGTCCTCCGCCGCATACTTGCGCAAAGGACTTCCGTTGCGTCGATCGTAGGCCACACGCACTTCAATCAGTCCCGGTCGCTCCGAACGACGGTCACCGTAGAAAATGCGAAATCCACCCTTTCGTCGCCGAACGCGAAACGGCTTTGGCCGCGGCGTCCCTGTGACATCGCGCGGCGTGGAAGTCTTCGCCTTCTCGGCGGCCGACTTCAGCATTTCATAGTCGACCAGATATCCCTGACGTTTGTCATCGGTGGCGATCGAAAAGACATCCAGCAGCAGGCGAGGATCTTCTTCACTGGGATCTCGAGCCAGCATCTGGCAGATCTCAGCAACCGAATTCTTTACGAATCGCAGTGTGTTCGACCCATTCACATAGCGTCCTTTGAAGTGGGACGACGCTTCGTTCCAGTCGGTGTGAGCCGGGTTTTCGGCATCACCCAGAAACCGAGCCAGCGGCATATCATCGATGCACACAATGGCTCGCAGTTCGCGCGTCAGCTTAGCCCGCACCTCGGACACCAGAATGCCCTCGCGAATGAACAGCGGACGCTTCAGGTGAGAACCCTCTGCCTTTTCCATGAACAGGTCGAAATGAGTCACCTGATCTTCGCCCCCCTTCTGGCGAACGATCAGGGGAACACGCATCGCGACTTTTCGATAGCCCGAATACTGTTCCCGGATCTCGTCAAAAACTTCGTCCGGAATCAGCTTGCGACTCCAGCGAGGAGCAGCCGAGCGATCGTGCAGGTTCAGCACGGGCATTCCGGAGACTCGCTGGTCCATGCCCCACGCTGCCAGCTCCAGCATGGGCAGAATGATGCTCTGCTGAACAGGAGTAAACGCCTTCACGACGTCCACGATCGTTTCCGCACTGATCACAAATTCACTGTTGGGCCCTTCAACGGTCACGACCAGTTCATGATTCAAAATCGGATGAAAGTAGTCTTCGGTCACGCAGTGAGCGACCTGATCGGCCGTCCAGTCCGGATCGCAGAAGGGGATCACCACCGAAAGCCCGGGATCATCGCCGCGTTCCAGACTGAAGTCGTACTCGAACTGATCGATGAACTCGTCGTTTTCCACCGGCATCGGAATGCCGGTCTTCGCGGCCTTCTCCCCGAACCATCCATCCGGCGTGTAGTTGACGTCGCGAACTCGGTGAGACCGCAGAATGGATTGCCCCACCAGCAGGCGACGGTGATCGTCGTGACGAACCGTCAACGCAAAAAATGAACGGATGCGACTGCTGCGCGGGAACACAAACTTGCCCAGTCCCCAGCGACCTCGATCCGCTTCGGATTTGTTCGACTGGCCTTCCGCTCGAAAGAAGTAGTAGAACGGATTGCGGACTTCCGGGACCTCGTGATACTGCTGAATATCGCCGGTCAGCCCCGTGGTTCCTCGGTCTTCGTACAGAAGATACCGCACCGGGTCTTCCTTGCCGGGAGCATCCCGCAGACCGCTTTTTTCCGCGTAAAAGTGCGACCAGCCGCCGCGGAAATAGGGGCGAGATCGTTCACGGCTCAGCGCGTGAGTTTCCCCGGAAAGAAACATGCGAACTTCAACCGGCCCCGAAGAATCGGCCCGGCGAGCATCCAGTGAATTCTGAATGGCCTCCCGCACCAGGGCGCGGAGTTCTGTGTCCGCGGCAAAGAATTCGCCCTGGATCGCTTCCCGGTTTTTGAACCGAGGATTGACTTTATTGAAGTTCCATCCCAGCTTCACAGGCAACCCCGTCTTCGGGATCAGCAATCACAGAATCTTTCGTGACGCACGGACAATCTCTGATGCTCACGCGACGAAGAAAACAAAGATCACGACAACAAAATGTGACAGACACAACGGGCCTTTACACCATCACAGCGCAAAGGCGGCTGACCGATCGTCAATGAATCGTGACAGCCTGGCCAACGGACTGTTCCACGACACTCGTGGCCGATCTGTCCGATCAACAACAGTACCGGTCGTTCGACAGCAATCAAGTGCGCGCCTGCAGCTGGCGAGTGAAATCGTGATTCAGAAATGCATCTAACCCACAATCTCACTGTGGTTTCCGTGTTCCCGGTCGTCACAAACAGAATATCTGCACCTGACTGCTCAATCCGCCCAGACGGACGCACTGTCCAAATGGCTGCGGTAAATCCATTTGTCTCTGGTGTTGAGCCTCGTGTGACTTCAACATGGCTGCAGAACCACATCTTCCGAACGTGAATGGATGTCCGGATATCCGGACGTTCATCGCATTTGATCCGTCGTGCCGCACGGCTGACCCGGTGCCGCAACAGCGTTTCAAAAGGGAAGAACTTCTTCCGAGAAACCACCCGTTTGAGTGCGGGCCTGACGACTGGACGACGCCTGAATTCCGACGGCCATCTGCATCCACGCCTGGTGACGTCGGACATCAAACGTTGATTTTTTGAGACGGTCGCTGCTTCGACAGATTAACTGAAACCTAGTGTTTCACCGCCTTATCACGAAATCGTGGGAATCGGCACTGCGTTTGTAACTCTGTTCTTTGTGCAGCCGACGGCGTTCGGTTTTCCCGCAATGAATCCGTCTCAATGTGCACACACCCCGTCAGCGCAGGTTTTGCGTTTCCAGCGAAGACTGCGACGGCATGTTCTTTTCCCGACGACGAGTTCTTTCAACCTGATGTTCTGATTTGACAATGAGGTCCCATATGGAATCGGCCAACTTTCTTGTGATGTGCAGCGCGCTGCCGGGCTTCCTGCGGGGAGTCGGATCGCAGCTGGCTGGAAAGTGCCGGTTGCTGGAGTGTTACTCCCTTCCGGAAGCCGCGCAACTGGTGCAGTTGCATCGCCCCGCGTTTCTGCTGGCCGACCTGCGACGAGCGACACCTCAGCAGCTCGACCGCACCTGGGCAATGGCTCAGAATTCAATTCGAACGCACCTGATTGTGGTCACACACTCGGGCGAGCTGGACGCAACTCAGATTCCCACCGAAGTCGCTTCTCGAGTCACTCACATCATCGTTGATCGCGCCAGTGGCGATCTGACGGCCGTCACCGAAACCACGCTGAACCTGTTGTCTCACGGCTCACAGATGCGCCCCGGCGCTGTACGAACAGGGTCTGCAGGAACGGGGGAAGCCTTCGGAGAACCGCATGGCGAACCATCATCGTTCAGCCAGCGACAGAACCAACGGCGCCTTGACGTTCCCGTCGCGTCAGGTGTGCCTCCGCTGGCAGAAGGGCGCAATTCCTCGTCGTCGGCTTCAGTCACAGACAACTCCGATTCGGATGCCAAAGGTGATGGCGGCATTGCTCCCATTGCCGAACGCTACCGAACTCGAACACCCGCCCTGCGACAGATGCTGGAACGTCTGGAAGTTGCGGCAAGACATGACGTGACCATTCTGCTGATCGGCGAAACCGGGGCCGGAAAGACGCATCTGGCTCGACTGATTCACGAAAGTTCCCCGCGTCGTCACGAACCGTTGCTGACGGTCGCTTGTGGAGCAATTTCGGGTGAACTGATCGAAAGCGAACTGTTTGGGCACGTCAAAGGTGCCTTCACCAGTGCTCACGCGGACAAGGATGGAAAGTTTCTGGCGGCTGGTCGAGGAACCATTCTGCTGGACGAGATTGACGTGCTCACCCCGGAACAGCAGGTCAAACTGCTGCGAGTCATCGAAAAGGGCCTGTTTGAACCGGTCGGGTCCAATCGCACACTTCAGGTTCAGGCTCGCATCATTGCTGCCAGCAATCTTGAACTGCAGCCGCTGGTGGAACAGGGCCGATTTCGGCCGGACCTGTACTACAGGCTGAACACGCTGTGCTTCAACATACCGCCGCTGCGAAAACGCCTTCCCGATATCGAACCGCTGGCACGATACTTCGTCCACTATCACGCTCAGAAACACGGCATTGAAGTTGTGGAAATCAGCGACGATTTCATTGACTGTCTGGTCGGCTACCCATGGCCGGGCAATGTCCGCGAAATGGAAAACGCCATTCGCAGTGCGGTGATCTACAGCAATGGAGGAAAACTGACCGTGGAGACACTGCCGCCCAACATCGTGTCCGGAGCAGCGGGCCCGGCCAACGACCCTTCCGTCGCATCATTCTTTGGGGCTCGCAAAGGAACGTCACTGGGCAATCGGATCGAACTGACTGAAAAGGACATCATTGAACAAGCGCTGCTGAACAACAGCTTCAGTCGTACCAAAACGGCTCGCCAGTTGGGAATCAGCCGCGTCACGCTGTACAACAAAATGAAAAAGTACGGCATGATGCCAGCCAACTGACCATGGACTGTCCGCTGAACTCTCGGCGACACTTCGCTCCACGCCGTTGCGGGCATCTGTCACGGGGACTTCGCATCCGCGACGGAAGCCCGGTTCAGTCTCGGCACAGACAGGACGAATGGCAGATCCTGAAGAAACCTCGCCTGGTGGTCGTCGATGAAGTCACGAGTTCCGCTAAGTGCTGAGTGGTGCAAAAAGGCGCAGGACTTGTCGCGTCGCCTTCCGGTCCAGGCACCCCCGACGAAACGGTGGCACAGCACTAATCGTTCGTGGAGGTTTCCGGCCCTGATCCAGGGGGCATTCCGAGCGAAACGACAACCTCGTTTCGTTGTTCGGTGGCATCACACAGGGGAACGCTGGGGTTTGGTTCGTCCAGTAGTTCGGCCAATGTTGTGGAACGAAAGGCTTCTTCCATCTGCATGATGGCGTCATCCATCCGACGGTGCAGAGCACAAAGTCGGCCTCCGTGTCCCTGAAGCTCCAGTGGACACGTGGTGATCCTTTTGATGGGATCGACCGCGTTAACAACATCCAGAATCGTCAGCGTGGAAATGTCAGACGCCAATGTGACGCCACCCCCAATGCCTCGCTGCAATCTGACCAACTGTTTCTCCCGAAGTCCCTGCAGCACTTTGGCCAGATAGGCCGCCGGAACTTTGGTGGAATCAGCAATCCGCTGGGTTGTTTGTGCAGAATCACTGTTCTGCGCCAGAAAAACGACGGCCCGGAGGGCATATTCGACGGTTTGTGAAAGCATAGCTCTAAACAGGATGTTGACATCCTGTTCGGGGTTCAGTAAAACAGGACTAGCGTGTCTTGTTTGTTCAAAGAATCCCCCAACAGGAGGCAGAGTGTGGTTAAATCCATTTCAGAAAACGAATTCGCCGGTTCGCTCCCGTCCGTATCACGACAGAAGTGGAGTCAACGTCCTGGCATCGCATGGCTGGTGACTCTGACAATTCTCGGTGTATGCGCATCCTCAGTCAACACCACAGTCGCTGACGATGCAAAAACAGATCCCGCCGTGGAACGTGCGCGGCGTGAAGTTCGCATGTTGGATGACCTCTACAAGACCAGTATCGTACTGGTCACGACCCATTATGTGAAAGAAGAGTCCGACCTTCCTGCCGGTGGAGCATTCAAAGCTCTGTTTTCTGCAATGAAGGAAAAAGGCTGGCACGAAGTTCGGCTGATCGACGCCACCGGCGAGCCTTACGAACCGACCAACGTACCTAAGGAAGGTTTCGAAAAGAAAGCGATCAGGAAGATTCTGGACGGTCAGGCCTCTGTTGACGAAGTTGTGACGGAAAACGGAAAACGGTATCTGCTGGCGGCCACAATCGTTCCGGTGGTGATGGACAAATGCATCATGTGCCACGAAAACTACAGGAACGTTCCGAAAGGCAAAGCCATCGGAGCTCTGGGCTACAAAGTGCCCATTCAGGATTAGTGCTTTGTCAAATTTCAACTTTAGGGTACGACGGACTTCCAGTCCGTCGATCGAACATGTAGGCAACGGACCGGAAGTCCGTCGTACAGGCTTGGATCAAAACTCATTTTGATCGCTGACAAACC
>JAGQPY010000268.1 GCA_020426485.1 Planctomycetaceae bacterium
GCAGAAATGCCAGCCCATCCAGCGACAGGTCCACGATTCCAACCCACCCTTTGAGGCCTGCGGCCCCCAATGGTTGCAAAGCAACCCGGGCCACCCGCCACGATTTGTGGGTAACGACAGGGTGGGAACCGGCCCTACTTGACTCTCTCCGCAAGCAATATTTGCTCAGCCGTTTGAATTTTTTCGCCAAGGCCCGGCGGGTGGCCCGACCGACTTGTTTGGTGGGGGCGCAAGGCGACAAGATGTGTTATCTGGGTTCAGATGAAGCTAAGAGCCCGAACCCCGGTTGATGCGTCAGGGTGATTCATCTTGTCCCTGCGGCACCCAGCCGACCGGCTGGGCCACTCCGCGTCGCTTCACACGCTTCCCATAGCCCCATCAATCTGACGGTGAAATTCAACATGCGACGAGGAACCACTGCTGGACCACTTATCGTTGTGATAGCGGCGTTGTTCGTGTTCCGATGGACGCAGTCTCGCGATGAAGAAGCCAGAGTGTCAGAGGTGGCACCGTTCGCCGATTCTCAGTTGCCGGCGTCAGAGCCGTTCGCTGATCTTCGGCGTAAATTTCGCAGCAAGCTGCTTCGGCACACACCAAGCCCTGATGATTTCGCTTTGGAGAGCCCGCCTGAAGGGGTACGGCAGATTGCTTATCGTTCCGGCGATCTGGAGCTCAACGCGTGGTACGCTGTTCCGGAAACGCTCCGCGATCAGCATCCTGCAGTTGTGTACTTTCATAGCGGGCACGCGTTTGGCGCTGCCGACTTTCAGGAAGCTCAGATTTTCCTCGAAGCCGGATTCGCGGTTCTCACTCCAATGCTACGCGGTGAGAACGGCAATCCGGGAGACTTTGAACTATGGCTTGGCGAGGTCGAAGATGCGGCGAATGCAATTCGCTGGATTGCCGATCAACCGGAAATCGATGCCAATCACATTTACGCATTTGGTCACAGCGTGGGTGGCGGAATTTCGGCGATGTTATCATTGCAGAGTTCTGACCTGCCGCTTAGACATAGTGCGAGTTGTGGGGGGATCTATTCTGCAGAAGTTTTGCAGGCATGGGGCAGCGAGCATTGCCCATTTGATCCGGAAGATGAATTGGAGTGCCGGATGCGATTGCTGGCGCCGAACATCGAGTGGATGGCGAGACAACATCTGGCATTTGTTGGCGTGTACGATCCATTGGACCTCGTTTCCGGTAACCTGCAGAAAGGGAAACTGAAACGGATCCGTTTGCTGGGGGATCACTTTACCAGTCTGCAACCTGCGATGCGGGAATACGTCAAAGTGATCCATGCGGAGGCGTTTGGGGCGGCGAGCACGTTGCTTCCTGGTTTTCAGCCGATCCGCTGGCAGTCTCCGTCTGAGGCTGACGTTCAGTCGTTCGACTCGCAATCGCCGGTGCCGGAAGTGTGGGAGGTTCACACTGATCCGCCGCCGGGAAAAATGGAATTCTATCCATGGGATATCGGGCAATCGATTGGAGTGTTCTTTGGCAAAAAGGCGTATACGACGACATTATCGCTGGATAGAAACGAACAGGTTTTTGTCGATTTGGAATCGCTGTGTGTTGTTCCACGATCAGAGGTTGAGGTTCCCGGAACCATTGTCGATGAGCCCTGGAAGTGGCCCCTCGCTGACCAGCAACCTCCAGCGGGCAGCGAATCGTGGGCATCGCCCAGCGACATGACTCAGCAGGGAATACGCCGTGTGGCTCGTGGACAACTGCGACTCACGCCTGGTCGAAATTTTGTGGCGGGCATCAATTCCACTCCTCATTCCCTTGTTGTTTGGGATGCCCATTCCGGGGCTGTGGCTGGCAGGGTCCGACTGCCGGAACCATTGGGTTCAAAAGAGACCCGAATCGAGCTGGCGGAACTGGGGATTTCACCCGATGGGCACGAAATCGCGGCACTGATTAACGGCGCTGATAGTTCAATGCACCTGATCAACTGGCACTTAAGTCATGGGAGAGTCACCGCCATGCACACGTTCAAAAAATATGCCTTGTTGCTGACCGGGTCAGACAGAAAATCGTACAACGGGTCGTCTGAAATGCGATTGGGTTTTCTGGACGCACAACGTGGCTGGCTGTTGTTTAAGGGCTCGATCTTTCTCGACCGGCAGACAGGTCATGTTGGCCTGATCAGCAATCTCAAAAGCCGCTATGTGGCGTGGCCGGGCGGTCGCATCATTGGCGTTCACAGGGATCGAATCTCCGGACAGGAAACGTTTGGTATTTTCGATGCTCCGAATATCACAGAGTCCTGGCCTGCAGCCAGGTAGGGCCGTGACGGAGGCCGTTTTTGCGCAGGGTGGCCCGGATGTCATCCGGGCGGCGCAGCCGTTGCAGGCTTCAGGTTAGTCGACCCATGAAATCGGAACTCCGACGGATTGTCGGCGTTCATACCATCGCGCGGAACTCCATTTCCAATCCGTGGCCTTTGCGACAAGCCCGGCACGAACAGGGTTCATGTGCATGTACCTCAGCTTCTCTTCCACTTTTTCACGAGAATAGACCTGAAACGCGTAGTACTTCGGTGTCCAGAGTCGAATCCCCAATCCGCGTGACTCCGCGTACGCAATCTGATTGGCTGGCGGGGTGGTATGTTCAAAGTCCGTTGATTGAGGGTGCCATGCTTGCATCGCGCAGCAGGGCAAGCATGTTTGATCGATCCGGCCACGGCACTTCGCGATGAGTCTTTGTGACCCGGGCCAGCAGACGGTGTGCGATCGGGTGGTTTCATGTTTCCGACGACGACGTTCACATGCTTGCTCTGCTGCGCGATGCAAGCATGGCACCCGGCATTCCAGTGTGAAATCGGTAACCGTTTTTCGCGCAAAAGACGTCTTGAACCGGCCCGTCGAACTCAGTTGAGTAGGGCCGGTTCCTACCGTCCACAGGAGACGAAAACACGGCAATTGGCCGGTGGGAACCGGCCCTACCTGGCTGCGAAGGCTGACCGCCGACAAAACAAAGCTGACCGAATTTCGCAATCGGCTGTCGAGCGTGTCGTGGTTTATGCGGTGTCCCAGCGAAGTGATTGCTCGTCTGGCGAATGCTCAGGATGAATGCACGGGCCGATTCTGGGAAGGCCGTTTCAAAAGTACGGTGCTGGACAGCGACGAAGCCGTGGCGGCCTGCATGGCGTATGTGGATTTGAATCCGATTCGAGCAGGCATTGCCGACACGCCGGACGACAGCGACTTCACCAGTGTTCAGGAACGCATGCGTGACGTGAAGTCAGCAGAAGAAGTCGAGACGCCTGATGCGAAAGACGTGCGAGTCGAGCACGGCCGCCATGCCGGCTGGCTGACTCCGATTGCTCAGGAGCCTCGTCGAAAGAAGGTGCGTGACAAGGCCACTTCCCGCCGAACGAGCAGCAAAGGCTGTCTGCACATGAGCCTGTTGATCTGATCGGACTGCTTGATGTGATCACGGACGATGACACCGGCGACATTTCGAACGCTGGTGTCCCTGTCTGTCGATGCCATCTGTCGTTTGATTGGAGGAAGGTTTGTCGCTGTTTCCGACCGTGTATTTCACTGTCAGTGCAGCTCCCTGCCTCAGAGGCCGTGCTTGTTCTGTGCAATCCGAAGATGAGGTGCTCAGTCCGCTGTTTTTGGCTTGCCGCGCAGTCGGAGGCTTGAAGAAACGATCGGCGGGAATTTCAGGAATGTGGAGAACACGGGCAAATCAAATCCGTAATTCCCTGGATTGATGTTTCCCGGCGGCGGTAAGATGCTTAGACACACCACGGGGAAGAAGCTCCAGCTCATCGCAGGTACGTCTTCATTTGCTGCTCCATATCGACACGCAACGCACTCCCTCCGGCCAAATCGACGTCCGGAGATCGGGGAAATGACTGACAGAATGAATCTCACGAACAGCCTCACTGACTGCTTTCTGAAAACGAACCGATGCCGTCGACGAAGATGGATGAATCAGAGAATACATCGTTCGCAGATACTGGAAGTTCGCAACTTTTTGGCAGGGAATGTGCTGGTGAGTTTGAGCGGGGCGGATCTGGTGGTGACGGGGGATGATGCGTCGAACCAGGTGGATGTGGTTGTGGATGGCGGCAACATTGTGGTTCGTGGTCGGGAGAACACCACAATCAACGGCGGCACGACGGCATTTGTGGCGGCGACTGGCAGTACAACTCTCACTGATGACTTCTTTGCCCGTCTGGGAAGCGGCGACGACGTACTGTTTGTGGAAGGGATTTCGATCCGTGGTCGAGTATTCGTGGCGGGACAATCAGGCAACGACAGTGTTGGATTTCTGGACACAGATTTGACCAGATTTGTTGGCATCGTGACGGGTGGTGGCAGTGATGTAGTGAACCTGGATGGAGTGCAGGCTCAGGGTGGTGTTGCCATCCATTCCGGCCGGAATGACGACATTGTGCGAGTGGCGAATTCAACGATTTCCGGAAACACATTGATTGCGGCGGGGCGTCATTCAGACGCCGTCGTCCTGGAAAACACAGACGTCAGCAGGAATCTGCGAATCGCCACGGCTGGTGGAGCAGATCACGTTGTCACGAGCGATTCCACTGTCGGTGGTCGTTTTGCGACGGTCACAGGTCGAGGCAACGATTTTGTGATGCTGGACAATCTAAGCGTAGCTCGACATGCACGGGTGAAGACTCAGGGGCAACATGATATCGCGGTCATTGAAAATGCCAGCCGCTTCGGTTCACTGAAACTTCTGGGCGGTGCCGGACGTGACAGTGTGCAGGTCGCCACCGATACCGTGGTCGGTGGCCGCAGGAGAGTGCGAGGTCAGGAAAACAACAACGTGAGTGAGGCTGATCGTGAGCAGGGTCTGAACGATCCCGTCAGCGGGGCTCTCACTCTGGCAACGGCTGCGTCTGACTTCTTCGCGGCCCTGGCGTCATCGACAACATCGAACACACTGACGGTTTCGGCCAGTTCTGCACCGAGCAATGCTGCCATTCAGTCAGACGGAACTCTGATCGCCTCTGATTCCAGTTTTGCTCTGCAGGTGGCAACTCAACCGGGAGCCACGGTCTCCGTCGACGCCAACGGTGACGGGCAGTTCAATGAAGGCACCGCGACCGCGGATGCCGGCGGAACAGCAACCTTGAATCTCAACCTGCAGCAGTTCGCGACGGCTCAGGGGAGAAACGACCTGACGCTAAGCGTGCAGGCTTCCAACGGAACGGATGCGGCCGTGACGGACCAGTTGGACGTTTATTTGGCGGAAGGGACAGTCGTTCGCTTTGACACGTCACTGGGCAGTTGGGATATCGCCCTGTTTGATCAGGACGCACCAAACACGGTGGCGGCCTTCCTGCAGAACCTGAGCCGCTATGACGGCTCGATCATTCATCGCAATGTCAGCGATTTCATCATTCAGGGCGGTGGTTTCGATGTCACGGGGACCACTGTGCAGAACGTCACCAGCTTCCCGGCTCCGCCCAACGAATTCAACGCGGTTACTCCGCCGAATTCCAATCTGCGAGGCACACTGTCGACGGCTCAGAATTCCAACATCAACAGCTTCACGGGGCAGTGGTTCATCAACACCATTGACAACGATGCGACCAGTCCGATCAACAATCTGGACAACGTACCGCACACGGTGTTCGGCGAAGTTATCGGCACTGGCATGACCGTTGTGGATGCCATCAACAACACACCGGTGTTTAACATCTCCGGTCTGCTGACCGGAACCGGAGCGTCAGCATTGACCAACGTCCCGCTGGTGAATTACACGGCCGGGACGATACCCACTGCGGCCAACTACATCACCGTGAACAGCGTGACTCGCCTGACTCCGGTTGCTGATGTCAATACATTCAACGTGTTTGAGAACAGCACCGCGGGAACGTCCGTGGGCACGGTCACTGCCGCAGTCACAGGAAGTCCGGTGATTTACCAGTTTGCGAACTCATCCCAGGCGACGCAACTGAACCTGCACGCGGACGATCATCTGGAAGGCGACCTGAGTGCCCCCGTAGTTGTGGTCGAGTACCTGTCGCTGCAGTGTCCACATTGTGCGGACGCTCACCCGCTGTTGGAACAGTTGCTGACAGATAACTCAGGGGATGTGATTGTCGTCCGTCGACATCTTCCGCTGGATACGGCCACCGGCGGAATCTTTGAGCATTCGTTCGAAGCCGCTCTGGCTGCCGAAGCGGCCGGTCGTCAGGGACAGTTTGATGCCATGGTCGCCCAGTTGTTCAGTCGTCAGTCAGAATGGACGAACGCGGTGACTTCCGCCGCTGCTCAGGCCGTCTTTGAGGACATTGCCGTGAACACACTGGGACTGAATCTGACTCAGTTCAACGCCGACATCGCCGACCCTGTACTGACCGCACGCATCAATCGCGACATTTCGGATGCAGCGGCTCTGGGAGTCACTTCAACGCCGACTTTCTTTGTCAACGGAACACTCACTGCAGCGACACCCACAACCAACAACATCCAAACAGCTTTGCAGGCACAAAACCCAACATTTAATCTGGATCGACGCAGTGGAGCCCTGTCCGTCGTCAACAGCAACGCCTTGGATTTTGAATTGACACCAACCTTCCTGCTGAACATTACTGCAACCGGCACGAACACAGTCTCCGTACCTGCAACGATTAACGTGATTGACGTGTTCACGATGTAGCCGACCAGTCGCAGGATGTATATATTGGCCAGCACCAGTAGACGGATACACGATTGGGATCTTAGTGTTGGAGATCTGGGAAAGTTCGCAGAGTCCGCCGGGTTGGCTGGTCTTTGGCTCCCCCAAAAATCTGACCGAGATTCCAGCATTCCACATAGTGCAATCTGTACCAACTGGCCCTCAAACGGGAGCAATTCGGGGCAGTTTTCAGAGATTTCCAAAATCGCCTGAATTCAAAACGGCCAATAAAAACACTGGGCTCAGCAGCTATTTGACGTCAGTCTGTTGCATGATCGCCGGTTGCAGGCACTGCAAAGCCAAACCTTGGCACTGGCTGAAAGCCGTCCTGACCAATCTCCCGCGAGGCGTCGCCCTGAAATCGCTCCTTCCCGATATCTGGCTGACAGCAAACCCGGAACACAAATGGAGCATCGCCGGAACGAAGGGAAAAGGGAGACCTGTAGATCACGATGCGCTTACGTATGTCGAGTCGATCCTGATGAAGTTTGCTGAGCCAGACGCGGGTTCAACCCTGCCCCAAAGACGAGTTCAATACTATGAAATTGTTCACAATCGCAATTGCAGTCGTCTTCTATGGCGCTTGGTCGCAAACCGCGATCCAGGCTCAGGACATCCTGCCGTTTCCACCTGCTCCTTCTGCATCTCACGCGGGGGTGACGATTGAAAGTTCGACATACAGGAAACGAGTCGAACCGCGGCGGCTTCCGGCTGACGCTCCCAACATTCTGATCATCCTGATGGACGATGTGGGAAACGGCACGCCGTCCACATACGGCGGCGAGATTCACACGCCGACGCTGGATCGAATCGCCGGGCTCGGCATTTCGTACAACAG
>JAGQPY010000269.1 GCA_020426485.1 Planctomycetaceae bacterium
GGGTGTTGTCGTAAATGCTTCTGGGAATAGAACAGACGTGGTTCGGCGATCAATTGTCAGCAGAATCCAGAGCGGCGACAAGTCTCCGCACTCCAAGGTGGCGCTGTCCAGCTAACGACTTCTGCGACGTTCGTTTTCCTGCGGAAAACCGGGGACAAAAACCCTTCACAGCATTGGGCACTGCCCACGTTCGGTGGTTCCGGGACATCTTTAAATCAGCGGCGGAGGCGGTTCGGGCGGAGACCGGCCACCATTAAACAGACCGGCGACCATCAGAAGGCCGTCCGGAACCTGCGTTGTGGGGGCGAAGTCAAATGGTGGTGGAAGGCGCCCGTTGTTTGGCGATCGCATGACAAAGCTCGGGAATCTTCATTTCTGACGGCCTGACAGCGTTCAAGCCACTGCGAAAAGGCGGATAATCTGCCGACCTGGAGCGACCGACAGCGGTTTGAACAAATGCTCCACTGGATGAACAGGACTTGTCATGAATTCACCGTCTGCATCAAGCTCATCGTCTGAAGACCGCCCGCAGCTGGCCGGTCGTCCGGAAGAACTTCCACCGGTCGAACCGCCATCAGCCGGGTTTATCATTCAGTTATTCCTGATTCCCGCTCTGATTGTGGCGGCGGTCATTGGCGTGTGGGCCTTGTTCGGAAAGCTGGCCGACAATGACACCAACTGGCAACAACTGGTGTCGGAACTGGGCAGCACCAATGAACATCGTCGCTGGCGAGCCGCACTGGGGTTGGCTCAGGTGCTTCGTAATCAGCAGATTGCTCCCGACGCCAATGGAGTCGTTCTGGCCGAACAGCCGGAAGTCGCCGAAGCACTGGCGTCACTGCTGCGAGAATCACTGAGCGGCAGCGATGTCACGGACGAACAGATCAAGCATCAGGAATTTCTGGCTCGCACCATGGGCTCCCTGAAGGCGGACGATATCGTCCTGCCGGCTCTGACCGAAGCAATGAAGCCCGAACGGAATGTGGAGGTTCGCAAGAGCAGTCTGATGTCGCTGGCCATGATCGCGGGACGTCACTTTGAAAGCGCGGCAGGGATCGATGCCGTAGCATCCGCCGATTCGTCTTCCACCGTTCAGGCTCTGCCGGAACCACTTGCAGAACCCACCATTGCCGACGACGAAATTCTCAACGCTCTGGAAGAGGCGGCTCAGGATGAAGATCCTTCCATTCGCCATCTGGCCGCGTTTGTTCTGGGACTGGTCAGCGGCGGCGAAGCCATGGATTCTCTGAAAGTCCTGCTGCTGGACAATGACTCGCTGGCTCAGGCCAATGCGGCTGTCGGCTTGTGTCGCAACGGACTGACAGATGGAGTCCCCACCTTGATCCGGCTGATTCAACAAGGTGCGGAATCGGTTGATCGCGCAGACTTTCAGAAGCTGCCCGAAACGGAACAACAACAGATTCTGCAGCGTCGACAGTTTGAAGAACCGATCATCCTGCGAAACGCCATCCGTGCGGTGGAATCGGTCTGGACAAAAACGACTCCGGAACAGCAAGCGGACCTGAAAGCTCAATTGCAAAAACTCTCGTCCGACTACTTTGCCGCCGACATTCGAGTACTCGCTCAGACGGTGCTGGGACGCCTGCCGAAGTCGTGATCGAAACGAGCGCCATTGCTGCCTCACCGCGAAGAAGCGCCAACTCCGCTAACTGCGGGTCACTGCTCTGCGCGGGTCTCCCGACCGCGCAATCCCGCTCTGCGCGGGTCTCCCGACCCCGCACCCGTGGGTCTCCGGCATTCGCCGATTGTTACTTCAGCCAGTTGATGCCGGTGGAGATATCGACTTCCAGCGGGACGTCCAGGTCCATGGCGTGTTTCATTTCGTGAGCGACCAGTTCCTGCAGTTGTTCTGCCTGATCATGTCGAACCTCAAACACCAGTTCGTCGTGAATCTGCATCAGCAATGCGGCCTCCAGCGTTGACTGCTTCAGTCGCGAATGTACTCGAATCATGGCCAGCTTGATCAGATCCGCAGCTGTGCCCTGAATCACGGTGTTAATAGCCGTTCGTTCGGGCATGTTGCGATTCAGGCCGGTGGTGTTGCGGATTCCCGTGATCGCTCGCCGACGATTCATGATGGTTTTGGCATAACCCGTCTGCAGAGTTTCTTCCAGAATTTTTTCGCAGAACGTGGGCACGCCCGGATAACGTTCGAAGTAGTCCTGAATGAAGGCGGCCGCTTCGTCTTTCCCGATGTTCAGTGCGGCGGCCAGACCAAACGGACTCTGTCCGTAAATGACACCAAAATTGACGGCCTTGGCCATTCGCCGCTGATCGGACGTGACGCTGTCTTCGGCAACATGAAACACTTCGGCGGCCACCGCCGTATGAATATCTTTGCCGCTGCGAAACGCTTCCAGCAATGCTTGGTCGTGACTGAAATGAGCCAGGACTCGCAGTTCAATCTGTGAATAATCCGCACACAGCAGCACCTGATTGTCACTGCCGGCCACAAAGGCTTTGCGAATCTGCCGACCTTCATCCGTACGAATGGGAATATTCTGCAGATTGGGATCACTGGAACTCAGACGTCCCGTCGCCGCCACGGTCTGATGAAACGTCGTGTGAATGCGTCCCGTATCCGGATGAACCATGCGCGGCAGAGCATCCAGGTAGGTGCTTTTCAGCTTTGTCAGATGCCTTCGTTCGGTGATCATGCGTGGCAGAGGATGCACTTCGGACAGTTTTTCCAGAACTTCCTGATCCGTGCTGGCTCCCGTTTTGGTCTTTTTGATGACCGGCAGCCCCAGCTGATCGAACAGAAGCTCCGATAACTGTTTGGGCGAATCAATGTTGAAGGTGCGGCCCGCTTCGCCGTAAATCTGTTCCGTCAGCAGCTCGATCCGTTCGGCGGCCGACCGACTTTGCTGCTGCAGTTCATTGGTATCCACTCGGATTCCCGTGAATTCCATTTCGGCCAGCACGCCGATCAGCGGTTCTTCCAGATCCGAATACAACGCGACCTGCTCGCACTCTTCCAGAGCATTCTTCATTGCCGGACGCAGAATCTGCAGCGTGTGAACGCGTGAATCATGTCGCCCGGCGTCTTCATCCGGAGCATCATCGAACATCGTCATCTGACGTGGAGCGGCATCCGTCCGCGAACTGAGCAATGGATTCGGGATGGCTCGCCGCAGAGCCACATTCTCCAGATCGTGCGAACGTTCTCCGGCATCCAGCAGGTAGTCCACCACGGAAACATCAAACAATGTTCCACGCAGCTGAAGGCCGCGTCGCAGCAGAGCATGATTCAGCTTCTTGCCATCATCGGTGATGATTGTTCCCGAAAAACTGCTGATCTGCTGCGTGATAACGTCGAGCAGCTTTCCGAAAGACGATCCATCGCCGTGCAGCGGAACGTGAAACGTCTTTTGATCATCAAACGCAAACGTCACGCTGGTCCAGTGATGATCACGCGGACTGTTGCCTGCATATCCGGCCGACCACGTCACTTCAGCCGCATTCCGCCACAGCGCTTCGGTTGCTGACTGCAGCTGACGGACATCTGTCAGAACTTCAACGACGCGTTCGACAGCTTTCAGGGAATCTTCAGAGGAAACAGCGTCCCGCATTTCCGCAGCAAGGCGACGGAATCCAAGATCGGTGAACAGTTCCAGCAGTGCCGCATGGTCGGGATCACACACGCGAGCATCATCCAGCTTCAGTTCCAGCGGCAGTTGAGTATTCAGCGTCACCAGTTCCCGACTGACTCGCGCCTGATCGGCAAACTGCACCAGATTTTCGCTGAGCTTCTTTCCGGGAGCTTTGTCAGCATTCGCCAGGATGTTGTCCAGGCTGCCGAACATCTCGATCAGCGTTCGAGCCGTCTTGGGTCCAACTTTCGGAACGCCGGGGATGTTGTCGACACTGTCGCCCACCAACGACTGATAATCAATGACCTGATCCGGGCGAATACCCCAGTCATCGACCAGTCCCTGTTCGTCCATGTACGTGCCCTTCCGCACGTTAAAGATGCGAACCTTCGGGCCGATCAGCTGCCGCAGGTCTTTGTCGGCGGATACAATCACCACATCCAGCCCCTGTTCGGTGGCCATGCGAGCAACCGTGGCGATGACGTCATCGGCTTCCCAGCCTTCATGCTGCACGGCGGGAATGCGCAGACCTTCCAGCACCTGCTTGATTAATGGAATCTGCGGACGAAGATCATCCGGCATCTCATCGCGATTGGCTTTATAGGCTTCGTAAACAGAATTCCGAGTTCCCTCACCCGGAGAATCCATCGCGCACAGAATGTGGGTTGGTTTTTGGTTCAACATCGCCATGATGTCACGAGTGAAACCGAAAACCGCATTCGTCGGCTGACCTCGCGTGCCCGTCATCGGCGGAATCGCATGGAAAACCTGGAACATCAGAGAAAACGTATCGATCAGATAGATACAGTCGTTCGACATTGGAATTTCTGTTCGGCCACCAGAACCGGCGAGGCCAGCGATGATGCAATAGATAAAGATAATGTGGACGGGCCACTTCAGACTGACGGGCGGACACGCTGATTTGACGGGCGGACACTCAGCCGGATTCGGTGTTCGACCATGAATGTTCAACCAGAAACCGCTGACAAAACCGGGACTGGCTCCCGCAACGGGGCAGAATCCCTGCGAAACATCGATCGGGACGGGTGCCTGTCCCGGTTTTGTGACGACCGCTGAATTCGGAACCGCACTATAACAGTTGAGTCCGCTTCGTCCTGCCGCGCGTGGGAATTCCATTTGCAATTGGATGACTGAATCTGATCCACTGAACGCTTCGTTGCATCCCTCGCAGCGCAGCGAAGGCTCCGAAATAACAAACAGGACAGAACCGTGAAGAATCAGGTAATTGTGGGACTGGGAGAAATTCTGTGGGACGTCTTTCCCGACGGACCTCGCTTCGGCGGCGCGCCAGCCAACTTTGCCTGCAGCGCGGCCAGTCTGATCGCAGCGAAGACATCATCCAAGTCGATCAAAGTGGAAATGGTCAGCGCCGTTGGGGCTGATGATTTCGGTCGCCGAGCTCTGGATGAACTTCAACAGCGCGAAGTGGGAACCGACTTTGTTCCAATGCTGTCATGGCCGACCGGACGGGTGGACGTGCGGCTGGATGAAAGCGGCCATGCGTCGTACACGTTTGCCGAAAACACGGCCTGGGACAACGTGCCGTGGTCAGATTCGCTTCAGGAACTGGCGCTTCGCACGTCGGCGGTCTGCTTCGGAACTCTGGGCCAGCGTTCGCCAACGTCGCAGGCAACGATCCGCCGGTTTGTGGAAACAGTGCCGCGAGACAGTCTTCGCATTCTGGACATCAACCTGCGACCGCCCTGGTGGACGGACGAAGTCGTGCGGCAGTCCCTGCCGCTGGCCAATGTGGTGAAGCTTAACAGCGACGAACTTCCCGAGCTGGCTCGCATTCTGAACCTGCATGGTTCGGAAGAATCACTGTTGACGGCAATCCTTGCCAAATGTTCACTGCAGCTGATTGTCCTGACTCGCGGTGGCGATGGTTCGCGGCTGGTCAACCGGTCCGGTGAAGTCAGTGATTTACCGGGCGAATCTGTTGAAATCGTGGACACAGTTGGTGCGGGAGATTCCTTCACGGCCACCGTCGCGATGGGACTGCTTCACGGAATGGCTTTGCCGGAAATTCATCGACGTGCCGCTGCAGTCTCAGCCTACGTGTGTTCACAACCGGGTGCCAACCCGTCGATTCCGCCTCAACTTCAATTCGACTAAACTGGCAAATCATCGGTTCGCAATTTTCCAACGAGGCAGGTCCTCGGACCAATTCGAGCGATCGCTCGGAAATACTCCCGTTGGTCGCCATGAAAACCTACCTCAACTGAAACAAGTATTCTCCAATAAGCGTAGCTAATGTCGTGTCTCTCAAGTCTCGTCGATATAAGCCGTGGCCGCCAAGCCAGGTGTTCTCTGTTCCTGGCCTGTCGGCCACGGGTTAAACAAGAACACTGCGGTCAACAAGAGCCCATCTGAGTAAGACACGACACTAACGATGCTCTGCCCGTGAGCAGCAAGGCTGGAGATTCAGCTTTCCGAAACCAGTTTCATCCTGGCCAGACTTCAATTCAAACAGAATTCACCGCTCATGAAATGCTTCACACTTCGCCATCATCGATGTCTCGTTCTGGTGGCGGTTGTGTCAGTTCGTCTGCTGGTTTCGTCGTCCGCGCTGGCCGACGCACAAAAACCCAACGTTCTGTTCATCTTTGCCGACGACCAGGCGTTCAATACCGTTCATGCCGCGGGAAATGATCAGGTTCAGACACCGAACATCGATCGGCTGTACAAAAAAGGCACCGCGTTCACTCACGCTTATAATCAGGGCGGCTGGAACGGAGCCGTGTGTCTGGCCAGTCGAGCCATGATGAACACGGGCTTGTATCTGTGGCATGCGGAAGCTGCCGACAAAAAAATCAAAGCGGACTGGGTTCCACAGAAAAAACTGTGGGCTCAACGCATGGCCAGCGCTGGGTATCAGACGTTTTTTTCCGGCAAATGGCATGTGAGTGCCGATCCGGCCACGGTGTTCGAAGTGACTCGCAACGTTCGAGGCGGCATGCCCAATCAAACAGACGCCGGCTACAACCGGCCAAAATCACGCGATGATCACGAATGGAAACCATGGGATCCGTCCTTCGAAGGTTTCTGGAAAGGCGGTCGTCACTGGAGCGAAGTTCTGGGCGACGATGCCGTCGACTACATGAGTATGGCCGCATCCGACAGTCGTCCGTTCTTTATGTACCTGGCCTTCAATGCACCGCACGATCCGCGTCAGTCGCCGAAGGAATTTGTGGATCGCTATCCGGCGGATTCCATCAAAGTGCCGAACAGCTTTCTGAAGGAATACCCGTTCGACATCGGCAGCAACCGAATCCGTGACGAACAACTGGCACCGTTTCCTCGCACGGAGTATTCCGTTCAGGTCAATCGCCAGGAATATTACGCCATCATTACTCACATGGATCAGCAGATCGGCCGCATTCTGGACGCTCTGGAATCCACGGGACAGGCCGACAACACATGGATCTTCTTCACGGCAGATCACGGACTCAGCTGTGGTCATCACGGTCTGCTGGGCAAACAGAACATGTATGATCACAGCATGCGAGTTCCGTTTGTGGTTGTCGGCCCCGATGTGGCTGCCGGTCAGCAGAACAATCAGCGGATTTATCTTCAGTCGGTAATGCCCACCTCGCTGGAACTGGCGACGCGCAAGGTTCCCGAAGATGTTGAATTCCAAAGCCTGTTGCCATTGCTGAAAGATGACCCCGGTTCGACAGATGAAAAGACCGGTCAGGGGACTGTGTATGGAGCCTACACGCAGACTCAGCGCATGATTGTCCATGACAAACACAAACTGGTTTTGTACCCAAAGATTCATGTGTCACTGCTGTTTGACCTGGCAGCGGATCCGGAAGAAATCGTTGATCTTTCCAGCCGCGAAGGCACTCTTCCGATAAAA
>JAGQPY010000026.1 GCA_020426485.1 Planctomycetaceae bacterium
TGACGTGACGTCCGATCAGGTTGCCAGCGGATTAAATTCTGTCCGTACTGTTTCTCAGGAATTCCTTCGACGACGTCGGACCAAAGTTGTACCACCGATGCCGGAGCCCACCAGCAACAGCAGCATACTTCCGGGTTCGGGAACGACAGGATCATTCGGGCCGACGGAGCCACCTGAATACCCGCCGGATGGATGTCCGTGCGAAGATGAATCCGTCGGACTGTATCCCGTCATCCTGTATCCGTCGGCGTCATGATGCCCATGTCCGGTCCGATCAGGCACACCGTGACCGGGAACGCGAGGTTGTGCGAAGTAACCCTTCATGTGATCGTGTCGCGAGTCAGCGCCGTACTCGGCAGACTTGTGGTCGCGATCGTGACTCCCGGAATATCCCTTCCCGCCGTGCCCCCGCTGCTCACCATGCCCATATCCGCCGCGCCCGTCAGCATTCTTCTGCTGCTGATTCAGGTTGACTCCCTGAGCGACCTTGTTGACGTTGGCATTGACGTTTGAGTTGGCATTGGTATTGGTCACGTTCACATTGTTTTGAGGTGCATTGGTGTTGGTCACCGGGTTATTGTTGGTGTTCGTGTTTGTCACAGTATTGTTATTCGTTGCCGAACTGTTGTTGCTAACGGTGTTCACGTTGCTGGCATCGGAATTGACCTGATTGTCGACGGCCACATTCACTGTGATTGTCTGCGGAACGTCGTCCGGATTCTGGTTGCCGTTGTTATTATTCGCCTGTGCTCGACTGCCGCCGAATCCGCCAAAACCACCCAGACCACCGAATCCGCCACCACCAAATCCGCCGAAACCACCACTGGGGCCGCCGCCGACAGCAACCTGCCCTGATCCACCACTGAAGCCACCCGCAACCCCGGTCGCGCCCTGACCAGCCGGAAGCAGGCCGATTGCCGGACCAAGGCTGGCTGCTTCATAACAGGCTGCGTCACCCAGCCCCAGCGGATCCATCAGCAACGTGGACCCGGGAAGCACCGACGTTTCCTCGTCAACGATAACGCTGCCGTCCTGCGACTCCGAAACGATGATGCCATCACCCGAGCAGACTTCGCTGCCCATGATCTGCACAGCCTGCGGAATAATGCTGGCCACCGACGTGACACCCGCAGCCTGAAAGCCAATCGACTGGCAGGCACAACACCCAGGCAGCATGGAGTACTGAGCGCGGGGGCGTTTCAGATGACCGCCGGCCGCAGCGAAAGATGATGTCGACAGAATTGCAACGCACATGACAAGCGTCCGAAAACGCGATCGCTGCAGAGTAACCATAATTCGAACCTCGCTGTGTGAAGATTCCGTGATTGAGCCACGGCTGAATTGAGAGAGTGCAGTGAAGTGCCGGGAGCAGACACATTCGCCGGAAAGTTGAGTTTCGTCCCCAACCGGCAAAGTCATGCCCAGCGTTATGATCTGCACTCTCTGCACCATTTGATGACGAATCGCAACAGGGCAAATCCGGAGCGTCCGGTTGTGCCGGTCATGCCGATTATTCCGGCATCGTCACGACACCGTACAACCGTTTGAATCCATCCAGTCGCGACGCACAGGACGCCTCCCGCTCGATTAAATCCGGTATTTCGTGCTTCCACGGCGGTTCGAAGATAGCCTTCTTCTGCACCTGCGCGGATTGCGCAGATGTTTTTTGCGATGTGACCGTCATCGTCTCGCCAGCCGAAACGTTTGTTCACGTCCCGAAACACCGCGTCTGACAAAATGTTTGCCGGCATTGTCGACATGACCTCGTCAGCCGTGCTCATGATTCCGTAAAGCAACCACTGTTACCGAAGCCGTTTCGCTATGGATAAGGATGCAGCGTCAATTCTGACACGACGGAGCCCGTCCGGCTGGGTGTGCCCCGAATGGCGCCAGCGACTGGTCTGGACGTTCATCTTTCTGGCGGTGACCGGGTTTCTGTTCCGCCAGTTGCTGACTTCGTTCGTCGATCGCTGGCTGAATGAACCGCAGTACTCTCACGGATTTCTGATCCCACTGATTGCGATTGGTCTGGGATGGCATCTTCGCGATCGCATCCCGCACGGAGCTGCTCGATCGAACCCTCTGGGAATCGCACTGATTGCTTTGGGCGTGCTGCTGCATATCGGGTCCGGCTATCTGTTTATCGAAGTGGCCGACAGCGCTGGTCTGATTATCTGTATTCTTGGCGGTGCGCTGCTGATCTGGGGACGACGGCTGGTTCTGGGACTCTGGCCCGCCATTCTGTTTTTGATGTTCATGTGTCCGTTGCCGTTTCAGGTTGAACGAATGCTGTCGGCTCCGCTGCAGCTTCTGGGGGCAAAAGAAGCCGCCTGGTACATTCAGGCGTTCGGCATTCCGGCCGTTGCCAAGGGCAGCATTATCTCCATGGGCGGACTGAAGCTGGGCGTCGCCGAAGCCTGCAGCGGTATGCGGATGCTGACGGTCTTCGTCGCCATTTCCGCCGCCACAGTGATCCTGTCGGAACGCTCGACCTGGGAGAAACTGCTGATCCTGTTCAGTTCGGTTCCCATCGCATTGATCTGCAACATCGGACGCATCGTCGCGACAGCTCTGGCTTACCACTATTTTGGTCAGAAGACAGCGGACCTTGTGTTTCACGATCTGAGCGGCTGGCTGATGATGCCGGCTGCCATGGTGCTGCTGTATCTGGAGCTTCGAATTCTGGACTGGGTCTTTGTCCCCGTCCCGGACATTGATTCGAAGCTGAGAACGGTTGCGACTTCATCAATGCCGGGCGTTATTCCGGTGTCACATTCGTAAAGGCTGTGTGAAAAAGAGGACTAACACTCTCAAGGCAGCCTGTCTTGTTTACCCCGTGGCTGACAGGCCGGGAACAGAGAACGCCTGGCCTTTCGGCAACGGGTTAAACCAACGGACTTGAGAGACACGACACGAGCCGCTTCAGTTGTCCGTCGCTCACAAAGTTATCTCGCTGAAATTCGTCGGTATCCAGTATTCAGAAATGACACCCCTATGCAGACTTCCGCCAAAATCAGTCGCCGTGACGTGATCCTGATCGGAACCGGTCTGGCTGTTCTTGTTGCGGGCAAGTTTGCAGACAGTCAGATCAACGGGTTTGCTCCTGCCAGCGCGGCCGAGCTTCAGGCCGCGACGGAACAACTGCAGCGAATTCCGGACACGATTGGTTCATGGACGTCCGAAGAAGGAACTCTGACCGCAGAGGAAATCAAGGCCGCCGGCATCAATGGTTACATCCGACGCGAATACAAAGACCACACGACAGGCTATCGAGTCAACCTGACGCTTCTGTGCGGCCTGTCCGGTCCGATGTCTGTTCACCCGCCGACGGCCTGTTTTGAAGGCGTTGGTTACTCACTGTGCTCCGGACCGGTTGTTGTTTCCGCCAGCACATCAACCAGTCACAGCAAGGCGGAATTCAACAAGAGTGCGTTTCGACAGGGGGATTCTGCGTTTCCGGAAGTCGTTCGAGTCTTCTGGGCCTGGGGACACAACGGACCGTGGCAGGCTCCCCAGAATCCTCGCCTTGAATTTCGCGGGCAACCGTTCCTGTACAAGCTGTATCTGACGGACCGCACAACCAATGACGCCGAGGCTCGCACACTGCCTCAGATCGAAACGTTTCTCGATGTCGCGTTGCCGGTCATTGAAGAATCTCTCTACGGAGAGCTGAAGTAGTCCCTCATCGGCCCCCAAAACCGTTTAACGTCTGCGGGCCGTTCAAAGAACCCATTCGAGTAAGCGTAGCTCCTAAAATGTCGCAGAACCCAAAGGAAAAAACGTCCGCCGGACGACGAGTGCTGAATCTGAAAGCCATCGTCATTCTTGCTGCGACAGCGTTTGCTCTGAAGACCGCTGTCGGCTTCATTCACGCGCGGCAGGTGGTGCGAACGACCGCGTTTCTGAAACAGTCGGGTCAGACCGCTCTGGACGCCGGCGATTTTCGAGCAGCACTGGACTATCTCGAACAGTACCTGGCCTTTCAATCGGGTGATCGATCTGTTCAGGATCAGGTATCCACTCTTCTTCAGCAGCACGTGGGGACAGCTTCCGCATTGCTGCGTGCATTTCAAATGAATGAGCGTCTGCTGCTGGCCGACAGGTCGCGAGACGATATCCGACTGCGTCAGGTCGAAATCGCTTCTCAACTGCGTCGACACTCGGATGCCGGTGCTCACCTCAGACATCTGCGGGAAACCAAACCCGAGATCGCCAGTGTGTGGCACTACAGTGGAATTGTGGCTCAGGAAATCGGTGATTTTTCAACTGCTGACCAGTATTTCTCCAAAGCCATTTCTCTTCCCGATCCGCCCGCCGAAGCATTTGGCCTGCTGGCTCAGCTGCGGAGCCGTGATCCCGGCAATGACGCAGAAAACGAACAACTGCTGGAAACGATGATCCGCGTGGCGGATTCCGCCGACTCCCGGCGCATTCGAGCGCAGTGGTATGTCAACCGACAGCAGTGGTCGCCCGCCATCAACGATCTCTGGAAAGCACTGGAGTTCGCACCGCATGACGCTCGAACCATCGCCATGCTGGTGCGGTCCATCGGAACGCTCTCCAAACAGGACAAAACTTTCCCGTCGACGCAACAGTACGACCAACTGATTCGACATCTGCAGAATCAGCTGGCGCTGCGTCGCGACGATGCCTCGCTGCGCATGTATCTGGCATCCGCGCTGTGGGCCGAAGGACGCCGAGGCGACGCGATTCGGTGCCTGGAAGAAGGCATTGCCATTGATCCGCGACGCTTTGAATTCAGCGAGGTTCTGGTGGACTACCTGGTCAGCGATCGCCGCTATCAGCAGGCTCAGGAAGTCTTTGATCATCTTCCGGAACGAGCCGTCGATCGAGGTCGGCTGGAATTTATGCGAGGTCGACTGCTGATGGCTCGCCGACAATGGCAGGAAGCTCTGGCCGCCTTCGAAATGTCCGTCGGCTTTGCCGGAAAAGATTCCGGACTGGCCGCTCGAGCCCGCACCTGTGTGGCCATCTGTCGACGAGAAACCGGCGATCCGGTGGCAACGATCGACGCTTATCGGTCGCTGATTCAGACGCATCCGGACTTTGACGAAGGGCGAGTCGGCATTGCCTCGGCCTATCTGCAGGCCGATCAGATTGACCTGGCGATCGCAGAATACCGACAACTCCTGCACGTCGACGGTGTTCCGGAATTTCTGTCGAACCTGTTGATCCGCCACAACCTGAATCAGCCGCCTCAGCGCCGCGACTGGTCCGAAGTCACTGAACTGCTGCGAGACCGAAACCCGGTGGTGACGGATCCCGTTCAACGGTCTCTGCTGCAGGCCGACCTGCTGTTCGCTCAGGGCCACCCGGCTCGAGCCATGGAACATCTCGACAACGCGGCCGCCCGCCTGCCGGGACGCTCCGAAATCCGTCGCGCGCTGGATCGTCTGTCGTCGACAGATGCCGGTGGTTTTCAGGAACGACTGCTTCGCATGTTGCACGAAGATCCGACGAATGTGGAAGCACACATCTGCATGTTATGGCTGCGAGTAGCCAGTGGCGACAAGACCGCTGTCAATCGATGGATGGACGATCTGACATCCGGACGTTCGCTGTCCAACATCGACGAATCCCGGCGCCTGTACATCGCGGCAACAGCCGCGACCGTCGTGGCATCGAGACAACGATCAGCCAATCAAAACGACCCGACTATCGACCTGCTGCTCAATCGAGCAGAACAGGCGTGGCGACGTTCGACCGAACTCGTTCCGGGAAACATCATTCACCTGGTTCGCTTTGTGGCTCAGAATCGTTCGGCGGAAGCGGCCGTCCGTCTGATTCCGTCAGAAACCCCGGACTTCGCTCCCGGCCTGTTGGCATCCTGCTGGCTGGAATGTCTGCGATTTGGACGAAACTCATCCAGCGTTCAATCGGCCGCGACCCAAGCGCTGGTGCGCCTGATACATCGCGACCCTGCCGACATGGTTCTGCGACTGGCCTATGCCGAAAGCCGCCTGTTGCTGCAGCAATACACCGAAGCCGAAACTCTGTTCCAACAAATTGCCGCCTACGATCCACTGAACGGGCAGGCCGTTGGCAGACTGGCGTGGATTGCCGCCTGTATCAAACACGATCCCGCAACGGCTCTGGAACTCTCGCAGCGAGCCACCGAAATCTCACCTTCCGACCCAACCGTCCGCAGCGTGCGCGGACTGGCGCTGGCCGAAGCACAACAACCGGGAGCGGCCATCGAAGTGCTGACTTCCATTCCCGCTGCCGAACGCAATGCCGCTTCCTACGTTTACGAAGCCAAAGCACTGCTGATGGAAGGTCGTCGAAGCGAAGCCGGCAGTCTCATCCGTGAACTCACCGACGGAGACTTTGCCGCCGAACTGGCTCCGGAGGAAATGCAGATGCTCCGGCAACTGCAACGTGATCTCACCGGAGCCGCAAGTCCCGCCTGACAAGGGTGGTGCCCAACGCCGAGAAGAGCTTCACATCGTTTCACCCGATGCCGCACGCAGGCGAGGTTGATCGCAGTCAGGACGGGCCTCGCCTGCGGCATCCGGTGAAACAAATCAGCTTCACTGCCTGAGAAAGAAAAGAAACTACAGCACGACCTGTTTCAAACATCAGCGATTTTCCAGTTCGAAACTCTTCACGGCCTTCACCGGTGCCCTCGCCCCAACGGCCTGGAGAGCGCTGTCAAATCGAACGTCCCAATCGCCGATACGCTCCCGATGGTCGCTTTGAAAACCCGACGGACCGGAAACAATTCTTCTTCAACAGGTGTAGCCAAAGCAATCGGCCAGCCCGTCTGTACCGGAACCCGTCGCCATGTCTGCGACGAAGGCCGTTGGGAAACCAACCGAAAGACTGTGATCTGCCGTCGGGAGACAAGGCAAAGAGCAATGTCTGCGTCGTTTACTCGTATTGAAGCGAGTCCGTGAACGTTCCGTGGATTGGATTCTGTTCTGCTGAACGATATGCTGACCGGCGGAGTGCCCGGTCCCTTTGTCCGCATACGCACCCGGGCTTTGCGAGTTTTTCCTTCAATGGAAAGGATTTCGACCCATGTCGACGGCAACCGTATCGGCTCAGGGCCTGCTTCCGGAAGTGGTTTCATTCCTGTCGAAACCTCTGCATAAAGCGTTCATCAATGGTGAATGGGTCGAAGCTGGCAACGGCGAAACCTTCGACGTCGTGGATCCGGGCAGCGGCGACAAAATTGCCACCGTCACCAGTCTCCAGAAATGTGATGTCGATAAAGCGGTGGACGCTGCTGTCGCCGCCTTCGAAGGCAGCGGCTGGGCGAAAATGCCTGTGAACGAACGCAGCGCGATGCTGCATCGGATTGCCGATGCCATTGAAGACCGCAAAGCAATCTTTTCGCAGATTGAATCACTGGACTGCGGCAAGATTTATTCGCAGGCCGAAGAAGACGTCCAGAATTTCATCGACACGTTTCGCTATTTCGCCGATCTGGCTCAAACGGTGAACTACCGCAACGTAATCGCCGTCAAACATCACGAAGCCTGGGTGGCTCGCCATCCCTGGGGCGCGTGTGGATTTATTATTCCCTGGAACTTCCCGTTTCTGCTGGCTGGCTGGGGTCTGGGACCGGCGCTGGCTGCAGGAAACACCTGCGTGCTGAAACCCGCCGAAGACACTCCTCTGTCGGCTCTGTACCTGTGTCACATGATTCAGGAACTGGATCTGCTTCCGGCCGGAGTTCTGAACGTCGTGACCGGCTACGGCGAAACCGCCGGTGCCGCTGTGGCCAACAATCCAAAGTTTCGCCGGATGAGTTTCACCGGGTCACCGGAAGTCGGTCGACTGGTGGCCGAAGCCTGCGGTCGAAATCTTGTGCCCATCAAGTGTGAACTGGGCGGCAAGGGTGCCGCGGTGGTGTTCGACGATGTCGACATTTCCGAAACGGCCCAGAAGCTGGTCAATGCCATTACGTTCCACACCGGTCAGGTCTGTTGTGATGCAACTCGCTGGCTTATTCACCGTAACATTTACGATAAGTTCGTCAGCGAATGTGTGGAACGGATGAAGCTGGTGCAGATTGGCTACCAGATGGATCCCGGCAGTCAGATGGGCCCGGTCGTGAACACCAAACAGCGTGAACGAGTGCTGGGGTACCTTGAAAAAGGTGTCGCCGATGGAGCCGAACTGGTTCTGGAAGGCGGAGCGAAAAAAGTCGCAGGACGCAACGGTTACTACGTGAAACCGGCTCTGCTGGCGGGATCGCTGTCCAACGTCGCCGCTCGTGAAGAAATCTTCGGTCCAGTCGCTTTCCTCGCACCGTTTGCCAGTGAAGAAGAGGGCATTCGGCTGGCGAACGATACCGACTACGGTCTGGGGAACAGCGTCTGGTCGCGCGACCTGGCCCGCTGTGCCCGAGTCGCGGAAGCATTCGAATCCGGCAATGGCTGGATCAATGCTCACAACGTCGTCGTTCACGGCGTTCCCTACGCCGGTGTCGGCAAAAGCGGCATGGGCGGCGGTGTGGTCTCACCAGAAACGCTGAACGATTACCTGCGACCAATTTCGGTTGTGCGTCCGTTGTAGCGGCACTGACCGAATGGAATCGTCCATCGCAGTCATTCAGCATCTGGCCGGAACCAGCCGTACCTGCTGAAGACTTCGTCCCGTCCGAAGTGCAGGATAAGTCGCTTGTCCTGCACTTCGCTTTTTTGGCAGACACCGTCGGACCATCGAATGTTATTGTCCGCCAGCCGTCAGCCACGGAACTGCGATTCCAAACTGCGGAACAATCCGGCACTGACCGTGCGACGACGGAAACTGCGACCGTTCTTTGTTAACGTCGCCCATCCGAAGCCCCCTCGTTAATCCCTGCCAGACGATTTTCACCTGATCATGTCAACGCCTGCACCGCACGCCGATCACCCAGAATACAATGCTACGGTCACCAGCATTCAGCTGGTTCACGACGATCTGATGATCCTGCGAGTTGAACCGGATGGTGATGTTCCGGACTATGAACCCGGTCAGTACACAACTCTGGGGCTGTTCACCGATGAAGCGCGCGTGGGAGGAATGCCGTCCGCCGGTAGTCGTCCGCAGAAACTGATTCGTCGAGCGTACTCGATCAGTTGTCCGTTGCTGGACTCAGCACAGGCTGTGGTTCGGCCAGGCGGAAGCAGGTTTCTGGAATTTTATATCGCGCTGGTGAGGAATGATGCCGATCAGCCACCGTCATTAACCCCCAGACTCTTCGCGTTGACGCCCGGTCATCGCCTGTTCATGGGACTGACGCCTCGAGGACATTACACGCTGGCTCCGGTGTCTGACACTCAGGATGTGATCTTCGTCGCAACGGGAACCGGTGAAGCTCCTCATAACGCGATGATTCGCGACCTCCTGAATCGCAACCATCAGGGAAGAATTGCGTCAGTGGTCTGCGTCCGTCGAAGACGCGATCTCGGCTACCTTCCGGCTCATCTGCAGCTGGAAGCTTGCTTTGAAAACTACAAATACGTTCCCATCACCACGCGAGAGCCTCAAAACCTCGATCGATCCCGTCCGGATTACGTCGGCAAGCAGTACGTTCAGGAACTGTTTGCATCCGGCGATCTGGAAAGACAGATCGGTTGGATTCCAACTCCTGGGCAATGCCATTTTTTCCTGTGTGGCAATCCCGCCATGATTGGAGCGCCTCGCCGAGCCCCCGATGGCACGCTCGATTTCCCTGACCCCAAAGGGATGGTCGAAACGCTGACGGACCTTGGATTTCAGCTCGATCAGCCGGGCAATCCCGGCGATATCCACTTTGAAAAATACTGGTAGATCCGTCTGAAATCCTGCTCTGCGGTCGACACCTTCCCTGCGAATCAGGCTGCCGGCGGACACGGGAAGGAATTGAGGCCGCAGACTTTTTGCGTGCCACACCGTCGGCGACGGGCGATGCAGAATTCGTCCTGCCGTCGTTGCAACAGAAATTGGTTTTGCGGCACTGTGATTGCTGAGACCAAAGCAGCCTCTCACTGCTGTGAATCGATCGTCATGTCCGCCGGATCCACTGTTCAACTGACATTCAGTTGGCGATGTTTTCCGGCGTGACTGTCGGTCGATATTTCCTGAAGTCTGCGTGCGGAGAACGAGACTGCGGCAGGAGTGGCATCGTGGGCGTTGAACGTTTGCAGCGTTCGAATTCTCGCCGGAAGCAACACTCTTCTGAGGAATCCGCATGGAACAGCAGGCAGTAACTCTGGACGGCAACGAAGCAGCAACAGCCGTGGCTTATGCCGTCAGTGAAGTGATCGCAATTTACCCCATCACGCCTGCTTCTCCGATGGGAGAACTGGCGGATCTCTGGGCCGCTCGTGGCAGGAAGAACGTCTTCGGAAATATCCCGCACGTCATCGAAATGCAAAGCGAAGGCGGTGCCGCCGGCGCTGTTCACGGCGCGCTGCAGGCAGGTGCGCTGACGACGACATTTACGGCGTCGCAGGGACTGCTGCTGATGCTGCCCAATATGTACAAAATCGCAGGCGAATTGACGCCTGCCGTCTTTCATGTGGCCGCTCGCAGTATCGCAACTCACGCGCTTTCCATCTTCGGCGACCACAGCGACGTCATGGCCGCTCGCATGACGGGATGGGCCATGCTGTGCTCCGGCAGCGTGCAGGAGTCGCACGATTTGAGCGTAATTGCACACAGCGCGACACTGCGGACGCGACTTCCCTTTGTTCATTTCTTTGACGGGTTCCGAACTTCTCACGAAATCAACAAAATCGATCTTCTTCCGGAATCGTTCATTCGCGAAATGCTGGATGAAACGAAGATCGATGAATTTCGTCAGCGTGCACTGACTCCCGACCGCCCGGTTCTGCGCGGAACTGCACAGAATCCGGACGTCTTCTTCCAGGCTCGTGAAGCCGTCAACACGTTTTACCAGTCAGCACCGGACGTGGTTCAGGAAACGATGGACCGTTTCGCTGCGGCAACCGGTCGGTCTTACCACCTGTTTGACTATGCCGGCGCAGCAGACGCTGATCGCATTATCGTCATGATGGGCTCCGGCATCGGCGCCGCAGAAGACGCTGTACGAACATTAAATGAACGTGGCGAAAAGGTGGGGCTGCTCAAAGTCAGACTTTACCGACCGTTCGATACCGTTCGTTTCGTGGAAGCCATTCCCGAAACAGTCACTCAGATCGCCGTTCTGGATCGAACAAAGGAACCCGGGGCCGTCGGTGAACCGCTTTATCAGGATGTGGTCGCTGCTCTGGCGGAGCAATGGTCGGCGACGAAAAATGGTCAAGCGGTGCCGCAGGTGATCGGTGGCCGCTACGGACTTTCGTCCAAGGAATTCACTCCGGCGATGGCCGCGGGCGTGCTGCAGGAACTTCGACAGTCGGCTCCTCGACGTCATTTCACGATCGGCATCACTGACGATGTAACGCACCTGAGCCTGCCGTACGACAGCGAACAGTTTTCCGAACCCGCCAACATGCACCGAGCGGTGTTCTTCGGCCTGGGAAGCGACGGGACTGTCGGAGCCAACAAGAACTCCGTCAAGATCGTCGGCGAAAACACACATCTCTACGCACAGGGTTACTTCGTCTACGATTCGAAGAAGGCCGGTGCGGTCACGGTGTCGCATCTGCGATTCAGCCCGGAACCCATTCATGCCACGTACCTGATTCAGAAAGCGGGCTTCGTCGCCTGCCACCAGTTTCAGTTCATGGAAAGCCGTGATGTCCTTTCGGTCGCGGCCGAAGGTGCTACCTTTCTGCTGAACAGTCCGTATGCGGCGGATGAGGTCTGGGATCGACTGCCCACGGAAGCTCAGCGTCAGATCATCGAACGAAAGCTGAAGTTTTATGTCATCGATGCCTATCAACTGGCTCGTGATGCGGAACTCGGCGGACGGATCAACACGGTGATGCAGACCTGCTTCTTCGCACTGACCGACATCCTGCCGCGTGAGCAATCGATTGAGTACATCAAGGACGCCATCAAAAAGACGTATGGCAAACGCGGCGAAAGTCTGGTCCGCAAGAACTGCGATGCCGTCGATCGTGCTGTGAGCGGTCTTCACGAAGTCAAGGTCCCCGCGCAGGTGACTTCGGCGTTCAGTCGAAGACCGCCCGTCCCGGCCGATGCTCCGGATTTTGTGCGCAAGGTGACCGGCGTCATTCTGTCCGGCATGGGAGACCTTCTTCCCGTCAGCGCGATGCCGGTGGACGGAACATTTCCCACGGGAACGTCTCAGTACGAACGACGCAGCATTGCTCAGACGATTCCCATCTGGGACGCCGACATCTGCATCCAGTGCGGTTTGTGTGCATTCGTCTGCCCGCATGCCGCCATTCGTTCCAAAGCCTTCGCGCCGACCGCGCTGGATGGTGCTCCAGCGGCCTTCGTCGCGGTCGATGTTGCAGGCAAAGATCTGACCGGGCACCGCATGACGATTCAGGTCGCGCCTGATGACTGCACCGGCTGCGGTGTGTGTGTGGATGTCTGTCCGGCTCGCAGCAAGGAGGTTGCGAAGCACAAAGCCATCAACATGGAACCCAAAGAAGATCACCTGCAGCGAGAACGGGAAAACTATGACTTCTTCCTGTCCATCCCGGAAATCGATCGCGCGTCGGTGCGTCACGATCAGGTGAAAGGAACGCAGTTGCTGCAGCCCCTGTTCGAATACTCCGGAGCCTGCGCGGGATGCGGCGAAACGCCGTACCTGAAGCTGTTGACGCAGCTGTTCGGTGATCGAATGCTGGTCGCGAACGCCACCGGATGTTCATCGATCTTTGGTGGAAACCTTCCCACCACGCCGTGGACCACTAATGCCGACGGGCGAGGTCCTGCGTGGTCCAATTCACTGTTCGAAGATAACGCGGAATTCGGACTTGGGATGAGACTGGCTGTGTCTCATCAGCATCAGCGAGTTCGGGAACTGCTGAAACGGTTGAGAGTTCACGTCGGCATTTCGTTGGCCGATGAAATTCTGAATGCTGCTCAGAAGACCGAGACCGACATTCAGGCTCAGCGAATTCGTGTCGAACAGCTCCGAACGATTCTGGCCGGAATCAGCACCGCAGAAAGTCGTGAGCTGCTGTCTTCCATTGATTACCTTGTCCGCAAAAGCATCTGGATTGTGGGCGGAGACGGCTGGGCGTACGACATCGGCTTTGGCGGCCTGGACCACGTGATGGCTTCCAATCTGGACGTCAACATTCTGGTGCTGGATACCGAAGTCTATTCCAACACGGGTGGTCAGGCTTCCAAGTCCACACCGCGAGCCGCCATCGCCAAGTTCGCCGCCGGCGGAAAAGGAATTCGCAAGAAGGATCTGGGGATGATTGCCGTCGACTACGGTCACGTTTACGTCGCGAAAGTCGCCATGGGAGCGAACCCCAATCAGGTCATCAAAGCTTTTGAAGAAGCAGAATCTTACCACGGGCCATCGATCGTGATTGCATACAGCCCCTGTATCGCTCACGGAATCGACATGTCTCAGATGATGAGTCATCAGAAGGACGCCGTGAACAGCGGCTATTGGCCTCTGTATCGCTACGACCCCAGACTGGCTCACGGCACCGAGCATGCCTTTCAGCTGGACAGCCGCAAGCCCCGAATTTCCTTCAAAGACTTTGCTCAGAAGGAAGCACGCTTTGCCGCCCTCGCCCGAAGCTCACCGCAGGAAGCCGAACGCCTTTTTGCACTCGCGCAGGAAGATATTCGCGACCAGTGGCATTTTTATGAACAAATGGCGGGCGTCGAACGTGAAATCGCCAGCATTGAACCCGGGACCGTTCTGACTCATTCCGACAACTCCGCATCACTGGAGTAACGACCCGACCCGGCGATCTGTCCGCAGAGATTTGCTGCCCCGTGCAGCGGGCACTGCCGGCCGCGGAAAGGGTTCCGCCTTCGTGACGCCTCTTCGATGAACACCAACAGACTGAACAAACCTCATGGACAACCACGTAAATCTTGCTTCAACGTATCTGGGACTGCACCTGAAGAATCCGCTGATTGCATCAGCCAGTCCGTCCAATGCCAACATGTCGACTCTGAAGCAACTGGCCGACGCCGGGATTGCGGCGGTGGTCATGCCTTCATTGTTTGAAGAGCAGGTTGAGTTTGAAGAATGGCAGTTTGCAGCTCTGCCGGAATACGGCGGAGATTCGTACGCCGAAGCGGCCAGCTATTTTCCCGAACTGGATGACTACAACACAGGGCCGGATGACTATCTGCGAACGATTGAACGTGCCTGTGACCTGGTCGACATTCCCATCATTGGCAGCCTGAACGGAGTCACCACCGGCGGCTGGACTCGTTACGCCAAAAAGATCGAATCCGCCGGCGCGTGGGCACTGGAACTGAACATGTACTACCTGCCGACTGATCCGAATGTGACCGCCGAACAGATGGAGTCCAACTACCTGAATCTGGTAGCCGAGGTGAAGTCTCAGATCAGCATTCCGCTGGCCGTGAAGATTGGTCCCTATTTCAGTTCACTGCCCAACTTTGCGAAACGTCTGACGGAAGCCGGAGCCGACGGGCTGGTTCTGTTCAATCGCTTCATGCAGCCGGATATCAATCTGGATTCGATGGAAATCAATCCACGACTCGACCTGAGCCACGCCAGCGAAGTTCGCCTTCCTCTGAGATGGATTGCAATTCTATACGGACAGATCCAGGCATCGCTGGCTGCAACATCCGGCATTCATGGCCATCGCGATATCGTCAAACTGATCATGTGTGGCGCGGATGCCACCATGATTGCCAGTTCCATCCTCCGACACGGCCCTGAAGTCGTTCACCAGATGCTGGATGAACTCCGAAACTGGCTGGCCGAACACGGATACCGTTCCGTTGAACAGTTCAAGGGTGGCATGAGCTACAAAAACTGCCCGGACGCAGCCGCCATGGAACGCTCCAACTACATGAAAGCCCTGACCAACTTCACCAGTCCCTTCATCTAATGAGGGCAAGGCCCTCAACCCGATGGCGCGGATGGCGTTTTGAGGTGGCCAGTCCCATGCGCCGACGCGCTTCCGTTGGTCGCTTCGTCTGACTGAAACGGAACGCATTGATTCGTGTGAGATCGTACAGACACATTTCTGCCTGTGAGTTTCGGAGCACCACTGGTCTGCCGGACCAGTGGTGATTTGGTGACCTGAGCACAACTGCGACGATCGCGTACGGCCGAGACTGTTACATCATTGTTCATCGTCGCAGCGACCAACGGGAGCGATTCGGCGATTGTAGTTGCCCACCTCGAACCGCTCCCCACGCCACCCGGTCAAAGGCGAAGCCCTTGTTCAAGCGGCATCCTTCTTCTGACGTTGTTGACGAGGCGGATTGGCTTTCTTTTGCAGGGAAGGCGGATTGGCCGGTACCGATCCGGAATCATCCGGAACCTGATACTGAGTCTGAAGTTCCTTCAACCGGTTCTGCAGCACCTGAATGCGATCTTTGAACTCCGGATCATCAAATCGACTTCTCATTTCCCGAGGGTCCGCGTTAAGGTCGTAGTACTCCCACTCGCCCAGATTGTAAAAGTGAATCAGCTTATCCGTTGCCGTTCGCACTCCGCAGTGTCGACGCACCATGTGTGCTGTCTGTTGATTCGCTTCGAATTCGTAGTAGTGGTAATACAACGCGTCCCGAAAATCGGGCTGAGTGCAGTCTTTTCGAGAACGATCGTAGCCGATGGTCATTGGCGGCGCTGGAACAGCGTTTTCCTGTGGAGACGCCGTCATCAGATTTTTCAGGCTGAGTCCCTGCATGTCTGACGGAATCGCTGTTCCGGCGATGTCCAGAAACGTTTCCGCAAAGTCCAGGTTGGAAACCAGATTGTGGTTGACGGTGTGCGGCTGAATCTTTCCGGGCCAGCGCACAATCAGCGGCATACGGTACGATTCTTCATACATGAAGCGTTTGTCAAACCAGCCATGATCACCCAGATAGAAGCCCTGATCGGACGAATAGATCACGACTGTGTTTTCAGCAAGCCCCGTCTGATCGAGATAATCAAGCACTCGGCCCACGTTATCATCGACAGAAGCCACGCACCGCAGGTAGTCCTTAATGTATCGCTGGTATTTCCAGCGAACCAGATCATCACCCTGCAGCTTCGCTTCCACAAACGCCTTATTGCGTGGCTCATACGCTTCATTCCAGGCTTTCAGCTGTTCCGGAGTGAGGCCACGTGGCGGATCCAGCTTCAGGTCAGAGCGAGTCAACGTCTCACGAATGCTCATGTCCTGAGTCTGAGCCGCAGTTCCACGTCCCGACCAGTCGTCGAACAGATTATCCGGCTCCGGAATTTCCACATTCTCGTACAAATGCAGATGTTTGGGCCCGGGCTGCCAGTTTCGATGAGGCGCCTTGTGCTGAAACATCAGCATAAAAGGTTTGTCGGCATCCCGCTTTTCCTTCAGCCAGTCCAGTGCCAGGTCAGTGATGATGTCCGTCGTGTAGCCGGTGTGTTTCACCGGCTTTGGATCACCGTTTAACAACATCGGCGGATTGTAATACGGCCCCTGTCCAATCAGGATTTCTGAATAGTCGAATCCCTGAGGTGCCGTCTCCAGATGCCACTTGCCCACCACGGCCGTTTGGTATCCAACCTTCTGCAGCAGCTTCGGAAACGTCTGTTGATCTCCGTTAAACCGGTTTCCGTTGCGCAGAAATCCGTTCAGATGGCTGTGCTTGCCCGTCTGAATGACAGCGCGACTGGGACCACAGATCGAATTGGTACAGAAGCAATTGGTGAACAACATGCCTTCGTTGGCAATGCGATCCAGATTCGGCGTTGTGTTGATCTTTGACCCGTAACAGCTCATCGCATGCGACGCATGGTCGTCAGAAAAAATGAAGATGATATTGGGACGATCATCTGCATTCACAGAATTGAACACGGCAAAGGCGGCCAGCAACAAAGCACTACAACGTAACGTTATCATCAAACTCAGATCTTTCAGTTCATAACTCAGAAAACAACCGGGACCGATGTAAGAAACACACCAGCTCCCCGGTTCAGCCCTGCCAGATGTTCAAATGGATCGTTAACACACAGACAGGAATGTCTGTGCCACTTCCGGAAGACAAAAGACGAAGCCTCCGTCAGTCATTACGATTGCGTTTTCGAGCTTCACGAGTCGCGTCATGGTCCTGACCGCCGCGATCATCGTCGTCCTCGGAATCTTCTTTGGCTTCGTGAGCGTCTTCCAGCTCATCCAGATCTTCTTCAAGTTCTCGCAGGTTTCGAAGCACAAGATCCAGCTTTTCGTGAAGTCCACGAACTTCTCCGCGAAGCTGATGCATTTGCTCCATCAGTGGGCCCGCGATGTCGGCAGCTGGTGGTTCGTGTTGTTCGCGGTGAATCTGTCGCTCCAGTTCTTCTGCGCGACGGTGAAGTTCTCCGGCGATGTCATGCAGCCCGGATGCGGCAACACGTTCTGCTGCTTCGTGAAGTGCACGAACACGTCCCATCGCTTCCTGAGGTCGATCTTGAGGCGGTTCATGCCCTTCACGAGATCGACGGTCGGCGCCTGAAAGATCTTTTCTGCGTTCATGCTGGCTACGTTCGAGTTCATGAATTCGTTCGGTCACTCGACGAGACTCAAGTCGCAGCCGTTCACGGCTTTCTTCCAGCCCGCGTTTTCGATCGGCGTTGTCCGTTTTTTCCAGCTGTTCATTCAGCTCACGTTCTTCTCGCTGCAACTGCTGAACACGGTAACGAAGGTCATTCAGTTCACGTTCATCCCGCTGCAACTGCTGAATACGGTGCCGGGATTCATCCACCTGGCGTTCAGGATTTCGACGCTGAGCCTCGTCGGGCTGTGCCAGAAGCCCAACAACCAGTGCTGGTGTTGCGTCAGGACGACTGGGCTTGACAATCTTCGGAAACTGTGACTCAACAGCCTTGATTGGTGGAGCGGTCTGCAGCAGGTGAGGCTGAAACTTCAGCGGCTTTTTCTTTGCACTTAGCGCATCACGATCCAGTGACGATTCTTCCTGCGCCTGAATGCAGGGCAGACTTAGTACACACACCAAAACGACACTCAACTGAAACAGGGAACGATTCATAGGCTCGCCTTCGCTGGAAACAAATGTGCAACTAACCACCCCGATTGACGCGTATGTGAGCGAAACGTTTTTCAAACGCCTTCTCTTCGGTTTCCGTTGTGACCCACAGAAACAGCTTTCCGGCTTCGTCGGTCCGAATCGACAGCCCCAGATGATTGGCCGTCCCGACGATTTCCATCAAATGGAACATAGAGAGCTTATCCGGCTTTCTGGAATACTTCGTGTTTTCAACATCCAGTCCCGCCGCTCGGAGGGCAGCTTCCGAATAGAAGTGCTGCAGATCCAGTTTCTGAGCAATCAGTCGAATGAGTGCGTCCAGATTTGCATCTTCCAGTTCCACGGGCACCAGCTTCGAAATCGCCGGCAACACGGTGGTGATGGGACCGGTGTTCTTCCAGCCCACGGGATACATATTACTGTCTTCTGTCCCGGCATCGATCTCCAGGTATACCGTGTCACCATGAACTTTGGGCCGAAAGCCAAGTCCAAGATGCGCCAGGCTGACTGCCAGCATGCTCCCCTGACTCAGTCCCATCGGGTTACCAGCGAGCGATCGCATTCGTCCCGACGCAGCAACGGCCTGCCGCTGCCCCGCCTCGGTGAGGCGAATGGGAAGGTCCGGTGGCAGAGCAATGCTTTTTGTGATCGCAGAAACGGAACTCAGATCCACAGAACCGGGCACCGGTTTGCTCAACTTCTTCAGGACGTCTCGAAACTGGTCCTCCGTCAGTCCCCACGTGGGGTTCTCGTCGGGCGGTCCCCCCGGACCAAACTGCTCCAGCTTTTCCAGCCATGCCTGCAGAACTTCGGGCTGTGTGATACGGAATGTTTCTGCACCAAAGGAAAGCGATCCGTCGCGATTCATCAATCCAACGGCCAGAACCGACTTGCGACCTCGAAACTCTTCTGTTTCAACCCGAGTCCGTTCTCCATTGCGACCGGATCGAAAGGTTGCCCGGCGTTCCAGCGTTTGAAAAACGCGAGCCCATTCCTGAGTTGCCAGCTGCTGAGACGTCGATGGCTGAATCATCACCTCAATCTGCAGAGGCAAGCGCGCGTCCTGAGCAGGTGCGGTCGGGAGAATATAGCCTATCAACACAACTGCGGCGATCAATCCGTGACAGGATGATTGTCGGAACACGGCCATCATGGTTCCTTCTCTGAAAATCATTCGAGCGGGATGCCCGTCGACTGAAGTGTTTGTCGCCGTCACAGGCTTCGACCGAATCGAAGAATTCGCCTGCACAGGCAAACCGGCACGTCCATCATCAACACCGTCTGAACCGATTCGCCGGTGGTCGTGCCTCAGCAAATGAAACACTTTTGCTCGCCAAGGGTTCCTGATGCAAATCCGTCAGTCTCGAGGAAACTTCCCCCTGAACGTCGCCTGATCTTTGGAGCGTCGAAGTCTGTGAACGCCGCAGACGGATCGACTCCTCGATTATTCTGATGCGACAGACCCCAAAATGCCAGCACGATTCATAACGCAGTGTGCAGAGCGCGCGGGCTGACTGACATTCGCCGGGCAGAAGTCACGCACTGTCAGTTGTTCAGAGCGTCGGCGACGTTGGTTCGGTAGGCTGTCATTGCAGGGATGAAACCCACGAGAGCCCCCAGAACAAGCAGCACCGGAAACAGCACGAATTCAACCTCATGAAACGCCCACGGATTCAACAACAGTCCGGTTCTGGCACTGACATAAGGAGCGCCGACGACTGCTAAAAGGTGGCCCGTCAACCAGCCCAGAAATCCTCCGCCCAGACACAGCACGGAAGATTCCGCCAGAATGATGGAAAATACGCTGCTGCGGCGCGCTCCCAGAGCACGCATGATTCCGATTTCGCGGCGGCGATCCGACATGCTGTTGTAGATGCTGACAAAGATGCTGATTCCGGATACGGCAATGATCATCCCCGTCAGAACAACCAACGCTTTCTGGATGTTGCCGACGACGTTCTTCATCAGATCCTGAATGGGGCGAATCGGGTTGACGGCCATGGCCTTGGAACCGCTTTTCAGTTCCGCCTGCAGAGTGATGGCATCGAACACTTCGCGAGTCTTCACAAAGACGGCGGTGATCTCCTTCATGGCTTCCGGAGTATCGATGCCGTAACCCATTTTCGCATCGCCGATTTCTGCCCCTCTGGCGCGTTTCGCTCGCAGTTCTTCGAGTTGCTTCAGAGCCCGATCGCGCCGTTCCGGATCATTTCCGTAGAAATCGTGAATTCTGGTTTCCACTTCGTCCACCGGTTTCTGATGTCCTTCCAGAGTGTAAACCGCTTCCAGATTCAGGAAGACGCTGCGGTCGTTGGGGGTCCCTGTCTGACGCAGTACCGCGACGACCGTGAACATTTCATCGTGAAACGTCTCGCTGTCGGCGCTGCCGTGAACAATGCTGAACTGGTCTCCGACCTTCCATCCGTTTTCGCGGGCGACCATTGAACCGATCACAGCATCGTACAGGCCGTCCAGCTGTCGAGTCCCCGGCTGATCTTCGACTTCGAATTTCTTACCGGGAGTGAACTCGTGCAGAAAGTACTCGTTGGTGGTGCCCACAATCGGAAACGCACCATGTTCCGGACGAGTAAAATCGCCGAACGCCAGGGGTATGGCAGTTTCGATACGGCGATCTTCGCGAAGCTGTTCCAGATACATGAACGGCAGGTTGGCGATCGGCGGCTGAATTCGATACACGGAACTTAACACCAGCTGCAGGTCGCTGCCTTTGGCGCCCACGATCAGGTCGTAAGCAATCGAACGCTGATTGAAGGCATCGTTCACCGCTCCGGCAATGACGATGACCACCACCATCAGCATGACTCCAAGACCAACGCTGAGGGCCGTCAGAGCTGAAGCAACTGATCTCTCCCGAACACTCTTCCACGCTATTGTCAGCAGGTTCACGCGGATGCTCCTTCCTGCCGACAGAGTTCAGGGTGATTGAAGTCAGCCAGTCGATCAACTCGCCCGAATACATTGGCCACGTCCATCGAATGGGTCACCATCAGCAGCGTCACATTGTTTTCGCGGCAGGTGTCACGAATCAGATCCAGAATCAGCTGCTGATTGCCGGGATCCACATTCGCCGTCGGTTCGTCTGCCAGCAATAAAGCGGGCTTGTTCGCCAGCGAGCGAGCAACGGAGACTCGCTGTTGTTCGCCAACCGACATGCGTCGCGGTGTGTGATGCAGTCGATGCTCCAGCCCCACCCGCTTCAAAAGAAAGTGCGCAAAATTCCGGTCCACCGGTCGACCCGAAAACGACATTCCGAGCAGAACGTTTTCCAATGCAGTAAATGCCGGCAGCAGGTTAAACGTCTGAAAAACGAACCCGATGCGAGACGCCCGAAACTGATCTCGAACAAATTCCGGCAGCCGAGCGATGTCCTTACCGTCCACGATCACTTCTCCGGAATCCGGTGTCAGGATGCCGGAGATGATGTTCAGCAGCGTGGTCTTCCCGCCGCCGCTGGATCCAACCAAAGAAGCCTGCTCACCCTGAGCAAGTTCATAGTGTTCGATGCCCAGAACCGGCAGGCGATGACCGTTTGGTTCGCGGTAAGTCTTCCGAACATTTTTCAGGATCAGTGACATGGCAACTCAAAGAAGCGTTCCGGAAAATCCCGGGGCACTATGGTGCCCCGGAAGCCGCGGCCGTTCATTGCAACGCGGCGTCGTTCCGGATGACTAGTTGTCGGATTTGAAGGTATACAACTGACCAAAGGTGGTCATGTAGTAGACCTCGCCGGCTTCGTCTTCACCGAAACTCATGACAGGCAGCTTGTCTCCGGTCAGCGAATAGTTTGTTGCAGAAGATTCGCCGGTATACTCAAGAGCCCACAGCAGGCCCGTGACGTAGTCCGCATAGACGTATTTGCCCTGCAGCTCGGGGACTCGCTTGCCTCGATAAACGTGACCACCCGTAATCGACTTTCCAATGTCGTGATGGTATTCCCAGACAGGATCAATCAACTCAGGGCGATCCCCATCATTGCCGTCCGGACGAAACCAGTGACGTGCTTCGCGAATGTTCCACCCGTAGTTTCCGCCGCGGGTGATGATGTTGATTTCTTCCCAGAGATTCTGGCCGACATCCGCTGCCCACAGTTTGCCGGTTTCGCGGTCGAATGACATTCGCCAGACATTTCGCAGTCCGTAGGCATAGATTTCCGGCAATGCCTTCTTTGTCTGGCCCTTGCGATTGATCACCACGTCATGATCAATGAAGGGATTATCTTTGGGAATGGCATACGCTTTCCCTTCATCACGATGATCGACGTCGATTCGCAGAATGGACCCCAGCAGAGTCAGCAGATTCTGACCATTCCCATCGGGGTCATTTCCGCTGCCACCGTCGCCCAGTGCAATGTAAAGATATCCATCTTTACCAAAGGCAATTGTCCCCCCGTTGTGGTTCCAGTAAGGCTGAGGAATCCGAAGGATCTCTTCTTCGGTTGCCGGGTCGACACGATTGGCGTCGTCTTTTGAAACGCGAAATCGCGAAACGACGGACGTGTGAGGAGCAGAGGTTGTGGTGTAATACAGGAAGATCTGCCCGTTCTCCCGATACTTCGGATGAAACGCAAACCCCAGCAATCCTTCTTCGTTCTGGTTATCCTTGTAGACAACGCGATCTCGGATATCCAGAAATACGCCCGCTTCTTCAACTTCCGGATCGTTGGGGAATACCATCAGTCGCCCCTTCTGTTCGGCAACGAAGACGCGATTTGACCCGTCACCTGCGTGAGTCAGCACAATGGGGCGATCAAAGACAAGGTTTTCGAACGCACGCTGCGAACTCACGGGAAGTGATTCATCCGCCGCGTGGACAGAAGACATCAACAGGCCGCTGGCAAAGACCAGTAGTGCCGGAAAGGCTGGCAGAAATCTCACACTCTTCTCCTTTTTCGGACGAGGACAATCCACGTCAAAGACAGATCTGAATACGCCACAAAACACGCGTTCGTCAAACAAAAACTCATCAGGAACCCAAAGCCCGGAAGGTTTTTTGCCTTCATCGCCGGCTGCGGATCGTTCCGTGAGCCCGGGACCACTTCGTGAAATTAGAGAGAAACCGCACGCAGAATCGCAAGTCTTGCCCCTGACAGCTCAATCGAACCCCTTCAAACAGGGATGTCTCTCCCCGGTCGAGCCAACTGGTGGGGTTCGCATAATGGTCCGTACATTTCCGGCCGCCGATCCGCCATCCGGTCAATCACATGCCGCCCCGGAACACGCACGATCCGCTTCTCTCGCGCGGCTTCTGGTTTGATGACTCCGCGAATGACGGCCTCATCCGTGTGATCAGCCGAATCCAGAGTTGCTCCGACGGGATCACAAAACCGACTGCGGCCGATGAAGGAAAAACCGCGTTCCATGCCGACGCGATTGACGGCGGCAAAGAAGATTCCATTCTCCATGGCTCGCGAATTGATCGAAAACGATGACATGTATTCGGCACCCGGAGGCCAGTTGGTCGGAAGCAGAATCACGTCCGCCCCTCGGAGAGCCAGGATTCGAGACGCTTCAGGAAAACCTCCGTCGTAACAGATCAGCATTCCAATCCGGATACCGTCCGCTTCGAAAACCTCAAACGGTCGATCGCCCGGAGTCGTAAACCGGTCGACTCCCAGATAAGGCAGATGTACTTTGCGATAACTGCCAATCAGTCCGTTCGGTCCCACCAGCACCGCGGTGTTGAAGACATCATCACCGGATCGCTCCAGCATCCCGAATACGCTGAAGCAGTCGTTGTCGCGACACAGCTCCGTGGCCTCCTGAACAGACTCGCCATCAACAGGTTCGGCGACCCCCATCGCCTCGTCCAGCGAATCAAAGCAGTAACCCGTGGTGAAGCATTCCGGAAAGACAATCGTCCGACTTCCCTGTTCGACTTCCTGACGAATCGCTGCTCCCATGCGATCCATATTGGCGCGGCGTTGCCCGAGTTTCACATCCGTCTGTATACCTGAGATCTGCATGGGGCTCACCTGGGTTATTGGAGCTGAATCAACGGAATCGGAATGAGAGAAATCGTCTGACGTTCCCGTTGGGGACTTGCCGGCGATCTGAAAAAGGGGGCTGACCCTCTCCGGACAATCAAAGGATCCCCTTTTTCAGATCGCCTCTCAGAACTCACTCGTGGCCGGCAGAATCTGCCGAAACCGCTGCGATGATAACGTGAGGATCAGAAAAGATTTAGCGATTGGAACGGTTTCACCGATTCTGACAGCAAAACGGTCCGATACAGAGACAGAGAAGAACTGCTTCTCGACCAGTCCGCAGTACCACCGATGCGCTGTGGCTGAGAACCAGGAAGACATCATGGAAGGCTGAAACTCGTGAAGGCTACATCATCAAACAAGGGAGTCCTGCTGGCGCTGTTTGCTGCAGTCGCGATGAGTTCGCTGCTGACAGGCTGCCAGACCTCAATTGGTGGACAGACGCTGCCCTCAGCCACTTACCTGGACGACGACGTTCAATACTTCCCGGCAGGTCCGGAATTCAAGCTGACCAACCAGGTGGAAGCCAGCCGCAAATACCGGCTGGAGCAGGAACAGCTCAAAGGCGGCGGATCGGCTTTCTGAAGCATCCGCAAAGGGCTCTTCAATCCCTCCGGCGGCAGACTGTCCTCAGCCTGCCGCTTTCTTATGCGCTGACGCCTGTCAGTCCGTCAAACAGTCTGTCGATCCTCATTCACCGTTGGCAGCCCTGACATTGACGAATCCAATTCAGTTCCAGTCTGCATTTCGAATATCATGCGGCAACATGCGGCCTAATTCCTGTAAGCGTTGGGTGCACTGTTCCCAGATGTCGTAAGGATCGCGCTGGAAAACAATTCCACACTCTGCGGGCATCAGCCGCCAGTCTCCTCGCTGGATCTCGCCCTCCAGCTGATCGGCTCCCCAGCCGGAATAGCCGCAGTAGATGCGAAACGCACAGTCATGACTGCAACTGGCACCTTTGCTGACGAGGGATTCAAAGGAATCGTGACTTCCCGTCACGAAGACACCATCAGCGACTTCGACATCCAGCTTGCCGAGTTCCTGACAGCTGTGCAGGATGAACAACGCCGATGTTTCGACGGGGCCCCCGGCGTAGATAGGGTCAGTGAACTTGGTCGGGACCTTCAGCTTTTCCATGGCTGTGTCCATTGAGATCGAACTGGGCCGATTAATCACCAGCCCCATCGCGCTGTCCTGGCTGTGTTCGAGGAGCAACACGACGGTTCGGTAGAAATTCGGATCCCGAAGTTGCCGTGTTGCGACCAGGAATTTTCCCTGCAAACTCTCTGCCACAATCAATCCCCGACCAGTATTCAGGTCCGTTCAGTGCCCGCCGGATTCTGCCCCATGTTCACCCTTCCTGGATATCGGCACAGAAAGGCTTCTTGACGCGATTGTGAAAAAATGACGGTTCCGGGGCCACCGACACGACAGGAATTGCGGCAAAAACCGGGTGAATTACCTAACCGGCGAAAAATTTCATTTTTGCCACGAATTCATGTCCGGTTTTTGGCACTCGTTCGATTCCGAGGGTAGAGAACCTGAAACAGGGTTTTCACCCACGCAACCGATGATTACAGGATTTGACGTTCGGATCACAGCGCACCGCATCCTTCTCCGGCCTCAGCGCGACGCATGTTCTGAATCGGCAGATCACAGACACCCATGATGCCACAACAAAGACTGACATTGCGTGATTCCGGACAGCGAAAAATCACCTGATGACCTCCTGGTCATCCTGAACACCGTTGCCTGCGCGTCAACGGCGGTGTGGGCGCTTGCGCCCTGTGGAAAAGACAGAATCACTCTGTGTTCAGCGCAGTTTCTGTCCATCTTCGACATTCAGGACTGCTCACAGGAAATCCGGGCGGCGGGGATACCGCTCAATGATCAGCGACTGGCTCCTGGACTTCGACAGTATGGTTTAACACCTGCAACCTTCCGTCTGTTGCTGCACCAGCAGGGCGGCAAGCCGGATTCAACGGGATCTGTCCCGACCAACCGTGCCTGGCTGCAGAACTACGAATGCTCCACGGTTTTTCGACAGTCCGGTGAAGCGATCGCCACGCTGATTGTGTTGCAGGAACTTCGGCGAGACCTGATCTCAGACCAGTTGCTGCAGCGAGCTTCGGATTCTCTGCTCCGCCTCCGAAAACTGTCGCCTCGCGAAAGTCAGGTTCTGGAGCTGATTTTTGACGGCCAGACAAATAAGGCCGCTGCCCGCGTCATTGAAATCAGCGAGAAAACCGTTGAAAAACACCGCGCGAATGTCATGCGGAAGCTCAATGTGACCAACACGGCCGACCTCATCAAGAAGGTCACAGAAGCCCGATTGATCTACTCGTGTGATCTCGGCAACCCAAATTCTGCTGCTGATGTTGCTGCTGACAACGATTGAACGACCGTCTCCAAACTGCAGGACTGCAGTTCCTGCGGAGTCTCCACAATTCGAAGCACGGCTCGGAACCTCGGAACATGGCGGACTCGTTCCTGAAGCTCGCTGGCACGGCAGGCTGAATTC
>JAGQPY010000270.1 GCA_020426485.1 Planctomycetaceae bacterium
CAATTCTGCGACCAGTCAATTCTTACCAGCCGCTCACCGAAACTCGAAGTGGTGAATCAAAGCCAAAGCGGCGACAAGTCCCCGCACTCCGAACAACAACCTGGCGCTGTCCAGCTAGTCCCAGCGCAGTCAGATGAGCCGGATGTCCCCTTGCTTTCATTCGTTGAATTTGGGGCGACCGTTCCGACTTCGGGGACTCTGACGTTGTGGGACGGAACTCTGACACCATCAGGACGACGGACGGAAGATCTGGTGAGCATGATCGGCGAATTCTGCCGAACATCATTCCGGGTAAAGAGGGTTCCGGTACATCGCATCGCGATGTTGCATTTTCGCATGTGGCGAGATTACGCGACGTCATGAGAGTGCCAGAACGCTGATGATTCCGTCCGCGTCTTCCTGAGACGGCCACGCGTTTCCGCAGGCAGGGTGAGGTTGATGTGTTCTTTCGATTTGGTGCGGCGTTGCTTCTGGCGGTATTGATTTCCATGGTGGGCATTGCCATGGAAAAGCAGACTCTGGAAATGAAGCGAGCGGTCAGTCGTCAGTATTTTCAGATGGATCTGTTACTGGAAATGCACGCTCGACTGCGTCTGAGCATCCAGCGACTGACGGCTCCGGCTCATCTGCAGCAGTTGACCGAACGAACGTCACGAAGTCGCTCCGGCTTGTCGGATTCAACGGCATCAGCCGTTCCATCCGACCGGGCTGACCGAAGTCACAGATCCCACAATGCCGTCCCGGCCCCGCCAACCCCCGCGCTGCCGTTGCTGCGCTGGGAGCGTCCGACGAATCTTCGCCCCTGACGCGGGATCGGGAAGTCTGACAAATGAACCAGAACGATTTTCTTCCATTGTCGGCCGAACCGTCTGCCGTCCCCGGGCTGTGGCGTTCAAAGCTGATCAGTCTGTTGATGCTGATTGGGTGGGCCTTGATGGTCGCTCGACTGATTCATCTGCAGGGGGCTCAGCGCGAGCTGCTGAATTCCAAGGTGACTCAGCAGAGTTCCTACACGGAAACCATTCCGGCCAGGCCGGGCGAAATTCTGGACCGCAACGGCCACGTTCTGGCCATGACGGTGACGCGTGAGAGTCTGTATGCCGTTCCGGCGGAGATTCAGGACGCCGGCGAATTTGTGTGGCAGTTGAGTCGTGTGATCGACATCAATTCAGATCAGTTGTTTCAGCGAATCACGGAGAATCCTGATCGACAGTTCATTTGGGTTCGCCGACGGCTATCGGACGACGAGGCCGATCGAGTGCGTCGCCTTGACCTTCCGTCGCGAACGTGGGGCTTTCGTCGCGAATATCTGCGACAGTATCCACAGGGGCGCTTTGCCGCTCACGTTCTTGGCATGCGAGACATTGACAATTTTGGTCACGGCGGGCTGGAGGAAAGTCTGGATGAGCTGATCCGTGGAAGCGACGGACAGCGGTTGATGACGCGTGACGCTCGCGGAATTGTTGTGGAAGTCGAAGCCGCTCGGTCACGCACGCCGCAGCATGGCCGCACGGTGGTGTGCAGCCTGGACCTGCTGATTCAGATTCAGGCGGAACGAAAACTGGAGGAACTCTGCGACCGCTGGAAACCACTGGGAGCCAGTGTGGTGGTGATGAATCCTCACACCGGCGAAATTCTGGCCATGGCTTCGGCACCGGGGTTCGATCCGAATCATCCCGGCGACGTTCCGCCGAATGCCTGGCGAAATCTGAATATCTCGGCGGTGTTTGAGCCGGGGTCGACGTTCAAGCCATTTGTCGTGGGCTGGGCCATTGAAAAAGACTTTCTTAAACCCGGCGAAATGATTTCGTGTGCGAACGGGGCGTATCGCATGGGGAAACGCATTCTGCACGACCATCATCCTTATGCGGAGCTGTCCGTGGAAGATGTGTTGGTCAAATCCAGCAACATCGGGATGGCCAGAATTGGCGAACGTCTGGGGTTGCCCGAACTTCAGCATCTGACGCTGGCATTTGGCTTTGGCAGTCGCACCGGGATTGAACTTCCCGGCGAGATCGACGGACTGGTGCGTCCGCTGCCGGACTGGGACGAATATTCGCTGGGTTCCATTCCGATGGGCCAAGAACTGGCGGTGACTCCACTGCAGCTGATCACGGCACATTCCGCTCTGGCCAATGGAGGCCGCCTGATTCGACCGCATCTGCTGCTGGATGCATCCGTTGATGATCATACAGCGCTGGCCTTAACCAGAATCGAAACTGTGGAAGCCACGCCAAATGTCGAATCGACGATTTTGAGTCCGGCGGTGGCGGACTGGCTGGTCAGATTTCCGATGAAAGGTGTGGTGGAACGCGGAACGGCAAAGTCGTCACGGATCAGCGGGTTGAGCATTTTCGGGAAGACCGGGACTGCTCAGAAGCCGGATCCCGAAACCGGCGGTTATTCCAACAGTCGTCATGTCTGTTCGTTTGTGTGCGGTGCTCCGGCGGAACATCCGGAAGTCCTGGTTCTGGTGATGGTGGACGAACCGACGGCCGACGGACTCCACTACGGCGGCACGGTTGCGGCTCCGGCTGCCGTTGAGATTCTGGATTTTGCCCTGCGCAGACTGCCTCAAATGGCCGGTCAAACAGCCGTTCGTCCCGAACACGATCTGCCGGGCCAGCGACTCTGACCGGGAGGGCGCGGCGCTTCCTGATCGTCGCCATTCTCAACTTCAGCTCCGAGGCATACAGTCAGAGGTGTCAGGATGGCGATTGGCTTTGTCGTGGACCCAATGACGGAATCCGATCGAAGTGATTTGGGACGCGTTCAATGAAGCGTGCGAGCAGGCATCCGTGGAAGGGAACGAATTGGCTTTCGACGATGCTTGAGGGAGAATGCGTTCGGTATGGCATCTGGTCGAAACACTTCGTGCCTGTAAGTGGAAGTTTATGTGACTGAAACGCTTGAGAATCCGTTGACCAACTTTCACCATTGCTTACACTCGGTGCATGAAGCGCAAAAAGGTCACAGCGGCATTTGAACACGTCTTAAAGGCGGCGAAATCGCTTGCCCGACTGGCGTCTGCCAAAGCGATTGTGCTGCTGGCCGATGACGTGCTGGATTTTCGTGAAATCAAACGGCTGCTGCGTGGTTCGCGAGTTCTGATCGGTGCGGAAAACCCGGAAGTCCAGGCGGCGGTCAAAGAGGATGGTCTGGATCTGGTTCCTCTGGAACACGAACCACAAACCCGCAGTACTCAGGTGTCGCAGTTGCTGCTGGAAGCGATCGCCGATGAGCACCTGCAGTCGGGTGACGTTGTGGTTGCACTGTACTCCACGTATGAAAAAGACATCTGCGACACCATCAGTCTGATTCAGCTGGCAGACCAGCTGGCCAAGCTGACTTCGCGAGACCTGCAGCGACTGGAAACGCAGGTTCCGCTGGAAACTCTGCGAATTGTCGTGGATCTGGCGTGTGAAATCGGTCGCGAAGGCCGCGAAGGCAAGCCAGTGGGAACTCTGTTCGTCGTGGGAAACCATCGCAAAGTGATGGCGTTGTCTCAGGAACAGGTCCACGATCCGTTCCGAGGCTATTCCAGAGCGGAACGCCTGATCCGCAGTCCTCGTGTTCGCGAAAGCATGAAGGAACTGGCTCAAATTGATGGAGCCTTCGTGATTTCGGCGGACGGAGTGGTTCAGGCGGCAGGACGTCATCTTAGAGCTTCCGCCGATGAAATCGTGCTGTCGAAAGGTCTGGGGTCGCGTCACTGGGCTGCCGCAGAAATATCCAAAGCCACAGACGCCATCGCGATTGCTGTCTCTGAATCAACCGGCACCGTCCGCGTGTTCCAGGATGGCAAAGTCGTCCTGCGGATCGAGCCCATGGATTCCAACATGAAATGGACGGATTTCGACACCGATCCTCCCGCTTCTGACCCGTCCAGACAGGCAAAACCGCACTGATGTTTCTGACGGCAGCTGTTGCACAAGGACTCTGCGTGCGGTCCGGAATCCGGTCGAACCAGCGTGGAGTGCGTTCGTTGTGGCTTTATGAGCGGTTCTGAATGGGCTTCGCTAACCGCGCTTTTGGAATGCGGCGACGTGTCACCGCTTCGGATTGTTCAACACGATGACCACCGAAACGCGTCTGTTCTTTTCCGGAAGCATTCAGAACAACTCCGGAGGCACCGATTCTTCGTTGAACCTGACGATCGGCAGAAGCGAAAGTCCCAGCGCCTGCTGCGGAATTGCTAAGAATTCCGTGCCCGTTCTGTCATGGAATTCGTAAGAATTCCGAGCGATTCAGCATTCTGACCAATTCTGCGGCCAGTCAATTCTCACCCGCCGTTCGCAGAAACTCGACAGAGTGACGCAGAGCCAAAGCGGCGACAAGTTGCCACACTCCCAAAGACGACCGGGCGTTGTTCGGCTAAAAGTCGGCCAGTGGCAGATCGGCGTCGCCAAACGTTGTGAGCGGAACATCCATTCGCTGTGCCAGCGACAGGTACAGGCTGCACAGCTTTCGATTGTCGTCGCCTCGATCGCTGTAGTCCAGGACGCGACCAGTTTGAATGCTGCCGGAGAGGCCACCCACGGTGAACAGTGGCAGGTTAGTGGAATCGTGTCGGCTTCCGGACCACATGTTATTCACCCACATCAGGCACGAATGATCCAGAACAGTTTCGTCACCTTCCGGCATCTGCTGCAAACGCTCGGCCAGATATGCCAGTTGCGAGCAATAATACTGAGTGATTCGCAGCCATTCGTCAGTGCGTTCGTGATGGGACGCAGAATGATGAGCATTTCGGACATCGAGGAACGGGTAAAACAGACCTGAGATGTCGCGACACAGCAGCAGCGACGCCACCCGTGTTTTGTCGGTTTGAAAACCCATGGCGATGATGTCACTCATCAGTTTCATGTGTTCGCGAATATCTTCCGGAAGTCCGTTGTCCGGGCGTTTCATTTCGTGCAGCGGCGTGCTTCCGGATTTGGCTCGATCGCTGGCCTGATCTCGACTGGCTCGCTGGCGCTCGATGCGTTTTTCCACTTCTCGAACACTGGTCAGGTATTCATCCAGACGAGTGCGATCCGTCATACTCGCCTGTCGACTCAGACTTGCCGCGTGTTCTCGCACTCGATCCAGCACGCTCTTGTTGCGGCGACTTCCCTGATTATCAAACAGACTGTCGAACGCCAGAGACGGGTAGACTTCCATGGGGACGGGAGACGTCGCATTCTGCCAGGAAATGTGCGAACTGTAGGCCATCGAAAAGTTAGTTTCGTGGTATCCGGTGATCGGTTGTTCACAGCCCAGCACCATGGATGGCTGAATTGTTTCCTGACCGATGTGTGACGCCAGCACCTGATCAATACTGATTCCACCCTTCAGTTCTGCGCCCTTCTGCAGGGCTGCTCCCGAAAGGATATTGCCCGTCTGCCCTGGATGGATTCCCACGCCGGTTGCATTGCGATTGAACAGGCCCTGAATCACATTGAGCTTCGATTTCCAAGGCGAAAGCGGTTCCAGACAAGGGCCAAGCTCCATGTCTTCGCCGCTGCCTTTGGCCCACCAATGGTCAGGATGGATTCCACACGCCATGAATTGCACCGCAAAACGTTTCGGAAACGGCTTCTGATCGGCGGTGGTTTCTCCCCGGACCGGAATCGATTCCAGCCACGGAAGTCCAACGGCCACGCCTGCTCCCTGCAGAGCCAGACGTCGAGAAATCTTCGGTGAGGTTGAATTCTGAGATTTCATGGTCAGCCAATCGACGGTGGGAAGGATGCGGGAAGACCGAACCGGCGGGCAGAGGCGATCTGAAAAAAGGGCTGACTCCTACCGAGCAGCCGTTCGCTGTAGTTTTGCCGCCCTCGAAAGGGGCAGACCACTTTTTCAGATCGCCCTCAGGAAGAAAGCAGGCCATGATGGCCGAAGCTTTCAACAGAAAGCTTACCAGACAGCCCCCGCGTTCGACCAGCGCGAAGTGCACTGCTGTCCTCAGATAATCACTCCGAGTGCAGTTAATTCGGCCTGAACGTCACGGTTTGCCCACCGACAGCGACGTCGAACTGCTCTGCAGACGTCGCATCAGGAAACGTCGGAAGCACTTTGAGGAATCAGGAGCCGTCACATGCCATCAAGTCACAGTTCGGTTGACATTTCCCGCTCGCCTGAAGGAAAAGGCTACCTGCTGCAGACTTCTCAGCTTCTGCAAGGATCTTTGAGTCAAGTGTTTGACTTCTTCTCCGACGCGATGCAGCTGGAAAGTATCACTCCGCCGTGGCTGAGTTTCCGTGTGACCACACCGCAGCCAATTCTGATTCAGGAAGGAACGCTGATCGACTATCGGTTGAAGCTCCACGGCATTCCCATCAACTGGCAGACTCGAATTGCTGAATGGGAGCCCCCCTATCGTTTTGTTGACGAGCAGTTAAAGGGCCCCTACCTCTGGTGGCACCACGAACATGTGTTTGAAGAAGTACCGGACGGCATTCTGATGACCGATCGGGTTCACTATGGTGTCCCCGGAGGCGGGCTGGTGCACTGGCTGCTGGTTCATCGCGACGTGCAACGAATCTTCGAGTACCGACGCCGTCGAATGACAGAGTTGTTTTCGCAGCCGGCGGCCTGTGAAATCCCGGTCGGATGACGAGGTGGTTTCGCGCGGATTCAGACACGTGCGGAGGTCGCGGCTCTGAAGGGGCGGCGTGTTATTTCACCACGAACGCGTCGACAATCTTATACAGCTGGAACAGTTCCTCGCTGTCAGCTTCCGGGGCGATGAGGAACGTGCCTTCCACATCGAATGGCTTACCTTCGATGTAGTCGGTCGTCTGTCCCTGAGCCAGCTTGACTCCGATGATGTCGTAGATTTTAGGCTGACGCACGAAACAACAGATTCCGTTGTCGCGAGCCATGTGGAAAGCCTTCAGGCCCGTGGCTTCGAATGTTGGGTACATGAATCCTCGAATCCGAACTCTTCTGCCGTTCAGGTCGTTCAGCCACTGTGGGAAATGTTCAGCGGCATTGACCGGCACGGGTTCCATATTCAGGATCTTCAGCAGGTCGATGTCGTCGTACGACACGCGAATGGCATCGGTGTCTTTGGCCGCCGGGCGGAATGTTTTTTCGGCGATCAGCAACTTGATCTCCCGCGGCTCTGCGGAAGCTTCTTCGTCCGGACCGGCTTCTGTTCCCAGCGACGTCGGATCGGTGGAAGATTTCTCCATGACCGCAGATGCTTGCACGGTTGGCGATCCGGAATCGTCACCGGCCTCAGAAGTGGTCAGCGTGTTCTTTCCGGTTTCGCCTTTCGCGACAGCGGGAACGATGGCCGTTGTGGAATCGGCCTCGGCGGTTTTTTCGGAATTCTGCGTGACGACACCGGTTGTAACCTCACGTTTGACGTCTGACATACTGGAGGTCGCGGATGCTTCTGCAACGGTGGCCGGCGTAGACGGGCTGCCTTTCAGTGCGTCCGACTGCACATCTGATTCCTCGGGAACAGTCGGCCCGGTT
>JAGQPY010000271.1 GCA_020426485.1 Planctomycetaceae bacterium
ATGGCCGGTTGCTGTGCGGGACAGCCGAAAACTCAATTGAGTCAGCGCCGTCGGAAGTTCAGCAGATTCTGCGTCACAGAATGATTTGAGACTCACGCATCGGAATTCACGAGACAACTCCACATCGTACTTCGGTTTTTCCTTCCTGGCAGCATTGCCCCGCGGTCGAGAGGTGGACCGTTTGAAGCGAATCGAGCAACCATCAGGAGGTCGTTTTCCCGCCGAACCATCTGCTCTGCCTGTTCAACCACATCACCCTGCCTTGCGCCGTTTAACTGATCGCCAAAGTGACAACCTGACCAGAGTGATGGTCTGACGATCCGTTCGTGATTCGGAAGTGATCAGAGTATTTCGCGGATGGCCTCGACTTAGAACCGCTAACAAAACCTAAGATCTCTTAGGTCTTGTTAGCGGTTCTTAGGTTCATGGCACTGAATCGGAGGTCTGTCTCTCAAGTCATGATGTGATCAGGCGTTCGGAATCGTTCCCGCTGCTGAAGATGCCTTATGAGACCGGCGAACCACCGGTATTTTATGGCATTGCAACGCGGGTGCTTTTCGGCGGATTGTGGACGTTTTGTCACTTCTCCTTCGGCTGCCTCTCCATCGCCTGACACGGTTGTAAGTCTCCCGTCGGATGGGTAGTGTTATGGCTCCAGAGCTGCTGTCGACTGACGAAGGCCGTCTGTGGAAGGTGGCCCTTCTGTTCTCACCTGAATGAATTCAGGACGTCTGGTTGCTCACCGATGGCGCGACATTTGGATGCGTGAACTGACTTCGCAGATCACCGTTACTCCAGAGCAGCTCACTTCAACTCGGGAAAGGAATCTCGAAATGGAATCTCCAACTCCGGCCTCTCATCTGGTGGATGGACTTCGCCAGTTGATCACTGACATTCACCGCATTCCGGAACTGAGTCCTCGCGGATTAAGCGATGTCGTTCTGGCTGAAACTCGTCTGCTTGGATTTCCTGAATCGGCCGTTGCTTATTGCGGACTTCCTGTTGAAGAGCTTTGCGACGAAGGCTCCTTCGAAAGCGTTGTCTGGTTGCTGCTGAATCAATCCGCAGCCGATCCGGAACAACTGGCTGATATCTCGGCCGTCCTGTCCGAAAGTGCGGTCGTCGAACAGCCGTTGGCCGACACCATTGCCTCCATGCCGCTGCAGACTCGGTCGCTGGACTTGTTTCCGTTGTGTCTGACGCTGCTGTCCTGCTTCGACCCCAACCCGATGGATCGAACGCTGAACGCCGCTCGTTCGCAGTTCTGGAGAATCATGGCTCAGGTGCCTGTGCTGCTGCACGTGGCATTTGGTGGAAAGCTGCACGAAGGCCGAGCGTTTCCCGATGATTCGTCGCGTTCACTGTCGTACGCAGGTCAGCTGCTTCAGATTCTGCGTCAGGATGACCGGGTACCCCTGCCGGCAGAAGAGCAGGCGATGAACACGCTGCTGATCTGCCAGTGCCTGACCGAAATGCGACCCGCGTGCTTTGCCGCTCGATTCTTCGGCAGCACCGTGACCGACATCGTTGCGGCAGTGAAGGCAGCGTCATCCATGTACGCGGCTCAACTGCGAAACGATCCCTTCGCGTGGACGGCTGAGCGACTGGAGAGTTTCAAGACACCCGACGCGGCCGAAGCATGGTGGAATGCTCGCTCTCCTCGGGTGATGCCGTTTGGATTTTCCAGTGAACCGCAGGAACTGCGAACGGAACTTCTGAGCAACGAATGCCGTAACCTTCTGGGCAGCCTGCCGGCTCTGGTTCTGGAAGCTGCGGGAACTCGTCTGGAAAAGCTTCTGGCACGTGAACAACACCTGTTTCCAACGATGGACTGGATGTCCGTTCGGCTGCTGATGCTGCTGAACGTTCCGTCGGACCGCATCGCACTGGCCGTGGGCATTGCACGAATGGCGGGCTGGGCCGCTCAATGTGTGGAACAGCATCACACAGCCATTCCGCTGCTTCCGCAACTGCGATACTCCGCTGCCAGTGCGGATGAAGTTGACTGAACCGGATGATGCCGATCAGCACAGGTTAGTGTATGTCTCTCAAGTCCGTTCGTTGAACACGTGGCCGACAGGCGAGACTGACCGCAGCTGAAACGGGCCTCGCCTGCGGCATCGGGTTAAACGTAATACCGTTCAATACGATCCCATCTGAGCGACACACGACATTAGATAAAGAAGTTCCACGATGCGGTCGCCGTCAGTGCCTGATCGCCAGAATGGATGCAAAGTTGAAGCACTGGAACCACGGGCAAATCGTGGAAAATCCGGCGTCCTGCAGTCGACGAACGTGCTGCTGAATGGTTTCCGGCTTCAGGCGGTTTTCGATAGCGGTTCGCTTTTGAGCAATCTCCAGATCGCTGTAACCGTGTGTTCGCTTGAATTCGTGATGAAATTCCGTCATCAGATTCTGGCAGCCATCGTCTTCAAAACGAATCTTCTCCGACAACACCAGCGCACCGCCGGAGTTCATTCCCTGAGCAATGCGCCCGATCACCCTGTCACGCTGATCGGGCGGGACGAACTGCAGAGTCAGATTCAGTACGACCAGACTGGCATTCTGAACAACGGTGTCTCGAATGTCGTTCTGCTGCACGTTGATTGCACAGCCGTCGCTGGACGTTTCCTGAACGGTCTGCTGCAGTCGCTGTACCATCGCGGCGGAATTGTCGACGGCGTGAATCACGCAGTCCGCGGGTGCTTCGCGACGAATGGCAAACGTGGCGGCTCCCAGCGAACAGCCCAGATCATAGACATTGGTTGCCGGACGTGCATACAGGCGAGCGCACTGGGCAATCATCGACAGCATCGAAGCATAACCCGGCACACTGCGCTGGATCATGTCCGGAAACACATCGGCCACTGTTTCGTCGAATTCGAAATCGCCGACGCTGCTGAGCGGAGCTGAATAGATGCGATCGGTTGACACGATGATCCCTTCTGCAGGATACCTGCAACAGCCGTCGAGCTACATGACTTCCACAGTTTCGATGCCCAGCAGCGACAACCCCGTGGCAATCGCGCGAGCCATCAGGTCGCACAGAATCAGTCGACTCTGCCGCAGTTCTTCCGATTCCGCATTCTTGACGGAACAGGCCGAATAGAAGGAACTGAATTTTCCGGCCGCTTCAAACAGCCACGATGTCAGCTGATTCGGCCGGTAGTCGGCCAGAACGGCCTCGACGGCCATGTCCAGCTGAATCAGCTGTAAAGCCAGAGCGCGTTCTTCCGGTGTGGAAAGAATCACGGGACTTTTGCTGTGCCGAATGCTGTCCCGGGAAACTTCCAGTTCGCGAAAAATACCGCAGATTCGAGCGTAGGCGTACTGCATGTACGTGGCCGTATCGCCGCTGGTCGCCAGCATCTTGTCCCAGTCGAACACGTAATCACTGTCGCGGTTGTGATGCAGGTCAGCGTATTTGATTCCGCCCGTGCCCACGATGCGTGCGACTCGCTGACGTTCGTCATCAGACAGGACCGGCGTTTCTCGACGATCGTCATTCTCGTTCACGATCAGTCTTGCTCGACTGACGGCTTCTTCAATCAGACTTTCCAGCCCAACGTTGTCCCCGGATCGAGTCTTAAACGGCTTGCCGTCGTCTCCCATCACGGTCCCGAAACTGACGTGTTGACATTTCACGGTGCCAGGACGCCACAGATCAACGGTGCTGAACAGCAGGCTGAAGTGTTCCGACTGTCGTTTGTCGACAACATACAGAATTTCGTCCGCCTTCAGCGTGTCGACTCGATACTGAATCGTGGCCAGATCCGTCGTTGCATAGGTGAACGCCCCATCTGATTTCTGCACGATAAACGGGGCGGCATTGCCTTCGATAAAGACACAGACGGCTCCGTCACTGTCGCGAGCCAGTCCTTTTTCGGCAAGATCGCTGACGACTCCGGCCAGCATGGGGTTGTAATAACTTTCCCCCAGCGTCAGATCAAAGTGAATGTCCAGCTGTTCATAGATTCGATTCAACGCTTCCAGACACGCGGGCAGAAATTCGTCCCACAACTTCTGGTTTGCGGAATCACCGGCGTGAAGTTTGGACGTTTCCTGCCGAGCCAGTCGAGCAATCTCGGGGTGAGCGTCAGCCAGTGACTTCAGCGTGCTGTCATTGGCGACCTCGGCAATCTTCGATTCCGCCGATCGCAAAGCAGATCGAGTGTCCTCGATTCCTTTTCGCAGAGCCTTCAGCTTCTTTGTCGCCTGCTTATCGGATTTGTCGGCGCTGGACTCCTGCTGTTCCAGCTCTGTCTGCTGCTGCTTCAGTCGGCCTTCCAGTTCAGGCACCGATTTCACCGCGGCGTGATAGTCGGAAAGTTGATTGACCAACTTGTAAAGCCGAGCCAGTTCGGCAACGGCATCCCTGCGGTAAGATGCTTCATCGACGAAATGTCGATATCCGTAAATGATCATGCCGAACTGTGTGCCCCAGTCGCCGATATGATTGTCGCTGGTGACTTTGTGTCCGGCAAACTTCAGCGTACGACAAATGGCATCGCCGATGACGGAGCTTCGCAGGTGGCCCACATGCATCGGCTTGGCGACATTCGGTGAAGAAAAATCCACAATCACGTGACGTGGTTGAGCAGCCTCTGCAACGCCCAACCGATCGTCGCCACGGATTTCAAATGCTCGAGCAGCAATCCATTCGTCGCGAATCTTCAGATTGATAAAACCGGGGCCGGCGACTTCCGGAGTTTCACACAGGTCGTCCAGCTTCAGTTGCGAAACAATTTCCGCCGCCAGATCACGCGGATTCCTGCCCAGCTGTTTAGCCAGCGGCATCGCGCAGTTAGCCTGGAAGTCGCCGTGGCGCGCGTCCTGCGATGGCCGAATCATGTCCAGCAAAGGTGCAGTGTCGGTGGTCAATGACTGAAGTGCAGAATCAAAACGCTGTCGAAGAAGTTCAAGAATGCTCATGGGCCGATTTTGGTTTCAAATATCGATGCAGAACGAACAGCCACTGCGGAACACGGCGACACAACAGAACGGATGAGTTTCCGGAAGTACATTCCGGCCTCAACCAACGTGAAACAGGTTCCACAACGGAAGGCGGCGAATTCTAGCTCCCGACGACGATGATGTGTCTACTGGGAGGCGTTTCGTGGGCGGAAAACTGCTGAATCCGGTCGATCTTCCTGTTGAGAGCCCCGGATTCGCTGAATCGGCGTTCGCAAAAGATGGTGCGTCGGCGGAACACGAGCGTGCTGATGAGGGCCGGATTATCGACGGTCTTTTCTTTTGTGTGCGTCGCCATTCTGGTAGTGTAGCGAGATGTGAATGACAACCGTCGCCGGAACCTTGGTCTCCATCATCGAGACACGGGATTTCGGAATTTCTTTAGATGACAGGAAACTCTGTACATGGTTCGTCTGTTTCAAGTACTGCTACTGACTCTTGTATGTTCTGTTGTTGCTGAGTCCGCGGAAAAATCGCGAATTCTGATGGTCACCCAGAGTCAGGGGTTCGTGCATGGGTCTGTGAATCGCAAGGGTCAGGAACGCGCTGTTTCAGAAATTGCCATGGTCCAGCTGGGAGACAAAACGGGCCTGTTCAGCGTCGACTGTACTCAGGACGCGGCCTCCGACTTCACGAAGGAGAATCTGGCGAAATACGACATCGTCATGTTCTACACTACGGGCGTCCTGCCGATTGCGGAGGCCGACATGGACTACTTTCTGAACGACTGGCTGAAAACCAAAGGTCGCGGGTTCATTGGATTTCATTCCGCGACGGACACCTACAAAGACTTCGAACCCTACTGGGACATGATCGGCGGCAGCTTCAATGGGCACCCGTGGAATGCCGGAAACACGGTGACGATTGCCGTTCACGAACCGGAACATCCCACGATGGTACCTTTCGGCAGGGAATTCCAGATCAGGGACGAAATCTACCAGTACAAGAACTGGCAGCCGGAAAAGGTACGAGTGCTGATGAGCCTCGACATGTCCAAGTGCAATCCATCGAAGCCCTACCACGTGCCGGTGTCATGGGTGAAGTCGTGGGGCGAAGGCAAGGTCTACGTCAACAATCTGGGGCATAACGAAGGCACCTGGACAGACGAACGCTTCCTGCAGTCAATCACAGCCGGCATCAAATGGATTCGTGGCGACGTCGAAGGCGAATCGGCTCCCAATCCGGAACTTTCAAAAGCTCAGGAAGAACTGGCGAAGAAGGCCGCCGAAGCCTCCGGGCAGCAGTAGAGGTGGATTCCGCCAGACGAGATCTCTCTCCGGCCTCCATGCGGGAAACAGCGTTCGATGAACGCCACGTGATTTTCCTGAGGGGCCAACGAGTCGCTGGATCAAAGGACTGCTGGTGAACGGTCGAATTCTAATCTTAGTCGTGTGCCTGTTTGCGGATGTCCTGGCGGCTGGTCCGCTGCGGGCTGACCAGCGTCCTCGTCTGGCGGTGCTGACGGACATTGGCGGCGATCCGGACGATCAGCAGTCGATGATTCGTCTGATGGTTTATTCCAATGAGTTCCGACTGGAAGCATTGATTGCCTCCTGCGCGGGAACGCCCGGTGAACTGAGGGATGCCCAACCGCAGCCCGACCTGATTCGAAACATCGTTTCCGCCTACGGTCGAGTGCGACCGCAGTTGATGAAATATGCGGAAGGCTGGCCGGAAGAACAGCATCTGCAGAACATCATCAGAACCGGAAGTCGACTGCGAGGCCGGAAACACGTGGGGCCGGATGGAGATACCGCAGGTTCGAGATTTCTCATCGAGCGAATCGATGCGGGCTCTCCCGGTGATCCACTGAACATTTCGATCTGGGGAGGCCAGACGGATTTTGCTCAGGCGTTATGGCGAGTACGACAGGATCGCGGTGGCTCCGGCCTGGCGAAATTCGTGCAGAGGCTTCGCGTTTATGACATCTCCGATCAGGATGAAATCGCGGAATGGATGCACGCGGAGTTTCCGGGAATGTTCTACATCCTCAGCGACGCGGGCGAACGAGATCGACGCCTGTCCACGTACCGCGGGATGTATCTGACGGGCGATCTGTCTCTGACGTCGCGAGAATGGATCGATACCAACATTCGCGGCACAGGACCACTGGGAGCTTTGTATCCCACCAAAACATGGACCGCTCCGAACCCACACAGCTGCATGAAGGAAGGCGACACACCGTCGTGGTTTTTCTTTCTGCCCATCGGCGGCAATGACCCTGCTGATCCCACGAAGCCGGGCTGGGGCGGTCAGTTTGTTCAGGCAGCGGATGGATGGTACCGCGACCGATTCAAAGTTGACGGACAGGCGGCCGAAGATCCACGAACAAGTGTCAGTCGCTGGCGTCCCGCCTTCCAACAGGATTTCGCGAGACGAATGAGTTGGTGCCGTGCTCAGGGCGATTAAGGACCGGCCTGGAAATGACGGTCAAGGATTTCGTGGCGGAAGCTGTCAGCTTTCGGC
>JAGQPY010000272.1 GCA_020426485.1 Planctomycetaceae bacterium
GAGTACCACCCACATAAACCAGCAACTGAGCCGCACCGACAAAGTCGGCATCCGCCAGAAAGAACAACCCGGCAACACTGCCCAGTGAAATGATCAGCCAGAACGCCATCCTGACAACAGTCTGACTGAGCACAACCGCAATCGCACCGCCACAGGCAGCAAGCGCGAACAACAAAAACAGCTCGCTCACTGTCGCACCTCGCGTTCAACCTCAACCAGACTCAACGCCGAATCCGCAGCACCACTAAGCGTCGAGACTTCAGCAGAGTCCGCAGCTTCAGCAGCCTCATCGGAATCCACAGGAGCAGAAGGCATCAACACCGGAGCCTGACTCGCAGACTCAACCCGCATGAAATTTGCCGCTCGATCACCAATCGGCGAATTCCACGTTGGACGCCCCAAAGTGGCACTCAACATCAGAGGCCAGATCGTCGCCCCCAGAAACAGGGCACAACTAATCGGCAACAGATACTTCAAACAGGTCGTCATAACCTGGTCGATACGAAGTCGCGGCAGCGTCCAGCGAACCCAGACCTGCACAAAGACCAACAACGCCGATTTGGTCAGGAACACAAATGCACCAACAACATTCGCCAGATACCCGGGAGCGAAGAAACCGTCCGAGGCCGCACCCTGAGCCCTGAGATCCGCGAAAGGACCATCAATAAACGGAAGGCCGGTGTGCCATGCACCAAGAAACAGGATTGAAGCCACCCCACTCACGGCAAACATGCTGGCATATTCACCCATAAAGAAGAATGACCACCGCATGCCGCTGTATTCAGTGTGAAATCCACCAACCAACTCGCTCTCAGCCTCCGCGAGGTCAAACGGAGCCCGCTTACAACTGGCGGTCGCCACGACAAAGTACACAAAAAACGCAACAAACGTGAACGGATCATGAAACAGAAACCAGTTCACCAGAGACCCACTCTGCATGTCGCCGATTTCACCCAGATTCAGCGAACCGGCTGCCACAATCGGAATCAACGCACAGATGGCCAGCGGAATTTCATAGCTGACCATCTGAGCCGCTTCTCGCATACCGCCAAAAAGAGACCACTTCGACCCGCTGGAATAGCCGGCCATAATAATGCCGAACACTTCCAGCGAAAGAATGGCCACCAGCACAAACAAACCGCAATCCGCCGAAACAGCAACCCACCCATGACTGAATGGCAGCACAGCGAAAGCCGCGAATGAAGCAAAACACACGATGTAAGGAGCCGAACGAAACAGCATCGCATCTGCGGCAGGAGGACAGAGATCTTCCTTCTGAATCAACTTGATTCCGTCCGCCAGCGACTGCAGCCAGCCGAATCGACCACCGACGCGCGTCGGGCCGAGCCGGTCCTGAATTCGCCCCGAAACCTTCCGCTCCAGCCAGATAAAGAAGAACGGGCATAGAGCAAAGACGTGAAAGAGCAGTATGGCATGAATGATGGCTGCCACCGCGAGGGCAGTGCCCTCTGATATTTCCAGCCCCTGGAGTGCTCCAGAGATTGTGTTTGCAGCGAACGTGACGCTCATACTCTTTCACCCGGAAAGCTGTCCTTCGCTTCACCGGACCCTGAAAATCGGACCGTCAATGTGGAACTGCTCGAACCTACGAGCAGCCAGCAAGGCAGCGGCGAACTATGACAAAACAAAAAGTGGACTGCAACCAAGCATCAAGCGATTCACGAGCGTGAGCTGACTTCCATGACATGACCAGACTCACACCGCTACCTTTCCCAGTTGTGGGAAGCACACCGTCCTCCAACCAGCCGCTGAGAACTTGCTGCATCTACCCAGTCGCCTTGTTCACCATCCACGCCATTCTCACGCCAAACAAACAAAGCCGCACATCGCTTCAACGAACCCGACCAAAGCGCCAGCGATTCATCCCGCCGGATCGGAAACAGGGATCACCAGCGCAAAAGGAAGGGAGGCCACGAGCACGCTCGCGGCCTCCCTGTGAAATCCATCAATTCTCAATCCGTCATCCCGCAGCGCGGATCAAACGGCTGTGTGCAGATCAGAACTGCAGTGGAGCCCGGAGATTGTAGATCGCTTCGCTGATGTCTCGCGAAAGCACCAGCAGATGTTCACGCTGCTCCGTGTTACAGCGACCAAGGAAGTTGTAAAGAGTTCGCCATTCTTCAAACAGGTCGGTGGTTTCACGCTGCAACTCCTGAGCGGTGGGGCGAGCCTGAAGCATGCGATGAATTCGCTGAGAACGCTGCAGAAATCGAGCGGACGCCTGCAGGACCTGCGTTCGGAACGACTGTGGATCACGTTTCATCCACTGCTGAACATCATAATCCATGTGGTCAGCCAGATTCTCAAGCGATGCTGCGTAAGGAATCATCGCCCGCGTATCAATAGAAGTAACCGACCCGGCCAAGTTCAGTTCATTTCTCATGGCCAGAATTCCGTCTTCGATTTCGCGAAGAACGACTTTTGCAGCCTGACTTCGGAGCGGTTCAAAAGTGCGAATAAAATCACTGCCGTATTGCTCCACGTAACGGTAAGACTCCCGCAGAACCTGGTCGCTTTCGTTTCTGTTCGCACAATCACGCAGATTCTGAACCGTCCCGTAGAAATCATTGGACGTCTGCAGCAACGTAGTCACGTCCTTGAAGTTCAGCAGCAGTTTCAGAGGAGTACGGTTGAAGAACTCGTCCACGTCTCTCATCAGAGAATCTGCCAGCTGCTTAAGATGCTCCCGGTCCGCCTGCTGCTCCAGCCACAGCAGGTTATGCAGATTGCTGTCGGCCATCATGATGTTACGAACACTGCGTTCAATATAGCGATTGTCCAGCCGTCGAAGTGCCGGCTGCATGTTGACCCACATCTGACTGAAGCGGTTGTATTCAGAAACAATGTCCGGATAACCATACTGCCCCATGACCATCTGCTGAATGCGATAGGCCTGCTGATCCAGCTTGCGAGCGTCCAGAACCAGCTGGAAAACCTGTTGGTTTCCACTGGTATCGAGTTCCAGTTCCTCCACGAGATTGCGGACCGAACTGGAAAGACTGGACAGCTGCATAATCAGCGCCTGTCGATCCAGCTGAGGTTCCATTTTGAACAGCTTTTCCAGTTCCCGACCAATACGATCAATGCGGTCAACGCTTTCCATGGTTGTCCGGCTCAACATTCGCATCTGAGACATCTGGTGAGACAACAGCTGCCAGTCACTGTCGAGCTGCTGAAACTGAGGATGCAGCTGTTCCAGCGACAAATTCGCCTGCATATCCTGCCCGATCCGAGCCGCTCGGGCGCGAAGCGAAACCAGGTCTGTCAGAAGCGAACGAACTTCGGGATACCGCTGATAGTCCTGCTGCAGAGCGCGGTAAAGACGCTCTGATTCGTTGACGGATTCCGTCATCAGATTCTGAACAACGCGACGGTCAACCCGACTCAGGTCCACCTGAGGCGTCGGATACATGGACTGATTTCCGTACCCCGACGGAGCAGAGTTTCCGCCCCGCATCAGGTCGTTCAGATCTCGAAAATCACTGTCACGTGTTGACAGACGTGGCTGGCCCTGAGCGAGCACAGCAGCCGACATTGAGACGGTCACTACCGCCATCATCACAGAACACCACAATTCCCTCTGTCGGTTAGGCATCCGAGGTTTCCTTTCACTGGATGATCCGCCAATTCCGCCCGGCGGAGACACAAAACACCCCTGCATTAACTCATCCGACTCACGCGATCCAACGTGAACTGCGTTGAAGAAAGCAGCGTTCTGACGCAGCAAAGCAGCAACCTCACGACAATCGCCGCATGTCGATGGTCAGAAGTTTAAACGAAAACCCAAAATCCACGGAATACGTCTTTCCGGAAGACGAACCACCCACGAATTCTCAGCAGATTCTGCCGAATAACTGCCAAGCCACGCTCGAACTTCGCCCCGCCCGTGTCGATCGATGAATCGACAACCGCGACCGGTGACCAACTGAAGCAATTGAGTACCTGAAGCGACCGGCCAGCCGGTTCGTACCGTGTCGTCATGGACGGGGCCGCGAATCCCGGCCGCATCGGACTCCTTGCGTCGTCCATGACGGTACATTTGAAATGGCCGATCGCCGAAAGCTTGCCAGGCCAGCGGATCAGGGCCGAACCTCTTTTCAGGTGGATTCCAGCATGATGAGTCTGTTGTACAACGAATCCCAGCTGTCGATGACGACTCTGCCGTACCAGACGTCTCCTCGCTTCAGCCGATTCAATTCTGCTTCGTGTTCGGAAGTGGTGAACAACTGCACCAGCTGATCGGTTCCTTCTACCGTACCCGTCACCGTTTTACCTTGACGAAATCGCTCGTCCGTTCCACTGTAGCCGAATGTGGTTGCGACACGATCGATCACCAGCCTCACATCGTAAACGTGGCCTGCAGTTGCGGCCGCGATCTCGGATCTTTCGTTGCCAAACCGGCCCGCCGATTCAATTTGATTCACAAGTGCAATGATAGACGCAAGATCGTCTGTCGATCCATCGTTCCCAACGCGTGAATCCGGTACTGGCGAACGAAAGTTCTCCTGGACAGACGTATGTTCAATATCGGTTGACTCAGTGTCCGCCCATGTTGCTGGTGATGGCGAAGCGCTTACCGACTCTGTCCCACTGAGGAATTCCGCGGGAACCATCGTCAGCACCGTTTTCATCGACCAGTCCGGACATCTCGGAATATCAATGCGAGCTTCCACGGACCATTCGACAACATTGCTGGGAAGACGAAGACTCCACGCCTGAGTTTTCGGCAGGTTAAGCTGATAGTCACCGATGAACGGTTCCCCGGGAAACATTTGCCCCGCCGGATGAAGCGTATGCTGTTCGTCCAGCAGCGTATGGCGATGCGTGGTTGCGTTGGTGCCGCTTCCCGACGTCGCGGATTCGGTCGCCATCAGCCGCAGCGTCACTCCATTGATCAGAAAGCTGCGACGTGGAGTAAACTTAACCTGCACCGGCAACGACTCTTCGTTGGTGACTACCTGATGAGGAAGTGTGAATTCCACTTCGCCAACCCGAGCCGCAATCATATTCCGCCGAATCCAGTAGATGATCCCGCCGATCAGGATCAGTGGTGAGAGAAAGAATGCGATCGGAAGCATCAGCAGTGCGAAGAGCCCGACAAAGATGATCAACGCTGTTTTGCCTGTCGACGAAAGACCGGCTGTTTGGCCGACAGCAAGCATGATGTCGCCTCGACCGTTTGAATACTCGGGCGGACATTCCCCGGGAAGCAGGATGTACTCTTCCTCATGTTTGGGATCGATCGCCCAGGGCACATTGACATTTACATGCACATAGTGATCCACGTTGATGTAGTGACCGCGATAAGTCAGTGGAGTCCTTTCCGCTTCAAAACTGAAAGGAAGCGTGAGTTCCTCACCAGTCTGCAGTGGCCCCGCTTCGGACAACGGAATTTTTACTTTTTCACCTGTCGCCGTATTACCGCGGCCGTGAGTCTTCCAATACCGAGTCAGCGTGATCCCGTTGCAGCGAACATCACTGTTCACACTGATAATTACTTCACCGGAAATCGTTTCACCGCCCCGATAGGTACGATCCGGACGATCAAACCTGATCCGGATAGTGCATTTTTCAGACATCACAGATCTCCATCAGGCGCTGAAACTGATCGTAAAGGTCGGACATGATGCCTCTGACGTCCGGCCCATGCCGTTGAAGCATACGTCGACATGTTTTCGGAGTCACCTGAGGAACACTTCCCGCCGTACGTCGAACGCGTTCGATCCGGTCATTCAGAATTCGATGCAGTCGATCAACGGATGTCCCATCGCCGACATGGATGGTCTCCACATGCCGCCCTGCTCTTTCCAGTGCTCGATGGAAATTCGTGTGAGTTCCCAACACCAGCGGTCGGTCATATCGAAAGACTGTTCGTCGCTGCGAGAAGGTCAGCCGCTGAGCTTCATCGATCATTAACGGCGATCCGGTCGGCACCGTCGTCAGTCGTTCACCTTCCGGAATATGAACGTAGGCCGATTCAGAAAATCGCAGCCGCAAAGCCAGCAGGTGAGTCGTCTTGCCGAAGCCCTTCTCCCCCACAAACTGCACAGCCGTCCGGGAATGACTCAACCGCTCGGCGACCCCATCGACGTCAACCACCGCCAGTTCCGCCCGCTCCTGCTCCGAAAACTCACCAAACGGATTACGCCGCAGATTCAGTTGTTCAAAGGGAAGAACCATGGTCGTCATATCGTGCCGGATAAATCAGATGACAGGACAACCGTCAACCCCGTCGAGGTGTCTGAATGTCAGCACCACACTCATCGACTGACACGATGTTTCTTCCTTCAGTACACGCGCAGCACATACTCTGACGACCGAAAGGAGCGGCAGATCTCTATTGAGGTTCGAACTTCCCGTAATCTGAAAGTATGCGGCAGTTTGGCAGATCTTCACGAATCGTCTCAACATCCGACTCACTCAGCCCTGATCTTTCGATGCCCAGGATCTTCAGCCATTTCATTTGCGACAATTGCGACACATTCGCTGCCGATAGCTGGCAGCCGCCGAGATAGAACTCCTTCAGCTGCGACATTTTCGTGAATGCACCAAGCTGCGTGGAGATACCATCCGAATTTGAGATGTATAAGCGGCTGACCTTCGGCAACTCAGCAATGGCCGCACAGTGTTCCGGAAGAAGTGTGCAGCCACTGAGATCAAGGTGAAACAATTCCGGTGCCCGTTTGAGCGTCTCGAAGAGACGGACCGACGGCGTTTTTCGGTGGGATTCAGTAACGTTCAGGGTCGTCAGGCCACTCAGATCGCGAACCGATTCCAGACACTCGCCGTTGACGTCCAGATTGGTCAGGTTGAGAAATCCGGGCCGATCGAGTTTTTCAAAGAGCGGTACGAGGTCACTGTCCGTGACGGCGGAAGGTTCAATTGAGTAGAGTGAGACGCCGCTCAGGCTATTCAGATTCTGGAGGCGGACGACGTAATCCTTTGTGAGCACCTGGCACACCAAATGAACCTGTCTCAGGTGCGGAAGTTTTCGCAGGAGGTCCAGATCCTCAACTCTTACAGGCGGACTGCTGACAGCGTCCGCTAATCGATGACTGACTGATTCGACACTGATTTCCCCATCAGGGAGCCCATCGATGGTTCTGATATCCGAATAAACTTTACCGGACTCGTCCCAGCAGAGAATGGAAAACCCCATCCCGATCAACTGCGTCGCCACTTCGCGCTGCGTCAGTGGCCCCTGTTGCGCATCGCCGCCAATTGACACCCACGTCGCCCCGACGATCTTCCCATCATGCCCGTGGCCGCTGACGTCTTTCAGCACATCGCCCGAGCCTTCGGTGAAGTCGTAGCAGACGATCGTGTCGGCGTCGGATGACAGCTGTCCAGGAGAAAAGCTACCGGTGTAACGCTCCGAGTTCGAAATCCGCAGCGCGTGCATCGTGCCGCGGAACG
>JAGQPY010000273.1 GCA_020426485.1 Planctomycetaceae bacterium
GCTGCTGGCCTTCGTCGCATCGCGGGGCTCGCTGTTCGAAATAGATTCCAGCCGGGACACGGAGGTCTCTCTTCCGTCGACGAAACCCGGACCACGTGTTTCGAGCAATGAAGTCCGTTCGCCGAATCATGAAACGCGTCCCGTCAGTTCATTAGCCGTCTTGAATCCTGACGCCACCGACGTACATCTGGTGACAACCACTCGCGACTTCGGTCCGGGGTCTCTGCGAGAGGCCATCCAGCAAGCGTCCGACGGAGGCGTGGTTCGGTTTGATTCTTCGCTCAGCGGACAGTCGATTGTGCTGAACTCCGGGGAACTGGTGATCGACTCCGATCTGACCATTGAAGCGGCGGATCTTGACGACGAACTGACCATTGACGCGATGGGGCTCAGTCGTGTGTTTCGAATCAAGTCACAGCGGCAGGTTTCACTGCGCGGGCTGGTTCTGACGGGTGGAAACGCGGTGGAACCCGGAGGAGCCGTTTTCAACGAAGGCCGGCTGAGTCTGGACCATTGTCGTCTGGAGGGAAACACGGCCGTTCATGGTGGATCGGCTCTGGCATCGCAGAACGGAGGTTCGTTCGAGATGAATGACTGCTCCGTATCGGATAATTCCGGCAGCCGCGCGGCCATCAGAATTTTTGGAGAGTTCATCATTCGGAACTGCTCCATTTGCGACAATAATTCGTCGGATACCACGGCGGCCGTCAACATCTGGGATGGAACCGGAACAATCGAAAACACGACGGTGACCAACAATCAGTCCGTCGATGGTGCGGTTGTTCTGATTTCGGGTGCGTCCTCGGTCGTGATGCGACACGTAACGGTGGCCGGCAATTACCCGGCGGAAATCAGTTCCCGAAGCGCACTGTGTGTGGACGTGGGGGCCGGACTGGAACTGGAAAACAGCATCGTCGCCGGAAACGGCTTCCCCGTTCCGAGTGATCTGCGGCTGGGACTTCAGGCTCGACTGAAGACTGCCGGAAGCAATCTGATCGGGTCATATCAGGCGACCGACGGACAGGTTCCGCCGCCTGACCTGGAAATTCCTTCGGCTGCGACCTTGTTTGACCCACAGCTCTCGACGCTCGGATTTTACGGTGGCTTCGTCCGTACACTGGTTCCGCTTTCGGGCTCACCAGCCATTGATGCAGGGATTCCGCTGGATTCCACTCCCGTCTACGACGCGAACAGATACCCTCGACTGACCACGGAATCGATGCCACCAATTCCGTTCGACCTCGGTGCGGCAGAGTATGTTGCCGATTTACATGGCGAAATTCCTGCTCTTGTCCCGGGATACCGAACTCAGGCAGCGACAGACATTCGGGAACGGAGTGGATGTCGGCGAATTCGCATGGAGCACGTCATTGTCCGAAATGAACAGAAGACCGAAACGCTGCTTCGGTCCGAATGTTGTATCCTTGCGTTCGGCACCTATCTTCCGGAAACCGCTGCGACTCCACGGCAGAAGCTGGCGGCTGAAACATGGAACAAATTCCGGCAGCACCCCGTCGGCAAAGACGGATTTCAGATTCCGGACTGGCTTCAGGATCCCCAACGAGTCCCTCTTGCCGTGAATACCGTCACGCAAAAGGGATTTCCCATCGAAGTGACGGAAGGGAATCACTGGTTTTCCACGTCCTATGACGGTCGGATCTTTGTCCTGGAACTCTACGACAACCCCGCCACAAAAGACCATGATGAAACTCTGGAGGTTGGGTTCCTGTTTGTATCGCGTTTCAGTACTGGTGACGACGAAGCTGTCTGGTTTGACTTTCGAACGTTGGCTCAGATGCAGTTTCCTGATCCGGCCGCGAACCCATCAGCACCGCTGGCTGACTCAAAGAAGTCCGGCAGTGTGACGACGGCAAACATCAGTGCTTTGGAAAGGCTGGATGTTCATTACAACAGCTACGGGCTGCCCGTTGGCGGGGCGTTATTCCGTCACTATCTTGAAGCGGACGTGCTTCCCGATTTTTCCGAAGCAGGTGAGACACCGCTGCCCGTATCCCGTGGCGTCTGGAGTCGGCCGGAATGGCTGGGGCCGGATATTAATCGGGAATGGAAAGACGACCAGCCAACCGTAACTGCGGATGGTCTCACCATGATCTTCTCTTCCTACAGTCAGGTTCGCGAAGGTGGCATTGGTGATCGTGACCTGTGGATCACGGAACGCGACAGCCCCGAATCGGAATGGGGAAACGTCAGAAATCTGGGAGCAGCGATTAATACACCCCGAAAGGAGTCACATCCCGCAATCAATGGCGATGGAACGCTGCTGATATTCGCTTCCAACCGACCGCATGGCGTTGGCGGTCTCGATCTCTGGTCAACAAGTCGAGAGTCAAATGATGCTGACTGGACTGCTCCTCAATTGCTCAGTTCGAACATCAATACCAAAGCGTCGGAATCAAATCCGGAAGTTTCGGCAGACGGATTGACGCTTTATTTCGCTTCGAATCGTGATGGAGGATTTGGTGACTTCGATTTGTATTTCGCCCGTCGGATGACGACGGAGGCGGAATGGGATTCGCCGGTACTCCTGAGCCTGCCGTTAAACAGTCCGGCTTTGGACAGCGAGCCGGCCCTCACTGCAGACCAGCGAACGCTGGTGTTTACGTCCACTCGCTCGGGCGGCTATGGCGGCCGGGACCTCTGGGTTTCACACCGGCCATCGGATCAGAATCCGTGGTCCGTTCCACTGAATCTGGGACCGGAATTGAACACAGCATCGGACGAATCTCACGCGGTACTCATGCCGAAGTCTCACACCATGATCTTCGCCAGCGACCGACGCCTCGATACTCGCCAGGCAGGAATCCCCAACCTCGATCTGCTGCAAACCCATCGCATTTCGGAACGCTGGACAACGTTCGAGAATCCTGCCGCGTTGCCACTGACTCCCTGTCCCAAGGGAACCGCACCGACAGCTCTGCCGTGGCCATTTTCACCGACTGAGGCGATCGAATTTCAGCAGTCGTGGGCGAACTACCTTCAGATCCCATTTGAGTTCGTCAATGAACAGGGCATTACGTTTCGATTGATTCCGCCTGGTCAGTTCCTCATGGGCTCCGACGCACAACAGCGAGACGAAGCTCTGAATACCATGCGTCAGGATCGAAGTCATCCATTCAATGTGGATCTTGAAGAAGACCTTTTGGCATCTGAATGCCCCGAGAGAAACGTGCGCCTGACACAGGCATTCTATATTTCGGTCTGCGAGATCTCTGTTTCCCAGTTCACAGCAGGCGGCGGTGAATTGCACCGTCGCGTGGAAACCCTGCCTCAACAGCCGGTTGGTCTGGTTTCCTTTTCAACGGCAGCCCGATTTTGTGATCGGTTGAATGAATGGGAAGGGCTTCCCAAACGGTATCAGCTGAGTGACCGTCAGGTGACCCTTCTGACTCAATCACACGGCTACCGGCTGCCAACAGACGCCGAGTGGGAGTACGCCTGCCGAGCCGGTTCAGACAAAGCCTATCCCTTCGGGGATTCAACTGAACAACTGGCGAACTATGCCTGGTACGGCAGCAACTCCGGCAGCCGAAATTCTCCTGAGGAGCCGCATCAAATTGGGCAACGCATGCCGAACGCATTCGGGCTGATTGATATGATCGGCAATCAATGGGAGTGGGTGGAAGACACGTGGCCGGCCGACCGAACTCTGCCGGAGCCATGGATCAATCCCGTCTTCACCGATGAGTCGGCCAAACACCGGATTACCCGAGGTGGTTTCGTACTCTCACCGTCCACCGACCTTCGCTGCGCGCGGCGCCGAGCCCACCTTGCACATATGACGTATCCTCAGGGTGGGTTTCGGATCGTAAGAACGTTGCCGCTACCATAAGGCGCTGCCACTTCGATAAGACACAGTGGCGAGTGTTCTGTGCAAACTCCGAGTCCCGGACCTTACTTGAGGTAGAAAACCGTCATGAATTCGAGGGATCAGAACAGGAATTCATGAACGCCCCGTCACGAACGAAGGGGACTTGGTTCGCTGATCCTGCTGAAGAGCCCGCCGGGAGACGTGCCACCCAACTCCATCCGTAATCCGGTCGAACGCATGGTTGGACTCAGCGAATTCAACTCAATGCCGTGTTCACGATCTCGGTCCATCGAAATGCCGGCTTCCCATTAACGGTCGGTCATGAATGCAGAAAGAAAACGTTCTTGATGAACCGATCGTGCCCCAGTGACTGGATCAGTCCGTCAAAATCAGCTGTCCACCCCGCAGCTCAAGCCGACACTGCACCCGCAAAATCAAACGATCGTCCAGCCGAACGTCACACGGATCGCCTCGACCAATCTGCAGAACGGACCGCGGCAGAAACTCAACCGTTTCACCGTTTCTTGTCACCAGCTGAAACAAAACCGACTCTCCCGTTCAGAACAAACTCAGCTGATTGCAGGCGGCCCGGCAATGATCGAAAAGTCGCCCAGCCAAAAATGGCGACCGGGCCAGGTACGAATCGAACGCGTGATGAGCACCGTTGGTGGTAAATTAAGGACTGGCCCTTCCTGACAGGCTGAATCAACTGCCGCCCAGCAATTCGTTGATCACCAGCACAGCGGCCGGCTGAACCTGAGGAGCCAGGCACTGATCGCGTCCGAATTGTTCAATCGATTCGTATCGACCGCCAGCGGGATCGCGATGAACGTGAATGAGTTCGTGTGTGATGTCGACAATCCAGTATTCCGGAATCCCGGCCTTCGCATACAGCTCTTCTTTTTCCTGCTGGTCTGACTTCAGACTGCTGTCGGAAACTTCAATGATCAGCCATACGTCCCTGGCCGTCGGATGACCGTCCAGATACCGCTTTGGCCTGACCCAGCAGACATCCGGTTCCGGGCGGCTGTCCAGTTCCGGCAGAGTGATTCCGCTTTGAACGCGAACTTTGACTTCCTGTCGGTCAGTGTTCTGAAACGACCACTCGCACAGGAACTGAATGTAGTCATCATGGACTGGCCCGGCAGGATTCATCGCGCTGAGTTCTCCATTGATCAGTTCAATCTTCTGAGTCAGTTCATCAAACGCCCCCTTCTCAACCATAACGCCGTATTCGGCAACAGTCAGTTTCAATGGTGTGCTCATGGTTCTATCCTCCCGGCATGCATTGCCCCGGGCGCAGTCTATCGACATTCAGCAAGCGGAACAAAACGATTCCGTCGTCGCAGATCGTACGCGACACGATGTGTGTCAGAAACTCCGTCCGGTTCTCTTTCTGATCTGCAGTCCGTGAGGAACAGAACCCGCGTCAGAAAGACAGCGTGATCATTCATCAACCTGTATCCCGACGTCGATGAAGCCGGGATTGCCTTTGTCGGGATCGAGGTTGCGGCAGTAGACCGCGATGGTGTTGGTACCGGGCCTGATCAGCCTTAACGCCTGAGACGACATGGATCTGATGGAATGACCGGTGTTGTAGCCTCGAAAGCGTTCGGCAACCTGCCCGTTGAGGTAAACAATGGCATCATCGTCGTGATAGATCACCCACTTTGCTCGACGAGGCGTCGACGCCACATCGAATGTGGTTCGCAGGTAGATCGTATCCACATTCCATCCCGTCCGAATCGCTTTCGAAGTCCGACTGCCAAAGCCAGCGGTACCGACCTGCCACGAGGAATCATCGAAACCACTTTCGTTCCAGTTAGGGGCCGGAGTCTTTGTCACATATCGCCACTTGGTGGAAGCCACGGAACCAGGAGCCAGCAGGTATCTCTGTTTGGAGGTGGCGGTTACGGAACTCCCGACCGGGCCAACGAAACGCCCCGCGATCGCCGCCCCCGTCTGATTTCGACCACTATAAGACTTTCCGTCCGGAGCAAGCCGCAGGCTGTCGATCCACACACCCCCGGGAGCACCCGGGCTCCTCCATTTCAACACAAGAGTCTTCCCATTTTCCTCCAATGCCCAGGTGGCCGATGTGCCAGGTTTCTGCAGGCTGCCATCGGGGCGGGTAACGACGCCGCCAGCTTGAAGATCATTGATGTACCGGTCTGTGCCGTTAACGACGTGCTCCCACCTTCCCACGACAGAAAAACTCGGTGGGGCCGTAGTGGTCTTCACTTCCTTTGAACCAGCCGAGAATGACCCAACTGATGAAATCGCAGATGGCATTTGTCCGTGGGACTCGGAATCCGAACGAATCCGAATGTTTCGAAACGCCACTTCGCTCTTGTTCGGCTGCAGGGCGATGTGGCCACTTGACCGCAAAATCGGCACGTCGGCATCAAGCACCTGAGTACCGTTGATCGTCACGCGTAAATGTCGCCCCTTGACAGTGTACCGAAGAGTATGCCACTTGCCTGCGGCCGTTGAGAGGCGAACTTCGGGTTCCACGTGACCAAACAAGCTTCCGTTTCGAGAGTTGGATGCGTAGGTTGTGGTCTGTTCATTTTTCGCTTCCAGCAACTGGATTTCTCCAAACTGTGATCCCTTCTCTTCTGCGTCAAACCATGCCCGGGGACAGACTCCACTGTTGCACTGTTCACTCATCTTGTATTCCAACTCCAATTCGTAGTCGGAATACTCATCTTCAGACATCAGCCACCCTCGAATCTGACCGTCCCGCGTGATTCCGGTGATTGCTCCGCCGTTTACCGCCCAATCACTCGTTCCCAATCGTCGCCAGCCTGTCAGGTCACGACCGTTGAAAAGATCACGCCAGTCAGGTTCGGCTGCCCTCACAGTTGACGCCGTACCGACCGGTCCTGTTCCCTCCGCATCCGCCACCCACAACTGCCATTGAGTGTAGGGTGGCGTTTCCCCTTTGGCGGGTCGAGAGTAAAAGAGTTCTCCGCTTGCAGCACAGTAGCGAACGGCTCGTGTGTTGAGCTGTTGCCCGTCAATCAGCACCGGCCGAGCGTTCTCAAACTGATGTTCGTTTGCTGTGGCATCCGCAATCGCCGTCCATTCTGTGGTCGGCGATTCGCTCCAATATCCCAGCAGAATCTGCGTCTCATCGTTGATAAATGAAGGCCATGTCCACGCCTTCACTGTCAACGGTCCGCGGATCGCCAAAGGTTTGGGAGCAGTCCAACCTGAGTCATTCGCAGCACTTTCTGAGATCAGGACTTCACTGGTGCCCGACGCGCTCACAGGAGCTGACAGGATCAGCAGCTTCCGTCCGTCTGCGGACAATGCCGTCCCCTTGGGGTTCTGAATTGAGCTGAATTCGGAAATGACGCGAAGAACAGGAAAAACTTCCTCGCGACCGCTCCGTCGGCTGCTTCCCAGTTCATCTTTCTTACCGTCATCATCGCCATCGAAGACACCAATGATCTCCAAACCGTCACCCGAAAGACACGCCATTCTTGCATCATTCAGAACCATCCGAATTTCTGAAAAACTGTCATCGATGTTCTGTCTCGATGCCTGAAAGATCTGGGAACGATTGTCACTGAAGTTCTCCCGAGTCCACCAGAT
>JAGQPY010000274.1 GCA_020426485.1 Planctomycetaceae bacterium
CCCGGTTCGTCAAAGATGCCGTCTTCATCAGCATCCCGGTCACGAACATAAACGTTCGGAGTGATATCAATCGTCACATCCTTGACCAGGTCTTTCGCGTGACTGACAAACGCCACAAAGCGACCATCATCGCTGATTGCCGGATTGAATGACCCGGACGTGAGCGACACTCCGGCCTCAGACAGTCCCTCAGACATCCCGCTGTCGGTCCCGTCGGCATTGACGCTGATCAGAATGGTGCGACCAGTCTCAAGGTCACGAACAAAAACGTCCTGAGTCCCGTTTGTATCAGCAACGGTGCTCACCAGGTTGTCCGCATGACTTTGAAAAGCCACATAGCGACCATCAGCGTTGACGTCCGGGTTCGTGGAATAATTGGTCCCTGCTTCGAAGGGGCCGGGCGACGGCGTGACGCTCACCAGATCTGCGGTCAGCAGACATCGTGCTTCAAGCGACTGGACCTGTGACTGACACAGGCGACGACGAATTCGCCGGCGAGCCACAGTTCTGCGAAGGCTGTGGAACAGGGCGGACGGAGATTGACGGAAGTCTTTCATCTTCAGGCTCCGGTTGGTCTTCATGCAGTCACCTCGATCGATTATGTCCACAGTAAACCATCCGACCGAGGGAACCCCACAGTGCAGAACGTGATTCCTTAAGAAATTTCGCTTGCGAAAACTGTTTCAGATCGCATGTGTCTGCGTCATCATCCACCAGATTGACGGGACAAAACTTCATTCGCAGCGAGACCAAAGATCAGTCACAGCAAATTCAGAATTCCTCCACAACCCGCTTCAACTCTATGGTATCCAATGACTTAAATCCCCAGATGGATCTGAGCCCGCTGTGCCGCTGTTGTCCGGTCTGCAGCGGTGCCATTTACCTGTAGCCGCGAAGCACTCGGCTCACGCATTTGACTACTCCGTATCCGCCCTGAGCATAGTCAGGCGTTCACGAGTGAGGCTCAGCATCCGGGCCTTGGCTTTGTAAACCTGATTATCACTCCGGTTCAGCATCCGGCAGACATCATCACAGACCATGGAACTCATCACAGGCCATGGAACTCATCACAGACCATGGAACTCATCAAAAGTTGCCTGTCCACCGCTGCACTGGGGGAACAAAAGGGGGCGGAAAAAAGGGGACGCAGCTCATTGATTTCGACGGCGACAGTGGTTAGCTTTGTTGTATGCCTCGACGTCCCCGATTTTGCCCTGCCAAGACCTGCTTCCACGTTCTAAATCGTGCGGTTGCGCGATTGACGCTGTTCGAAAAGGCGGAAGACTACGAAGCCTTTGAACGAGTCTTGATTGAAGCTGTTGCCAAAGAAGGCTTGCCGATTTTTGGCTACACCGTGATGCCAGATCACTGGCATTTCGTGGTCCGTCCCGAGACGGATTCCCAGTTGTCCGACTTCTTTCGCTGGCTCACGCACACGCACACAATGCGATGGCACGCCCATTATCACACAGAAGGAACAGGCCATTTGTATCAGGGACGATTCAAAACGTTTCCGATTCAGGATGATGATCACCTGCTGACAGTGCTGCGTTACGTTGAGAGAAATCCTCTTCGTGCATCGCTGGTGGAAAAGGCGGAAGACTGGAAGTACGGCAGTCTGTGGCGCCGCGTTCACGGGAAAGCAGATGACGTTTCGGTTTTGGCAGACTGGCCGAGGACGCGTCCTCGGCAATGGCGATCTTATGTGAACAAGCCGGAAAGTGAATCGGAAGTGGAGGCCATTCGCCGCTCCGTAAAGAAGGGCTGTCCGTATGGCAGTGAACCATGGATTTCGCAATCCGCAGCTCGTTTAAGCCTTGACCACACCCTCCGATCAAGAGGAAGGCCCAGAATTCAAAAAGATTGAACTGCGTCCCCTTTGATTTCTCAATGACCCCGTGAAATCACGAAACCCGGATCACTTTCCGAAACAAAACTGATCCGGAACGGCTCGAATAGCCGCAAGATCCGTTTTTCAGCAGCCTGCCAGTCGAGAGGTCTGCCGATTGCGACTTCTATGTTACCGAGGTTTCAAGAGAGACGAGACTATCGTTTGATTGAGAGGCAGATGTTGCTGGCAGCGGGACTGGAGGGATTTTGAGCGTTTCCACCAGAATCGCATACAGCGCCGGAACCACGAGCAGTGTCAGCAGCGTGGCGATGATCAGGCCGTAAATCATCGCCCAGGCCATCCCTTCCCAGAGCGGGCCGCCTGCCACCGCGAGCGGCAGCAGCCCTCCGATTGTGGTGGAGGTCGTCAGGAAAATCGGCATTAATCTCGACCGGGCCGCGTCCACGAGACATTGTCGGAATTCCGCAACCGAGAGCCCGACGATGGGACCAGTCCCATCGCTCCTGGCGGCGCGTTCTGCGATCAGGATGTCAGCAAATTCAATGAAGATAATCCCGGTGTTCAGCACGATTCCGAACAGGGACAAGATCCCCAGTTGCGGCATGAACCCGAGCGCGTTGTTAGTGAAATAGAGGCCGGGAAGGGCACCGATGAGAGCCAGGGGGAGGGTCGTCAGAATTACCACCGGCTTGGACCACCCGTTGTATTGGATGACGAGCGTGAGCACGATCAACAGCATTGAGATGACCAGGCTGACGCCGAGTTGTTCGGTCCCTTCTTGCGAATCCTCCAGTGTTCCGCCAACCTCAATCCAGTATCCCGGAGGGAGGGACTGCTGTAACGTGGCCATTGCCTCGGAGTCGAGCACTTGCCGGACAATGTCGTTTCCCTGGTATCCGCTTTCCACCTGGCTGCAGACTTCGATGACGCGATTGCGATCACGGCGTTCAATCCGGCTGGGCTCCCAACGGGGAGCGATAGTGGCAATCGTCGACAAGGGAACCTTCCCATTGATCCCTTCGACGTAGGCGGTCTGGACCGCGTCGATCGACCGCCGTTCTGATTCCTTCAGACGAAGATACACCGGAACCAGATGGTCCCCTTCGCGAAAGGTGGTCAGTTTCTGTCCGGAGAAAAACGCGTTGAGCGACTGGGCCACATGCGAGTTAGTGATTCCCGCGAGATTGGCCCGCGTCTCATCGAGATCGATACGAAGCTGGAAGCCTGGAATGCCCCAGGAGTCATTAATATCCCAAGTGCCGGATTGAGACCGCACAAGCTCTTTCACTTCATCGGCGACACGGCGAAGCGTCGGCATGTCGGCGAAGCCGGTTCCCATGATCCGCAAGGCAACCGGATCACTGGAGGGACCGAGATACAGTTCACGCGGAATGATGCGAGCCCCCGCCACGGGCTTGAGTCCCAGCGACTCATCTCCCTGTTCAGCAATCTCCCGGACGCGTTTGGCCATCCAGGGGGTGAACCGGGGATCAGAGGTTCGCACCAGGATTTCGGCGTAATAGGGTTTTGTGCCTTCTGGGTCCCATGACAAATACCAGCGGGTTCCGCCTCCACCCACCATGGTTCGCATGGCTCGAATGCGATGGTCCGGCGCCCCCTTGAATGGTGAGGACTCCACTGGATGCAGAGCCTGCAAAATCTGCTCGACTTCCTTTGCGGCGGCATCCGTCGCTTCAATGGTCGAGGTTTCAGGTAACCAGATCTGAATCGCAAACTGGTCGCGCATGTCCTTCGGAAAGAACTCTGACGAAATCGGTAACGAGACGGCCCAGAACAAAAGTACGAAGGAAGCTCCGAGGGTGGCAAACTTGAACCGAATCGCCAGCCCAGCGATCCGATCAAAGGCCGAAACTCGCTGGACGGCTTGTTCAGAAACACTGGCATTCAATGCTTTTGATGGAGTTCTGCCCCGTGTCATGATCCAATTCCACAACCAGGGCAAGGGCGCGGCCGGTTGGGTGGGATCGAGCGGAGCGCGAATCACAGCTGCCGCGAGGATGACACAAAACGTCATGGCGAGAATCCAGCTGATGCCCAATGTGACGGATAGCGTTACCGGCAGGCTATAGATGTATTCCTGTTTCGAGCCACTTAAGGCGATCAGCATGGGGAAGAATGCGGCCACCGTGGTGACGGTTCCCGTCAGCATGGCGACCGACAGTTGATTCGCACCGGTCACGGTCCCTTCGATGGGGCCCATACCGGCAATTTGGTTGGTTCGTGACTGATCACAGACTTGAACAGCATTATCCACCAGCAGTCCCAGGGCAATGATGATCGAGGCGAGCGAGATTTGCTCGAGTTGAACACCAAACACCGTGATCAGTGCCAAGGCGGCTAACACCACGACGGGGATATTCGCTGCCATCACGGCTGCGGTGCGAAAGCCCACCATCAGATAGACAATGATGACGACAATCAGAATCGCCCCGATCACGTTGCTGATCACTTGATTGATTTTCCCGGACACATTCTCCGACTGATCCGAGACCGGCGTTACGGCAATATCACCGGGCAAGCTTTGCTCGATGTGCTGCATCTCATGTACGCGTCGAGTCGCTGCCGAGCAGATGTCGACGATGTTTTGCCCATCTTTCATTTCCAGTCCGACGATGATGGCGGAGGACATCCGCTCCCCATCTCCGAAGCGGCAGATTCGGGACGGCGGGTCTTCATAACCGCGACGAACCTCCAGCCCCACATCTCGCAATGTGATGGGCCGCTTTTCGCCAGTTTCCTGTCCGGTGTTGACGATTACGCTGTTGATTTCCTCGACAGCATTGAACTCGCCTCCAGGTTTCACAAAGAAGCGTCCGACTTGTGTCTCAATCGTCCCGCCTGGGGCAATGATGTTTCTGGCCTCGACTAATTTCTGCAGGTCGTCGATGGTCATCCCCAATTGCGACCAGGTCTTGTTTTCAGTTTCAATGTAAATGGCTTCATCGGTGACACCATAAGTATTCGCCTTGGAAACTCCCGGAAGTAAGCGGAGTGCGTCCTTGACCTGATCCGCGATCGTTTCCAGCCGTCTGGGTGAGTACCGCTGAGGTTCGGCAACTTCGTCTTCTCCGGGCAGGGGCGTCTGGTAGATCGCCAACAGGAGGATGCTGACATTCCCGAATTCATCGTTGACGATGGGACGAAGCTGCGGTTCCGGCATTTCCACCCGTTCAACGCGGGCGCGGACTTTGTCCCAGACGTTGTCAATGACATCTCCGCCAACATACTCCTCGACGTCGACATAGATCTCGGACAGGCCGGGAGTGGACGTCGAGCGGACGACGTCCACTTCCTCGATGGAATCGATGGCCTCTTCGAGTTTGTCAGTGATCAGTTCTTCCACCTTCTGAGCGGGTGCACCAGGCCAGGACGTGATGACCGCACAGGTCCGAACGGTGTATTCAGGATCTTCTCGTCGCGGCATGGTGAAATACGAGGCGATCCCCCAGATCATGAGGAGCATGACCAACGTGACGACGATCGGACGAAACCGAATTGCAGAGGCTGGCAGACTCATTGGCCAACTCCCAGCATTTCGGTGCGAGTGACCGTTCGCGTGACGCGGACAGGTTCGCCATCGACAAGAAAGTGTGCCCCGCTGAGGACGACGAACGCGCCTGAATCCAGCTTTTCCGAATCTGCAGGAACAACACGCTTCATGCCGTGAATGGTGTCTTCCTGAACAATCTGCACGGGAATTTTTCGGGCGGTTGCCGAGCTGCCTTCTCCGGAGACGACAACCACGAACCCGGAATCGGTTCCTGACGCCTGCTGAATAATTGCATCCATGGGGACATAGAACCCCGCAGGCAAGGGGTTATCCGCCATATCAACCGCGACCGTATCCCCCGGGCGAAACCGCCAACGTTCGCGAACGAAATACACTCGCTCCAGTCCATTCGCCTTGGCCGAGGCTTCCGCCAAAGGGAGATTTGTGCCATCCATGTTTTGAAGTCGTCCGATGAAGAGATCTCGATCAATATCAAGTTCTCCCAAATCCGAAATTTCACGCATCACGGCCACGTTCAGGAATGCAATTCGTTGTGTGCCAGGCTCTATTTTGAGCCGTTCAACTTCCAGAACGGAATTCAGCCGAGGGAGAACGTGATCAGAAGTCCCGCGGGCGACTCCCTTGACCCGCAAAACGAAATACTCCCCTTGTTCATTTTGATGCAAGGCGTCTTCGTTGACGTAATAGCTCACCTGGCCGGCTCCGGACGTCTGCCGAAAAGGTGCCCAGATGTTTCGGGTGCGCACGTCGGCGTTTGCATCAAACTCGCTCGGCATCCCTTCGAGGATTTTTTCATTACGAATCAGCAATCTGACCAGGAAGGTTCGAGTCGATGGGTCCGCCAGCGATGCTTTTTCGTACACCATGGCGGGGGAAGGCTCCCCGGAGTCCGAGGCCACAACAGTCACGACATCGCTGTACAACAGGCGGGCATCCTCGTTCGCCGAAACTTGCACGTCCACTTCGATGGGATCCATCATCTGCAATTCCAAAGCGGCCTGACCGCCCTGGACCACGCTGCCGAGGTTTTCCATCACATCTGAAACTTGCCCCGTAAAAGGCGCATAGAGGATCGTGTCTTCCAAATCACGATTGGCTTGGCGAACGGACTCCTTGGCTTCGTCGACTTTCGCCATGGCCGAGGCAAGTTCGGCTTCCTTAACAGCGGACGAGGATTCCAATTGCTCCAATTCGGCGATTGCCACAGCCAGATCTGCCGAGGCTTTGTCAAAGTCGGCCTGGGTGGCCGCCCCCTTATTGAACAAACTCTCCTGCTGAGTGAACCTCTGCTCGGCGAGGGTTTTATTGGCCTCGGCTGCCGCAATCTGTTTGGGAATGATGTTCTTCAGCTCCCGAGTGACTGCTTCAACTTGAGCTTCTGTCGTGGCGAGATTGGCCTGCACGCTGGCCAATCTCGCTCGAAATCGAGTGTCATCCAGACGGGCAAGGACCGTCCCTGTCTTGGGGAGGAATGTCTCCTTTCCGTCAGCGACATCAGGGCCGCGGACGTCCGTCCCGGGTTCCACCATAAATTCGACCCTGCCGCCCACTTCAAAACCGATGGTCTCAGTCTTCCAGGATGTCACCGAACCAGAACGCTCGACCGAACTTCGAGGCTGGAATTGCTCGAGTTGGAAGACTGTGACCGGGCGAGGTTGCGGAACAGCAGATGCTGATTCTTGGCCGGTATTGCAACCGCTGATCAAAATCATCACCAACAAAACCGCTGGCATGCAGACTGTGCGCATCGCTAGCACTCCCGAAGAGATTAAGAATCCATTCCCACCGTGGTCGAACTCACCCATCTTTATGAATCCGTCATCATAGAAAGATGGAATGAGTCAAACAATCAGCTGCAGCCCCGGCTCTGCCGCTGCACGCGTACCAACCGATGCAGCAGTTTCCGCCGCTCGCCCGCCATCACACCCCAGCGAGCTTCGAAAACTCGCCAGAATAAACAGCCAATCTGTGTCGAGAGCGACCCAATTCTCGCACCTTGCAGCCCAGAAGTGGTGTGTCCCCACGTGTTCCTTCCACCAGTCGG
>JAGQPY010000275.1 GCA_020426485.1 Planctomycetaceae bacterium
GAGCGAAGCCTTAGGCTTCGCTCGGGCCGCAGAAAAGGATCCTGGCTTTCCAGTCTGTTCACCACCGAGGCAAGCTCGGTGGAGTCTGTCCTGATGGCGATCAGCGAGAAGTGTCGAATTTTCGGTGTCTTTCCGGAAAATCTGCTCACCTCGACCCCGATGACCCCGGCGGACCGACAGAAACCCGCACTCTCCACGAAATCTTAAGCTACCTTTCAACGGGTTCCTCATATCGCTCGTCCGTTGGCATGCACCTTTCGAATCCCACGGAACTTCCTCTCCGAGACTCTGAGCAGATTCCCGCGCAGGACAGACTTCCAACCTTTCCGACAAATGAAGCAGCTGCGATCAGCGTCGGCCGTTCGCAGAAATCGCTCAACCGAAGCATCATCAGCCACTCCGGGCCTTTCGGCAGCTAGACCATGACCACCACACAACAAAGAAACTGGATTGACGGTGATTCACAGCCCCCTGACGCTTCAGAGGGAGATCTGGTTCATGTCGCGCGGTCTCTTGCCGAGCGCTTTCTGCTGGAGTTCGTCGATCTGGAGGGCTATGACATCGACCCTGTTTTGGTCGCCCGCTTTCCGGCCGCCGTGCTGTTCGAACACGAGATTCTGCCTTTGCATCAGAATGGCCGACAGGTCACAGTCGCCGTCAGCGATCCGTTGAAGATCGAACCGCTGGACGAACTGACCACCGGCAGCGGCTTTTATCTTCAGACCGTCGTGGCTCCGTCTCATCAGATTGCTCGCCACCTGCGTGAAGTTCTGGGCGTGGGTGGCGGCACGGTGTCAGACCTGAAAGCTCAGGCCGGGCAGCATGGCGCGACGCTGGATGCGATTGAACTGACGTCCGGTTCTGAGGAAGATGCCGGCGCCTCGGCAGTCATTCGTTTCGTGAATGATCTGCTGGCCGAAGCCGTCGAACAGCGAGCCAGTGACATTCATCTGGAGCCGATGGAACAACAGCTGGTTGTTCGATTTCGTATCGACGGCCTGCTGAGTGTTCAGACGGTGCCGCCCGAAATTCATCCGTTCCGAGCTGCCATCATCAGTCGGCTGAAGATCATGTCGCAGCTGAATATCGCGGAAAAAAGGCTGCCGCAGGATGGGCGAATCAAGCTGACCGTGAAGGCACGTGAAATCGACGTGCGAGTTTCGGTCATTCCGATGCTTGATGGCGAAGGCATCGTGATGCGACTGCTCGATAAGTCGCGGGCTGCCATGAATCTGAATTCCATCGAGTTTCCGCGGGACATTGACCAGATGTGGCGTGGAATCATTTCTCGTCCGCACGGTCTGGTTCTGGTGACCGGCCCGACGGGATCCGGCAAGACAACAACACTGTACAGTTCGCTGATGGAGATCCGCAGTCCGACGCGAAAGATTATCACCGTTGAAGATCCGGTCGAATACCGGCTGAACGGCGTCAATCAGATTCAGGTGCAGGACAAAATCGGCCTCGACTTTGCCGAAGGCCTTCGCAGCATTCTGCGACATGATCCGGACGTTGTTCTCATCGGCGAAATTCGCGATACCGAAACCGCTCGCAGTGCTATTCAGGCGTCCATGACCGGCCATTTGGTGCTCAGCACTCTGCACACCAACGACGCCCCCAGTGCCCTGACGCGTCTGATCGATTTGGGAATCGAACCGTACCTTGTGTCCGGAAGTGTTGAGGCAATTCTGGCCCAACGACTGGTCCGCCGTCTCTGCGTGCACTGTCGGGAACGATACTGTCCGGACTGCCAGACTCGCCGAGTCCACCAGCTGCCGGATGACCGACCTCTCTACCGGGCCGTCGGTTGCCGCGAATGTCGCGGAACCGGCTATTCGGGAAGAGTGGGAATCTTCGAACTGATGACCATGAATGTTCGGCTGCGAGACCTCTGCAGCCGCAAAGCGCCCATTGACGAAATCCGATCTGCGGCACTGGCGTCCGGAATGCTGACGTTGACCAATTCCGGAGTTCGTCGAGCTGTCGACGGACAGACCAGCATTGAAGAAGTCGTGCGAGTCTGCGCCGGCTGATCGATTCCAAGCGTGTTCTTGTCTGACCCGGTGCCCGCTGCAAAACCCATCTGACAGGCGTAACCGATTCAGACAGTACACACAGCCATCAATCCGCGCGACGGCGATGGCGCAGCGCCGTCCGGGCAGAGTTGCTGAGCTAGGTTTGATGCATGATGACATTTGGCAACTTCGATTGTCGTCGGATGTCATCACCGAAGCCTGGCTGAGGGTGCAGCGCCGCCATGTCCGATGCAAACAGAAATGCAGGGCAAACTCCAGCCCATTGCTGATTGCGGCGTCAGCCTGACTCTGACGAGACACAAACAGCGAACTTCATTCAACGCAGGAACCGGACCACACTCAGCGGTTCACAGATGTCAGGTGGGGCAAGGGTAAATCCCTTGTGAAGTATGAATCGTTTTCACTACACAGCAGCTTCACCCGACGGACAACAGATCGCTGGTGTCCTGTCGGCCGATTCGCGCCTGCAGGCGCTGCAGCAGCTGTCGGCAGAAAACCTGATGCCGCTGGTCGTGGAACCCGCTTCCGCGACACGAAGTGCCGGCCAGCGATCTGTGGGTGCTGGTCGCCTGGCGGCCATGTATCGATTGCTGGCCGATCTGCTCGAATCCGGTGTACCACTGCTGAAAGCGCTGGACATTCTGGCTGACCAGACGTCTGACGTTCGTCTGAAACCTGTTTTGGAAACGCTGCGAACGCGAGTCTCCAACGGGCAACCCCTGGCATCAGCCATGCGTGAACACGACGGCGTCTTTCCGGAGGTCACGATCAGTCTGGTGCATGCCGGTGAGGAAGGCGGTTTCCTGGAAGAGTCGCTCAGTCGAGCCGCTCGGCTGACAGAACGTCAGGAAGAGTTGCGAGGCAAAGTGATTGGCGCACTGGCCTATCCTGTGTTTCTGCTGTGCACTGGTACGGTTGTTGTCATTGGAATGATCGTTTTCTTTGTGCCGCAGTTCGCTCCTATGTTCGATCGAATGCGATCGCAGGGGCAGCTTCCTGTTCTGACTGACTGGCTTCTGAAGTCCAGCGATCTTGCGCAACAACACTGGCCCTGGCTGCTTCTGCTGCTTGTCTGTGGCGTGGCTTATGCTCGTTCCAGACTGCAAACCGAATCCGTTCGGCGTCAGCTGGATCAGGCACGGCTCCGACTACCCGTCATCGGGCAGATCGAGCGTTTCCTGACCATCGGCCGATTCAGTCGAGTTCTGGGGACATTGCTGTCGAACGACGTTTCGCTCCTGAGGTCGCTGAAAATCGCCGCTTCCGCAGCCGGAAATTCCGTCATCACATTGGCTGTCAATGACGCGGCTGAAAACGTGACCACCGGACGTACTCTGGCAGAACCGCTCGCGGCCAGCGGTCAATTCCCTCGTGAGCTGACCGAAATGATCAGTGTGGGCGAACAGGCGAACCGACTGGACAAGGTGCTCCTGTCCATCGCTGACAAGCTGGAATCGCGAGCACAGAGTCAACTGGACGTGCTGGTCAAGCTGCTGGAACCCGTCGTGATGCTGGTCATGGCCGGACTCATCGGCTTTCTGGTCATCGCACTACTTCTTCCCGTGCTGGGCGGTGGAGGAATCGGCTGATGCCCATTCCTGAACAGTCACCGCCTGCGACAAAGATCGAAGCCGAATCAATCGGAAATTCAAATCCACGAACAGACAGAATACCACGATCGGTGAATGTCTGTTTCGGGGACCAACCTTGGAAGACGCAACAAATGAAATCAATTCTTACATCAAATGATCACCATCGGCGAGCCGCCTTTACGCTGATGGAAGTGCTGCTGGTGCTGGCCATCATGGGAGTCATCATGACCATGGTCGTGCCTCGACTGATGGGGCGTCAGACCCACGCCAATGTTGATGCCACAAAGATCAGCATCGCGGGCGTTCGGCAGGCATTGAAGCTCTACTCGCTTGACCACCTGGGCTCGCTGCCGACCGCATCAGAAGGCCTCAGTGTGCTGACGACTCGTCCCGCCGGCGACGATCGATCCTGGCGAGGTCCCTATCTGGATTCGCCGCCCAAAGATGCCTGGGGAACGGAACTGCGATATCAGTTTCCAGGGAGAAACAACCCTGACTTCCCGGACATCATTTCCGCAGGCCCGGACCGAACGTTCGACACAACTGACGACATTCTGGGTGAATAAGTGGAAAGCAGCCGTTCAGTGCAGCAGTTGATTCGAAAATCGATTCAAACCAAGCCGTCGATCGTCCGTCGACGGCCTTCTGCTGCGCGAAGCGGTATGACGTTGCTGGAAATTCTCCTGGCCGGAGCGATTCTGGCCATCGCAATCGCAGCGCTGGAACAACAGACATACGTCGGTGTACAGGCGTCATTGCGAAGTCAGATGCAGTCCGAAGCGGCAACTCGCGCGAGATCCGTGATGCATCAACTGCAGGCAGGGATTCTGCCGATGGAATCGTCGCCATTTATTCCGCTTGATGATCAACGCTGGCTTTGCAGTGTGACAGTGGATCGACATCCGCAACTGGGTTTGAAACGACTGGTCGTTCGTGTCCGCCGGGCAACGTCACCCGACGGAGACTTTGAACTCACTCGACTCGTGTCACCGCACGACAGCGACCAGACGACCGGCGGACACGGACCATCCCAAAGCCATTCGCGTTTCCGAAGTACAGGACGCGGTGGATTTCAGGGGCCGCTTCGATGAAACGACATTCTCAGGCCGCTGACATCTCATTGTGTGTGGCAGCTGTCACGCCGGCTTCCGTGCGCGCCGTGACGCGTATCGTCGTCATCAAGACCTGCATCTCGCCAGATGGCGGACGGAACAGGCTGCGCGGGTTCACGCTGATCGAAATGCTGCTGGCGACCGCATTGTGTTCCGTGGTCCTGGCAGCGCTGTACGGTGCGCTACATCTGCACGTCAACATGAAAGTCAACAGCCGAGATCGACTGGAGACGACTCGACTGAACAATGACCTTGCCGATGCATTGACGTCAGACCTTCAGTCACTGGCCGCACACGAACCGGGAGTCGGTCCGGCATTCCCCGTCGAGATTGGTCCGCCTGCGCCATCACTTTCCTTGGCGAATACATTGCCGTCATTCACATCAGGACTGCCGAGCCTGCAGGCTGCGGATTTTATGGGGTCAGGCATCGGAGAACGTCACCTGAACATCGACGGAGTGACGAAGATCAGACCGGTGCGATTTTTTGGCGACGCAGATTCGATGGTCCTGCTGATCGATGCCCCGAATGCTCGATACCCCCAATACCAGCGGGACGGGACCGCGCAAGAATCGGTCCGCACGCGACAGGTTGTCTGGTGGCTGGGGACCGGGAACCCACTTCGCGTTCCCGTCCAGCGAGAAAACGATCAAACGGCCTTTACGATTCTGAACTCAGGTTCACCGGATCGTGGCCTGCTGCGAGCAGAACGGATTGTGCCACGAATGCTGATGACTCATCGGCAGGAAGTGGACCGGCAGAGTTTTCAGCGAGCGCAATGCCTTTCCGCAGATGCAGGATCGATGCGTCTGCGCTACTTCGACGGGCAGTCATGGATCTCCCGCTGGAACAGTATCGACGCCGGGCAACTTCCGGTTGCGGTTGACGTTCGTATCGAATTTCGAAACCGTCCGCCGATATCCATCACAGTCCACCTTCCCGTTGCTCCTGCCGTTCGGGGAGGCATGTCATGAAGATCACTTCGCAGGAATGTCGCACGACCAGGCGCCGAGGTTCTGTGCTGGTGACGGCTCTGGTCGTGATCATGCTGCTTTCTCTGTCCGTCTACCAGTTTTCTGAAATGTCACTGGTGGAATACGAGCTTGCCGGACATCGGAACACGTTGCTGGCTTCTGCAGAAGCAGCGACATCCGGAATCATCGCGGTCGGCTTTGAAGCTGAACACCACCGTCTGTCATCTGAACTCCTGGCGAACGCCATCGTGATCTCTGGGGATTCCGTCCGTCCGACGTCGTTCCGGATTGTTCCGGATCTCACGGTCCTCGCCTCACGCTCCACAGACGTTCGCCGAACGTCCGGAGTCCTGAATGAATCCGCACTTCTGAACCTGAATACACTGCCTCTCGATGAATCCGAACGCCGTGAAACTCGAGACCGGCTGACGCAGATTCCTGGAATCTCGCGAGAAATAGCGGATTCGATTCTGGACTGGATGGACCCGGACGACACGCCCTCCGAATTTGGCGCGGAGTCTTCGTGGTATCTGAACCAGAAGTTCAATCGCCTGCCACGTCAGGCAAGATTGACTCATCTGGAAGAACTGTTGCAGATTCGTGGAATCACGCCGGAGCTGTTCTTTGGCGAAGATCGCAATGGCAACGGCCTGCCCGATGGTGGCGACGTCGATCTGAATGGCAACGGACGAATCGACCGAGGTCTGCAGGATTATCTCACGGTCACTTCCTGCGAATCCGCCCTGCGCGACGACGGATCCTTGAAGCTGAACCTCAATGAAAAGAACCTTGCCCAGGTCTACGACCAGCTAAGCGATCGCTTCGGTCCGATTGTCGCCCGATTTATCGTGGCTCTTCGATCCGCCGGACCGCAAAAGAACTACACTCAGCAGGAAGTGCTGAGCGCTCAGGAGGATGATCGGAAGAAGCGACAGGAAACCGTACAGGATCGGCTGCGGCGACAGTTAAGCGGCAGTGGCGATCAATTCCGTCAGAACGAAGCCGCCGCAGCTCGGGGTGGAATCAGTCTCTCCGAAAACCCGCCGTATCAGATTCGTTCACTGTTTGATCTGATTGGTGTGACCGTTCGCATACCCGTCGACGGAGTGGACACACTGCTGCACAGTCCGTGGACCGCAGATTCCTCGGGAGTCGAATCAGCCTTTCGAACGCTGGAATCCGAAGTCACTTTCGATGACTCGCCACTGATCTTCGGACGCATCAACGTCCTTCAGGCGCCAGCGGAAGTGCTTGCAAGCGTTCCCGGCATTAGTCCTTCCGCCGCAATTTCGATTGTTCGAGCAAGACAACGTTTTCTGAAAGCGGAAAGTGGCCACACCCGCCACATCTCACCGGCCTGGCTGGTGACCGACGGGCTGTTTTCTCTTGAGGACATTCGCACCGCAGGCCCATATCTGACGACCGGCGGCGACGTTTTTCACGGTATTTCGCTCGGCTATGTGGCCGACGCCACCTATGCCGCCGGCATCTGGTTTCAGGTGGATGCCAGTATGCCGCCGGCTCGCATCACTGAATACCGGCATCTGCCACCGATTCCCGTTCACCGTTTTCCGCATGTGTTTCAATCAACGACGTCTCGACCAGACAACCCGTTACAACGCCTCTAGTGGTCTGTCAATATTCGAATGAGTGACTGTAGGACGGCCTTTTCCGGCCGTCCTAATGAG
>JAGQPY010000276.1 GCA_020426485.1 Planctomycetaceae bacterium
ATTTCACTGGCGACCGTCTTTGCAGGTGATGACGTCAGCGGTTCGGCAACGGGGACGTTCTCCGACAAGAATGTCGGAACCGGCAGAACGGTGACCGTCGGCACCGTGAGTCTTTCCGGAGCTGACGCCGGTAACTACATCGTGGGAACCGCTGCCAGCACGATGGCAGACATCTCTACCGCTTCGCTGACTGTGACGGCAAATCCTGCCAGCAAGGTGATCGGTGAAACAGATCCGCCGTTGACGTTTTCCACGTCGGGACTGGTCGGAGGCGAAACAGAAGCGGTTGCTCTGGCGGGAACGCTGTCACGGCAGCCGGGAGAAACCGTTGGTGATTACGAAATTCTGCAGGGAAGTCTGGTCGCCGTCGCTGACAACTATGACATCACATTTGTGAGTGCCAATTTTGCGATCACTGCGGGAGTCATCCCGGACGTACTGATTGGAAATGCCACAGTCAATGAAGCCGACGGGACCGCCGCGTTCGCTGTCACACTGACCAGCCCGGCCGTCGTTGAAATCAATCTGACGCTGGCCACGGCGAATGGTTCTGCCACAGCGGGGACAGACTTCGTCGCGAACGTGGCATCGGTCACAATCCCGGCCGGAAGCACCGCTGCGACCGCGACCTTTAACGTTGCAATTCTGGATGACCTGATCGACGAAGATGATGAGACGTTCACCGTGAGCGTACAAAGTGTGGATTCAGGATTTGTGGGCAGCACGAGCGTCGGGCTGGGCACGATCACCGACAATGACACGGCAGGCATCTCTGTTTCCGCAATCAGTGGAAGCACATCCGAAACCGGCGGATCGGCAACGTTCACGGTTGTGTTGAATTCAGTACCCACTGGCAATGTTGTTATCGATCTGTCGAGCAGCGACGTGACGGAAGGAACGATGTCTCCGTCGAGCCTCGTGTTCACTCCTTCCAACTGGAATGCAGTTCAAACTGTGACGGTAACGGGCTTGGATGATGCCCTGTCCGATAGCGATGTGACGTACAACATTTTGACAGCCGCTGCGACCAGCACAGACGCCAACTATGACGGCCTGGATGCTGCCGACGTGTCTGTGACCAATATCGACAATGATGCTCGGGCTTTGACGCTGTCGATTGCTCCGTTGTCAATCAGTGAAGCCGGTGGCACGGCAACGGGCACGATCACTCGCAATGACGAAGACCTCAGCAGTTCGCTGACAGTGAATCTGGCATCCGGTGACACCAGTGAAGCCACTGTTCCGGCCACAGTCACGATTCCGGCAGGGTCAGCATCCGCCAACTTCACCATCACAGCGGTGGATGACACCGTGGCCGATGGGACTCAGGTACTCAGCATCTCGGCGTCCAAAACCGGCTACGTCGGTTACTCTGCCGGTCTAAACGTGACGGACAACGAAAACCCTGCTCTGACGATGTCTATCAATCCGCTGTCGATCAGCGAAGCGGGCGGCACAGCGACCGGCACCGTCACCCGCAATGATGAAGATCTCAGCAGCTCACTGACAGTGAATCTGGCATCCAGCGACACTACGGAAGCAACTGTTCCTTCGACCGTCACCATTCCGGCGGGTGCAGCATCAGTCGACTTCGCGATCACAGCAGTCGACGACTTTGTGGTGGATGGAACCCAGGTGCTGAGCATCTCCGCTTCTGCAGATGGTTATGTCGGGTATTCCACCGGCCTGAACGTCACGGACAATGATGTAGCCGGTTTTTCTCTGCTGGGTCCCACCACAATTCAGGTCGCAGAATCCGGAACCACGGAGACGTTTTCTGTGGTTCTGACGGCAGCTCCGGTCTCATCGGTTGTGGTTCGGCTGGACGGCACTGATTCGAGCGAAGCTGTTGTTTCTCCGACATCACTGGTGTTTACGTCGGCGAACTGGAATCAGCCGCAGACAGTCACCGTGACCGGCGTTGACGACCTGATTGACGATGGAACTCAGACGTCTCTGATTGTCGTCAGCATTGACGACGACGCCAGTGATGGGGCGTTTGCAAATGTGGCTGATCAGACGGTTCAGGTCCTCACTGAAGACGATGACACCGCAGGATTCACAACATCTCCGAATACCGGGCTGCTGGTTGTCGAAGGCGGTGCAACGGACATCGTCAGCTTTGTTTTGAATTCTCAGCCAACGGCGGATGTCACGTTCGATGTCGTCAACGGCAGTGCAGATCAGGTGACGTTCTCGCAGACCACGCTGACGTTTACTCCTTCCAACTGGAACATTCCTCAGGACATCCTGATCACGGCGATTGACGACAACATCGCCGAAAACAGTTTGGGAATTGTGGTCCTGCCTCAGCCTGCCGTCAGTGCTGACCCGCGGTACAACGGGCTCAGGCCGCAGGGAGCAAACGGCAGCATTCTGGACAATGATACTCGAGGCGTTTCCGTATCCGAGATCAGTGGAGACACTTCAGAGAACGGAAGTTCCGCGACCTTCAGCGTGGTTCTGCAAAGCGAACCGACAGACGTTGTGACCATCCCGCTGTCCAGCAGTGATCCCTCGGAAGGCAGCCTGTTCGTTTCGTCAGTCGTGTTTACTCCGAGCAACTGGAATATTCCTCAGTCAGTGACCGTTACCGGAGTTGATGACAACGTTGTCGACGGAACCATCGCCTACAGCGTGGTGACCGGCACCATCGGCGGAATCAGTGACTATGCGGGGATCAATCCGAATAATGTGGCGGTGGCCAATCAGGATAACGATGTGTTGACCCTGACACTTTCGCTGGCACCCGGAAGCATTTCCGAAGCAGCAGGATCGGCGACGGGAACAGTAACCCGAAATGACGGCGATCTGTCGCAGCCATTGACAGTCACGCTCACATCCAGTGATCTGACGGAAGCGACAGTTCCGGCCGAGGTCACCATTCCGGCCGGAGCTTCGTCTGCGACGTTTACGGTCCTGGCCGTCGACGATTCAGACATCGACGGAACTCAGAATGTCGTGATCTCAGCGACTGCCGGCGGATATGTCGGCGGCACATCGTCGCTCAGTGTCACTGATGACGACATCTCGACAGAAAACGTGCCTCCGGTCATCGCGTCCATTTCCAGTTCCAGTCAGCAAACGCCGTCCGGGGTACGCACCAGTGTTCTGGTGAACTTCACAGACGGCAATCCCGGCGACGTTCATTTTGCCACTATCGACTGGGGCGATGGAGTCGTAACACAGGGCGTCGTGACGGAGGCTCAGGGAGCGGGAACTGTCGCTGGCCAGCACGTATATCAGGAGCCCGGCGTCTATGTGATTACCGTGACCATCAACGATGGCAACGGGGGACAGGCCGTAGCTGCAACCACCACAATGGTGACGGGCATCAAACTGGTTGACGGTACTCTGGTTATTGTCGGTACGGATCTGAATGACACGGTTTCGATTAACATCGTCGGTAAGAAGAAGCTGCGAGTTCACGCCAGCTTTATTCCCAAAAAAGGCTTTGTTGATTTCAATCTGAGAGACGTGGAACGAATTGAAGTCTGGCTGGGCGCCGGTGACGATTCCTTCTCCGTTGCCGGAAATATCGACATTCCCGTGGCCATCATGGGAGGAGCCGGATTCGATCTTGTTCAGGCAGACGACAGCGAAGTTCGATTCCTTGATGCGACGCGTTCGGAAATTCGAGCAGCTGACATTGAGGATTCCGATCGCGACCGCGACAAGCGCGTGAAGCTGGACGGCTTCAGTTCGGGTCTGCAGCAGGCGGTCGGCCTGATGAAGCGTGACACTGAGCAGCTGGACACGATTTTCGGTCGCATGGTCGACGCCGCTGCTGTGGCTTCCGGTTCAGATCGAGGTCGGTCCTGGAAACGCCGTGACGATGATGACCGCGAAGATCGGCGACGCCGAAAGGACGATGAGGACTGGTCGTGGTGCTTCTGATCAGGCGACTGCGGCCCACATGTCGTACTCTGTCCTGAAGGACATCACACTGATTCAGCACGTTGTCTCAGCCGGTTCTGTCGCCGGTGCCGGTACTGAGGCCGCGTGCGGAGCTGCCGACACCGATGAATGCTCGCTACCTGGGGCTGGAACTGCGGGTGGTGGATGGGTCGAAAATTTCGACGCAGTTTCGCCCTGACCGCTTGGCGTTGTAGAGTGATCGGTCAGCTGCGGAGAATAGTTCGTCGCAGTTCGGGAACTGGACTCCGTCGCTGCATGCCACTCCCAGGCTGCATGTGATGACGATGGGGCCAGCCTGAGTCTGAAAGGCCGTCGACGATATCGTCAGCCGAAGTCGTTCGGCAATGCGGCCCGCTTCACGAACCGAAGTCTGTCGGCATGCCACGACGAATTCCTCGCCTCCAAATCGAGCCAGCATATCGGTAGCTCGCAGTTCCGCGCGAATTCTTTCGCAGAAGACTCGCAAAACTTCATCGCCCACCAGATGGCCGAAACGATCGTTGATCTTCTTGAAGTGGTCAATATCCAGGATGATGATGGAAAAGTGAATGTTGTCTCGGCGACAGCTCTTGAGTTCCCCGTCAATCTGCGGAATCAGATAGCTGCGATTGAAGGCATTGGTCAGCGAGTCACGTACCATGAGTTCGTGCACGACGGCGTGGTAGTGAGCCTCCTGATCCATCGACATCATAAACTTCAGGATGGAGCTGCCCATCCGAATGAGTTCTCCGCCGGTCAGCGGCATCCGGCCGCGCAGCAGTTTGTCGTCAACATAGGTACCGTTTGTACTGTTCAGATCCGACAGAAAATACGAATCCCCCACTCGATCAATGGCCGCATGTGTTCGACTCATCGCGTGATCAGACAAGGCGATATCGCAGGTCGTGTCCCGACCGATAATTGAGCGGTCTCGGCTGATTCTCATCAGCCCTGAAGCGGATGTTGCAGGATAAATCTGCAGCAGACAGGCCTTTCCGGCATCCACCGGGCGCGCCAATGGCGCGGAAAGATCGAAACCATTCGCGCAGGTATCGGCCAGCGAGATGGAACGGTTTGGATTGTATTCCTGCAGTACGTCGGTCATCGGTCTGTGTTCAGCACACATGGTATTTTTTGTCCGGACTTCGTCTGTTCCGCAAGTGTTTCGTGTTGAACTGATTTGCGAAGGAACCTGTCGAATGCGATTCTGCTCACCAAGTTCGCGTGGCCTGAAGCATCCGATCGCCGGGCTGCGAAAGCGTTTCAGTCAACGACTGCTTCCGCAATATGGCCACCGGCGGAAACAGCTGCGCTCGCTGGTGGAGCGGCAGCGGGAATGTCTGATATTCGTGGTCGTTCGGCATAAAAATTCGCCATCCGGTGATGGACGTCACTGTTGGGGGTGGCGTAAAAAACAAGCGTTGTCTGGTTACCGGATTTGTTGAAGAAGACTTCGTCCGCAAACGCACGCATCATGGTCAGTCCTCGTCCGCTGGGCAGTTCGGCATCGCTTTCGTGACGTTCCTTCGACGGGTCTGCCTGACAGAACCCCGCGCCTTCGTCCTGAATTGTGACCCAGCCACCAAGTGGCCCGGCAAGCTGAACAATGCTCAGCATTCGGTGCTTCCACGGAGCAAGTCCGGACCTGAGTTCAGCTTCTCGATAAAACTCTTCGAAGCCATCACACTTCAGACTGGATTCCAGTTCCAGATTGCCGTGGTAAACAGCGTTGGCCAACGCTTCTTCCAGAGCGATGGCTGCTCTGGCCGCGCAGTGAGAATCCAGGATGGAATACTCCATCAGAGTTCCAACAAGGTGATCTCGCAGCCTTGAGATCGAGCAGTGTTCGGTGGCGACGGTAAGGGTCGACAACCTGAGTTCAGGCAGATCAATCTGCCGAACTTCCTGCAACGTATCGCTGGCTGTGCCCGGCGTCGAGTGGGCCATGGGTTCTCCGGAAATTCAATGTCCGTGCCGCGACCTCCGCGACACAGCACAAATCTATGTCGCTCTCGGTGCCACTTGCCCGTAAAGCGAAGAATTCCGGAGGGGTCACGACACCGGCCGTCGAAAGTGCCGAATGTAACGATTTCAGGGGATGCCCGTTCATTCGGAAGCAAAGCGTGCCCCGCGGTTGCGGTCCGTTCACACATGGAGATGCATCAGACCCACGGGAGTCCGTCGCGATTCTCAGGAAATGACGGAGCCTGTTGTCTGTGTCTCACAGAAACAGGCTCAAGCATCCAGAGCGCATGGTGAGCGACCAGCGAGAACAGCGTTCTTTCCGGAGAGCGGGCGCGCGAAAGAGACTTCAGCGATGTGCATACGGATCGAAGTGGGAATGACCGCGCGCGTCGAGCGGTTTCTGAATGACGTACCGCTGGTTGCTGCAAAGCAGGACGCGAGTGTGTTTTCGATCAGATTTCTAGTTTGTACCCACAACGCGAAAATTGGGTGGGCAGGACAATTCGGACGGATCGTCGGGTTCCATGAGTCCCACATGGATCTGCTGGAGTTGTCGATTGATTGCTTTGCAGTGCTGAACCAGTTCCTGTTGCCACGCGGTCAGTTGTTCCGGGTCGGTATACCATCGCATCTGATCGTCTGAATCAAAGCCGCGATTGAAGTCGCCCGTGACAATCTTCGACGCGTCACTGTGCATGGGTAAACCTGTTGGCAGATAAGTTGGAATCCTGACGGAACAGGAATCACAGAAAATGGGTAGAAGAACTGTCGACGGCACTGCACAAGCAAACGGACTTTTGCTCGTCCTGTTCGCTGCCATCATCATCGGTTGACACATGCGGATGTCTTAACAATTCGTAAAGGCTTCGCTGATCGGCTCAGACTTTGGCGCTTCTGTTCACTGTTCAGCCTGGCAAATCGTTACACGTGATCTGCTCGGTATGACCGGAACAAATGTCAATGCTGTCCCGCCACAGCCTGCCGGCGACGCGTGGCCGGGGCCGACGGTCCTTCATCCGGAAACTCCGTCTCCCGGCGTGGCAGTGGCCAAACTGACACGACAGATCCGAAGACCGTTCGTGCGTTTTCTTCGCAGGCTTCCGGATAAACGCGGCAGCATGAAAACGCTACAGACCGCATAGTCCGGTGACTGCCTTCATTGGTACACCCGGTTGCATCTGTGCGATTGTTGCAGACTGATGCTGAGGTATGGGGGATTCTGTGGAACTGTGACTTGTGGACACAATACCCGATTGCTGTGACGGGGCAATTTACGATGAGTCTCCGGGCATTTCCATTTCCTCTCAAATCCCCTTGCCCTTGGATTCATGGCCGCTTCTTCAGGTCCCGAAATCTGACTGTCACTGTTCGACGGTTGGATCGGGAGTTCTGAAGGCAGTCGAATTCCGGGGGAATTCCTGTTCAGGATTCGTCCATGTCGATCCGCCATCGTCGCAGTCACATTGGTCAGTCGATTTCCAGTCTGTTCCGTAGAGGTCGAAAACTT